>WTGL01000065.1:4309-6125 GCA_011523565.1 Acidobacteriota bacterium
GGGCGCAGGCAGGTAGCCGTTCGTCAGCGAAGAACGGACGACCGAGTAGCTGGCCGTGTCGACGTCGATCGAGAAGGTCGAGACGGGTTCTTCGCTGGCGACCTTGACCGGACTCGCCGGCTCGTTGGCGAAGGCCTCCGTACTCGTGGGCCGGGCAATCCTCACATCCAGCGGCGGTGGAACAGCCTCCGGCGGAGGTGGCTCCGCGGCGCTCCAGGCGGCTGGCCTCATCCGCCTCTCCCTCGCCGCAGATTCCGCGACCACCGCGGATTCGACGACCAACGCAGATTCGGCGACCACCGGAGGTTCGGCGACCGGCGGCGGTGCAGCAGCCGGTGCCGGTCTGCTGGATAGGGCACTCCACTCGTCCACAACCGGCGTCTCGGCCGTGACAGTCACGGGAGTCATCGCCGTAACGGCCTCCTCCCTGATCGCTGCCTGCAGCGTGAAGTCGACCGAACTGCGATCTCCGGCGGCCGCGTGGACCGCGGCATCGGCCTCTCCCATGCCCTCCAGCGCCACTTTCACCGAGTAGTCCCCCGGAACGACGTCGGGGAAGCGATAGTTGCCGCCATTGTCCGTCAGCCCGAACCTGTCGCCGCTGGTACCTGACAGCGTTACGCTCACACCCGGCACGGGCTCGCCCCCGTCGTCAACCACTCGTCCGCCAACCGTCGATCCGGCAGCCGCGACCGGCTCTGCGCCGCCCGCCGCCACCGGCTCGGGCACCGCGCCAGCATCCGCCACGACGACCGGCGGCCCCGGTGCCGCATTCCGGCTCACGGTCACGAAGAGCACGCCAAGGCCGACGGCAGCCAGCATGCCGACGGCAACAAGTACGGGTCGAGGACTCAGTGCGTTCAGCATGTGTCGTACTCCCTGTCCGATTCCCGCCCAGGTAACGGTGCGGTCGCCGGTACGACGGTGCTCAACCTCAGAATCTTGGGCTTGGTCGAGAGTCTCCATCGCCCGGGCCAGGGTCGCCCTCCGCCTCTCGGCGTCCGGCTCAGGCGTGCCGCGCTCGAATGCGCGTTTCAGGTCGTCGAGTGGATCGGTCATGGTCGCCCTTCCTCCTGCCACAGCGCCCGTAGACGCTTCCGAACCTCCGAGAGCCGCCAACTCACCGTGCCCTCGGAGATCCCGAGCACCTCGCCAGCTTGCGCGTGAGTCATTTCGCCGTCGATCGTGAGCGCGACCGTGTCGCGTAGATCATCCGGCAGCGCCGCCATCGAGCGACGCAGCCAGTCGAGATCCGCGGCCCTGCCTGTCGCCTCCGCGCGGCGGTTCACCTCCCAGTCCCCCCAGCCTTCGGCGGCTCTCGTCCTGCTCGCGGCCCGGCGCCGCCGGTCATGCGCCGCGTTCATGGCAACCCGGTAGAGCCAGGTCGTGAACCGTGCCTTGCCGCGGAAGCTCTTCAGCTTCGCAGGCAGGGCGAGACAGATGTCCTGCGTCAGGTCCTCCGCCTCCTCCCGACTTCCCGTCAACCGAAAGCAGAACCGAAAAACCCGGTCGTAGTGGAGTTCCAGCAGCTCCTTGAAAGCACTCCGATCACCCGCGGCAGCAGCCCGAACCAGTTCGTCACTCCTCGGCACGATCGTCACAGTAGCGCCCATGGCGGGGCCCCATCCCCGGTCAACGGTCACCTGCACCGCGTCTCCCATCCTCGCTCATCGGTTTGACGTAGGAGAACCGCCAATCCTTGGCGAGGCTTCCAGCCCAGGCCGGGCCGGAGGGGTGCGTCCGACATCGCTCTGCTTCGACTCGACCCTGCTATCTTCCCGCGGCAACCCGGAGGTCGATGACGATGCACCTGTCG
>WTGL01000129.1:0-1165 GCA_011523565.1 Acidobacteriota bacterium
GCTGATGGGCGCCGTCGACACGATGATGCTGGGCCGCGTGTCGGAGACGGACCTGGCCGCGGGGTCGATCGGCAACGCACTCAGCATCGCCGTGATCTGGTCCTTCATCGGCATCCTGCTGGCGATCGACCCGATGGCGGCGCAGGCGTTCGGCGCCGGTGATCACCGGCAGATCAGCAGGGTGCTTTGCCGCGGCGTGGGAATGGCGGTCCTGCTGTCGGTGCCGGCAACTCTGATCGTGCTCGGACTGGATCGAGTGCTTCCGCTCACGGGTCAACCGCAGGCCATCGTGGAGCCGGCCGCCGCGTACCTTCGGGGCATCGGTCCCGGCGTCATCGCGTTCCTTCTCTTCATGTGCCTGCGACAGACGCTCCAGGCGATGAGCATCGTCCGGCCGGCCCTGATCGCGATCGGCGTTGCCAACGTGTTCAACGCGATCGCGAACTGGGCGCTGATCTTCGGGCATCTCGGATTCCCGGCGCTCGGCGTGCGGGGCTCCGCCTACGCGACATCCGGATCCCGCTGGGTGATGCTGATCGTCGTCGCGGCGTTCGGATGGCGTCACCTGCGCCGCTACGTCGGCGGCTGGCGGTGGTCCTGGCTGCGGCCGGCCGCGCTGCGTCCCTTCCTGTTCGTGGGTGTGCCGATCGCGGTTCAGGTGTCGCTGGAGGTCACCGTGTTCAGTTTCGCGGCCGTGCTTATCGGTCGCCTGGGAGAGGCGCAACTCAGCGGCCACCAGGTAGCGATCAGCCTCGCGTCCATCTCCTTCATGGTGCCCCTGGGGTTCGCCGGCGCGGCAACGACGCGTGTCGGCAACGCGATCGGGCGCAGGGATCCGGTGGGGGCCCGCCGGTCAGCGCTGGTCTGCCTCAGTCTCGGCGCCGGCGTGATGATCGCCTTCGGCATCGTCTTCTTCTCACTGCCGCAGCTTCTGGCGCGCGCCTTCAGCGACGTGCCGGGAGTGATCGCCGCGGCCGCCGCGTTGATTCCGATCGCCGGCCTGTTTCAGGTCGCCGACGGCTTGCAGGTGGCCGCCGCCGGTGTGCTCCGGGGAGCTGCCGACACGCGGTTCCCCGCCGCCGTCGCGCTCGTGGGGTACTGGGTCATCGGCATGCCGGCCGGCGCCTGGTTGACCTTCGAGAGAGGGCTCGGCCCAAGCGGCGTG
>WTGL01000129.1:1175-1695 GCA_011523565.1 Acidobacteriota bacterium
CGTGTGGTGGGGCCTGACCTTCGGGCTGGTCTTCGTGGCGATCTTCCTTGCGTTTCGCGTTCGCTGGCGACTCTGGCTGAGCGGTGCGGTGGGCCTGCTTCCGGCCGAAGTCGTCGAGGACGACTGACGGGAGCTTCACCGCGGACCGTTGCCCGGATAGTCTCCCGCCGGCCCGGAGCGGTCTCCGGTTCCGAAGGAGGTCCAGCCAGCCATGCCGAGCAAGAAAGCCGTTCTCGCCTACAGCGGCGGTCTCGACACGTCCGTCATCCTGCGCACCCTGCAGGAACGGGGGTTCGACGTCGTTGCCGTGATCGTCGACGTCGGGCAGCGCGAGGACTTCGACCGCCAGGCCCGCCGGGCGGAGGCGATCGGCGCCACGAAGGTCTACGTCGAGGACGTCCGCCGCGAATTCGTGAACGACTTCATCTACCCGGCAATCGCCGGCAACGCGGTCTACGAGAACCGTTACCTGCTCGGCACCGCCCTGGCGCGGCCGTTGATCGCGCGCCGACAGGCGGAG
>WTGL01000129.1:1768-4290 GCA_011523565.1 Acidobacteriota bacterium
CAGCATGGACGAGAACCTGATGCACAAGAGCTACGAGGCCGGCCTGCTCGAGGATCCGATGCAGACACCGACCGAGGACATGTTCTCGCTCAGCGTTTCGCCGCTCGACGCCCCGGACGAGCCGACCGACATCGAGATCGAGTTCAGGGACGCGCGTCCGGTGCGGGTCGCCGACCGCGCGAACGGCGTCGAGCAGTCGGATCCGCTGGGCCTGTTCGAGTACCTGAACGAACTTGGCGGTCGCAACGGCATCGGCCGTATCGACATCGTCGAGAACCGCTTTGTCGGCATCAAGTCCCGCGGTGTCTACGAGACGCCGGGCGGGACCATCCTCCACCACGCGTTGCGCGACCTCGAAGGCGTGGCGATGGACCGCGAAGTCCAGCGCCTGCGCGACGGCCTGTCGCCCAAGTTCGCCGAACTGATCTACAACGGCTTCTGGTTCTCGCCCGAGATGGAGTTCATTCGTGCCGCCTTTCTCCAGGCCGAGAGGATCATCGACGGCACCGTCCACCTCCGTCTCTACAAGGGCGGAGTGACCGTCCTCGGCCGCGAGTCACCGAGCTCGCTCTACGACCAGAACCTGTCGTCGATGGACGTCGAGGGCGGCTACGACCAGACGGACGCGCGGGGCTTCATCCGGATCAACGCGCTCCGGCTCAAGGCGCACCAGGTCATCGTCGGCGGGCGGTCGTGAGCGGCACGCGGACCTGACCGGCGACGCCGAGCTGGTACTCCGCGAGGTTGCTGCTGAGTGCGACGTGCGGACGCTCGGCGGTGACTTCCACGTTCACCCGGTGGGGTGAACCCTTGCGCATCGAGTGGCGGACGCCGAGGCGAAGGTGCTCCCGCCCGGTCGCCGATTCGGCCACAGCCTCGGCGAACGGCGTCACCATGGACGCGCCGATTCCCACTCCCCATGCGACTTCGGCCCGGGTGTGCGCTGATCCAGGAGTCCTGCGAGCGGAAACGGCCGCCAGCGCGTCAGCCGACATTCCGATCCAGCGAGGAGAGTCGGAGCGCCACAGGGCGTTCGCGTGTGCAGCCGCGCCGCCAAACTGCTGGGCGACCCGCAGCGAAAGTCCCTCGCCGTCCTTCGTCGCCGGACGAAGCTCGATCGTGGCGCCGACGCCCTCTTCCTCGTAGCGCGCCCTGCCCTCGGTCACCAGAGTCCGGCCGGTGGCGTGAACGCGCAGCCGGCCATCGGCGGAAACGACTTCCAGGCCGCCCACGAGTTCGGTCCCGGTTCCCCTCATCGAGGAGCCGTCGTCATAGCGCTGGGCCACCTGGGTGAAGGGGCGAAGGACGAGCGCGCCCACCTTGCGGGTCAGGGAGCCTTCGAGACCGATCCGTCCCCGACCGGCGTCGCCGCCGAGGCTGGGGTTTCCGGCTGATCGGCCGAAGTGGTCGGCTCCCTCGATGACGGCGGTGCCGATATCGGCGCGCAGAGCGAACTCCAGGGATCCGGCCTTCGCCACGCGCTGGCGGAAGCCGGCGAGGCCGAGCCGCATGCGCGCGTCAGACGACGGAGCAGCGCTCGCCGTCGGATCGGTGCCTCGAACGAGGTCCCCCTGGCCCATGGCGCCCACTGCCCAGAGTTCCGTCCGGCACGCCTTCCGGGAAGGCCCGCGGCAACCCAACGCGTAGCGGGCGTAAGGGTAGACGCCGCTGAGATCGAGACGCACGGCGCCGCTGCCAGCGCCCGCGAGCCGGTATCGCCCGGTGGCGTCGAGCCAGGACACGGCGGTCCCGAGCACGAGACGACCGGCTGTGTAGTCCACACCGACGAAGGGCAGTTCGGGCTCGACCGCATACGCGCCCCCGCCCGTTCGTCCGCGGAACGACCGGCGCACCCCGGCCCCCCAGAGCGCCAGGGTGCCGTTCGGGCGTTCCTCGTCGACCGCCTCTACTCGACGGACGAACTCGAAACTGTCCGTCGAGAAGTCGAAGGCCGTAGCGGCCGATCCGCATTCCTCGTGGCTCGCTGCCGGGTCTTTCTCCAGACCGATGCGCTCGACGTCGACGCGGTTCCGGCGCCCGGCTTCGCAACGGTCGAGCGACTTCATCTTCACGCGGTTTCGACCCGGCCCCGTGGCGAACCGTCGGCCCAGCGTGTCCGTCGCGCCAAGCAGCATCCCGCGGGCGAAACCGCCAAGGACCGCTTCTTCTACTTCCCGTGCCGTTGCGCTGTCCTGCGGGAAGTCGCCTGCCCCTGCCGCCCGGGCTGGTCCGAAAGAAAGGGTGACCAGGGCCACGGCGCAGAAGGAGCAGGAGGTTCGAATCACGGCCGTCTCATTCTATGCGTCTTTCTGCATATGGTCCGGGAAACCGCCTGGCTACCTGCGGCTCACCTGCGTGCGCCGGACTACCCGGCCATCGCCTGGAGTTTCTCGGTCAGCAGCGGTACAACCTGCTTGTAGTCCTCGACGATTCCGAAGCTGCAGTGCTTGAAGATCGGCGCGTCGGCGTCGGTGTTGATCGCGGCGACGACCTTGCTGTCGCCCATGCCGAGCAGGTGCTGG
>WTGL01000129.1:4300-6114 GCA_011523565.1 Acidobacteriota bacterium
GATGTAGAGCTCGGGCGCCACCTTCTTGCCGGTCTGGCCGACCTGCCAGTTGGGAGGTACCCAGCCGGCGTCGCAGGCGGCGCGTGAGGCGCCCTGTTCGGCGCCGATCGTGTCGGCGAGCCTCCTGAGCTCCTGGAAGGGCTCGGGGCCGCCGAGGCCGCGGCCGCCGGAGACGATGACCTGTGCATCCTCGAGCCGCACGCCTTCCTGAGCGGTCACTTCGCGGCCGGTGATCCGGATGCGCGCGGCATCGAGAGCGAGGTCGACGGCGGTGACCTCGCCTGCCGACGCCTGTTCGGGCGCCGGCTCGAAGCCGCGGGCGCGCAGCCACACGACGGACGGCTGCTTCTTCAGGCGGTAGATCGAGATCGCCTTGCCGCCGTAGGCCGTGCGCTGGGCCAGCAGGTGGTCGCCGTCCATCCGGATTGCCGCCGCGTCGGCCATCGAACTGCCGCCCAGGCGATGGGCGAGGCGCGGCGCAATCTCCTGGCTGTAGGTGTCGTTGCTGAGCAGGATCGCGACGTAGTCGCCGCCGCCTGCCGCGTGGAGCTGTTCGGCTGCCTGGAGCGCCTGCTCGGGCTGGACGTCACGGAGTTCCTCGTTGTCGCCAAGGAGTACACGGTCGGCCACTGCGGAGAGCGACGCGACCGCGCCGTCGTCGGCCGGGCCGATCACCAGGACATGGAGTTCGCCGCCCAGGCTCTCCGCCAGGGCGCGGCCGGCGCCGGTAGCGCCCTGCGCGGCGCGGTCGTAGCCGAAACTGCCCAGAACACAGACTGCAACGTTCGCCATCGGTTCTCTCCTTCCGTCCTTGCTGCCTGGGTTCCTGTCCGGGTCAGCCGATCGAGGCCACGACTTCGTGGATCTTCCGGGCGAGCTGATCGACCCGCTCGTCCAGGGTGTCGCCTTCGGCCAGTTCGCACTCGACTTCGTCGGTCGGCACGAAGATCTCCTCGACCTCGAAGTTGGAGGAGCCATTCCGGATCTCGTCGCTGTCCAGTCCGAGGTCGGCCAGGGTCAGCTTCTGGAGCGGTTTGCGGTAGGACATCATCACGTCCCGCGTCTTCGGGATGCGCGGCACGTTGTCCTCGTTGTTCGTGATCGTGACCACGAACGGCGGTTCGGCCTCCGCGATCTCGATGCCGATGTCGGTCTGCCGGCGGAGCGTGACGCTGCCGTTGCCGGGGGCCAGGCTCTCGACGAACCCGAGCACCGGCCTGCCGAGTTCCTCAGCCAGCGCGCCGCCGGTCTGACCCGTACCCCAGTCGCCCGATTCCCGGCCGACCAGCACGGCGTCGAACGGTCCGCCGTCCTGCTCGAGGCGCTGGATTGC
Organism: Acidobacteriota bacterium; assembly: GCA_011523565.1. GTDB lineage: Bacteria > Acidobacteriota > Thermoanaerobaculia > Multivoradales > Multivoraceae > Multivorans. Next base: position 5,634 of record WTGL01000129.1, read on the forward strand.
AGCGGCCAGCACTTTGCCCACGGCCGCGGCGTCGGGATTCGTGTTGCCGTCGCGCTGGACCAGGCATGCCTCGTCGACCGTCATGGCCATCGCCTTGCGGAGGCAGTCCTCGGCCGTGGACTCGCCGTAGCAGAGGGCCGTGATCTTCGCGTCGGGCGCCGCCTCCCGGAACTGGAGCGCGGTTTCGATCGCGTTCTCGCAGAAGATGTTCGTGACCAGGTTCGCGCCGCCGCGCTTCGCCGCCTTGGCCGCCGGGTCGATCTCGAAGTCCCTCGCCGGGACGTCCGGATCGAGAATCTGCTTGAGGCAGACGAGCAGTTTCATTTTCGGATCTCCTTGCAGGGCATTCTCGCGTCTCCTTCGCCAGCTACCCGGTCTCCGGGTCGCCGACTTTGCTGGGGTCACTGCGGTTCAGCACCGCCGAGATCGCCATGCGGGTCACTTCCGCCACCACTTCGTCGCCGTCCAGCCGGCCGTCGGC
>WTGL01000190.1:0-703 GCA_011523565.1 Acidobacteriota bacterium
CGCGCCGCGCGACCTGCGCTACCGCTTCCAGTGGAACGCGCCGATCCTCATCTCGCGGCACGATCCCGATGTCGTGTACCACACGTCGAACTACGTCCATCGCACCCGCGACGGCGGCTGGACCTGGGAGACGATTTCGCCCGACCTGACGACCGACGACGACGAGAAGCAGGGTGTGCCCGGCGGACCCGTGCAGCACGACCACACCGGCGTCGAGGTCTACAACACGGTCTTCGCGCTCGCCGAGTCGCCGCGGACGGCGGGCGAGATCTGGGCGGGCAGCGACGATGGCCGCATCCACGTCAGCCAGGACAACGGCGTCACCTGGGTCGACGTCACGCCGGCGGGAATGCCGGCCGACGGCACGGTCAACTCCATCGACGTCTCGCACCACGATCCGCGGCGCGTCTACGTCGGGGTGTATCGCTACCGGATGAACGACTACACGCCGTACATCTTCCGCACCGACGACGGCGGCGAAAGCTGGACCACCGTGACCGATGGTCTGCCGGCCGACCACTTCGTGCGCGTCGTGCGCGAGGATCCGGGAGCCGCCGGCCTGCTCTTCGCCGGCACCGAGTTCGGTCTCTACGCCTCCTTCGACGGGGGCGACTCCTGGCAGTCGTTCCAGTTGAACCTGCCGCGCACGCCGATCACCGACCTGCTGATTCACCACAACGCCGGCAACCCGGACCTGGTGCTG
>WTGL01000190.1:713-1459 GCA_011523565.1 Acidobacteriota bacterium
TCTCTCCCGAACCTGTGGTCCGCATCGACCGGCCCGGCGGTGGCGGCGGCTTCGCCAACGGCGCCTCGATCTGGTTCGACCTCCCCGAAGAGCCGGCCGGCCGCGTCGAACTGGTGATCTCCCCTGATGGCAGCGACCGGGTCCTGAGGCGCTTCGTGTCCTTGCCGGAAGGCGAGGAGGTCGAGGGCGGCGACGAGGAGCGCCCACGGATCGAGTCCTTCGAGGCGAAGGCCGGGCTCAACCGGGTGGTCTGGAACCTGCGCGGGCAGGCGCCCCACCTGGTCGAGGGCGCCATCATGTCGCTGTCGTACACCGGCGGCCCCTACCTGCCGCCGGGGACCTACCGGGCGACGCTGACGGTCGCCGCCAGCGAAGAGCGGACCGATGAAGGTGGCGAGGCCCGGGCCGCGACAGCCGACTGGTCGGACAGCCGGACCTTCGAGGTGCTCGCCGACCCACGGCTCGAAGACATCTCTCAGGCCGACCTGGAGGAGCAGTACGCGATGCTCGACCAGTTGTCGGCGCGGTTGACGGCGACCCACGACGCGATCGCCGGCCTGCGCAGCGTCCGGGAACAGGCCGGCGCCCTCGAGGAACGCCTCGACGAGGCCGGCGCCTCGGAGCTGAGACCGGCCGTCGAGGCGATCCTGGAGCGAGCCGGGGAGCTCGACGAGCGGCTGATCCAGTCGCGGAGCCGCGTCTCCCAGGACGCGCTGAACTTCCAGCCCCGCATCGACAACCAGTAC
>WTGL01000190.1:1469-2122 GCA_011523565.1 Acidobacteriota bacterium
GCGACGTCGCTTCGAGGACCTTGAGGCGGAACTTCTGCCGATCCTCGAGGCCGTATCCGAGTTGACCGGACCGCAGCTTGAAGAACTGAACCGGCGCGCCCGGGAGCTGGCGATTCCCGCCGTCCAGCCGCCAGCCGAACGCTAACCCGCACCGCAATCGTTCGATGCCGCGACACCAGCTCTCGCGCGGCGCTCTCGCGCTGATCGCCCTCCTTGCGGCCGGCGACGTCATCGCGGTGGCGCAGGTCGAGATGCGAAGCGATCGTCCCCGTCTGCGCGCCCAGCGGCTCGCCGAGGCTCCGATCATCGACGGCGACGTGCTCGGCGAAGAGCTCTGGCTCGACGTCGACTTCGGCACCGGCTTCCAGCAGGTGGAGCCGTTCGAAGGCCAACCGGCGAGCGAACGGACCGAGGTGCGGATCGCCTTCGACGACGCCAACCTCTACCTCGCCGTCGTCTGCTTCGACCGGGACGCGGCATCCCTGGCGATCTCGGACAGCCGGCGCGACGCGTCTCTCAGGAACGAGGACAGCTTCCGGGTCATCCTCGACACGTTCGGCGACCGGCAGAACGGCTTCGTCTTCGGCACGAACATCGCGGGCATCCAGTACGACGGCCAGTTCACGAACCAGGGCCGCGGCGGCGGCGGGAGT
>WTGL01000190.1:2132-3540 GCA_011523565.1 Acidobacteriota bacterium
GTTCTGGGCCCACCTCGGCCGCCAGCACGACCTGTTCCGGGTGTCGGAAGCCGGACACCTGGTCGGCGTGGAACCGCCGCGCCAGCGCAATCTGCAGTTGACTCCCTACGTCCTGAGTTCGGGGCGTGAGAACGTGGACGGCAGCGCCGACGACAGCGAAATCGGCATGGATCTCAAGTATGGCGTCACTCCGAGCCTGACGCTCGACGTCACCGTCAACACCGACTTCGCCCAGGTCGAGGTCGATGATCAGCAGATCAACCTGGACCGTTTCAGCCTCTTCTTCCCCGAGAAGCGACCGTTCTTCCTGGAGAACTCCGGTCTGTTCCGCGTCGGCGGCCGGTCCTCGTTCCGGGGCGGCACCGAGCTCTTCTTCAGCCGGCGGATCGGCCTGAGCGGCGGCGTGCCCGTGCCGATCCTCGGCGGCGCCCGCCTGTCCGGCAGGGCCGGTGGCTTCAACGTCGGCTTCCTGAACATGCAGACCGACGACCTGGGGGACGTCAACGGCAACAACTTCACGGTCGCGAGGCTCGGCCGCGAGTACCGCAACCGGAGCCGCGCCGGCGTGCTCGTCGTCAACCGCCAGGGTACGGGCTCGCTGGCACCGGACGGCGATTACAACCGGACCTACGCCGTCGACGGCCAGATCGGAATCGGCCAGTTCACGGACATCTCGGGCTGGGCGGCCCTGACGGAAACCCCCGGCCTGACCGGCCGGGACCATGGTTTCGGCCTCGACGGCGGCTACAGTTCCCCGTTCTGGCGCTGGCGTCTCGGCTATGCCGAGATCGGGGAGGACTTCAACCCCGAGGTCGGTTTCCTCAGCCGTTCCGGCTACCGCCAGCTCAACGGCTACGCCCGGCGCCGCTTCCGCCCGGCGGGCGAGGGCCGCGTCAAGGAGTTCGGCCCGCGTGTCTTCTACGACGGCTTCTGGAACTTCGACGGTTACCAGGAGACGCAGCGCTATTCCGTCGGCGGCGAAGTCGAATTCCGGAGCGGCGCGCAGATCAGTCTCTCCGCCGGCGGCCGCTACGAGGGGCTCCTCGAACCGTTCACCCTCGCCGGCATCGTGAACGTACCGGCCGGGGAGTACGACGACCACGGCTTCTTCCTGTTCATGAACACGAACCGGGGCCGGGCCGTGAGCCTCTTCACCCGAATCCAGGGCGGCGGCTTCTTCGGCGGCAACCAGCTCGTCCTGGATCCGTCCCTGAGCATCCGGCTCGGCGACTACCTGACGTCCGAGCTGAGCTGGTCCTACAACGACATCGACCTTCCCATGGGCGCCTTCAAGACCCACCTGGGGCGCCTGCGCGTCACCTACGCCTTCAGCACCAGCCTGCTCCTCCAGGCGCTGATCCAGTACAACGACCTGACCCACAGCGTGAACACGAACGTCCGCTTCAGT
>WTGL01000190.1:3550-6079 GCA_011523565.1 Acidobacteriota bacterium
GGACTCTTCGTCGTCTACAACGAGATCTCGGAGTTCGGCCTGCTCGGCCTGGATACACCGGACCGGAGCCTGGCGGTCAAGTTCAACCGCACCTTTGACGTCTTCCGCTAGCGCTCGTCCACCCCGGCTGGCCAGTCCCCACCGCGCGGGACGCAGCGTCGTGATGGCGCGCCGGGGCATGGTCGCGACGTCCCATCCAGCCGCCACCCTGGCCGGCCTCGACATGCTGCGGGCCGGCGGTTCGGCGATCGACGGTGCGGTCGCGGCGGCCGCGATGCTGGCGGTCGTCGAGCCGATGATGACCGGAATCGGCGGCGACGCCTTCCTGCTCTACCACCTCGCCGATCCCGACGGTGGACGCGGCGAGCTCCTGGGTCTGAACGGCAGCGGCCGCTCGCCCCGGGCTATGGAGCAAACCGACATCGCCGGCCCTGCGATCGATCCGGACTCCTGGCCGGCCGTGACCGTCCCCGGCGCGGTGGATCTCTGGCACACCGCGCACCAGCGCTTCGGACGGCTTCGCTTCGCCGATCTGCTCGGTCCCGCGATCGAGACAGCCGAAACGGGCTTCCCGGTCAGCGAGCGCGTCCAGTCGATGTGGACGGCCTGCACCGGGCGACTCCGCCACGACCGCGCGGCGGCGGAGCACTACCTCGCCTCTGGCGATGCGCCGGCACTCGGAGCCGTCTTCCGGTCGCCGGCGCTCGCCCGCTCTCTGCGGCAGATCGCGGAAGACGGGCGCGACGCCTTCTACGACGGTCCGATCGCAGAGGAGATCGTCCGGTACGCGCGCGACACCGGCGGCTTCCTTCAACTTGAGGACTTCCGGCGGCATCGGTCGACCTGGGTCGAACCGATCGGCACGATGTACCGCGGCCGGGAGGTCTTCCAGTTGCCGCCAAACGGCCAGGGGCTCGGCGTTCTCCTGATGCTGAACCTGCTCGAGAACTTCGACCTCGCCTCGATGGACGTGGCCGGAACCGAGCACACCCATCTGCTGGTCGAGGCGAAGAAGCTGGCCTACGCCGACCTTCACGCCCACGTCGGCGACCCGGACGGCGAGCCCCTCCGGAGCGCCGGTGGCGTCCCACTGGCCGAGTTGCTGGACAAGGCCTACGCCCGCGAGCGGAGTCGCCTGATCGACCCCGGGCGGGCGGCGGACGAGGCCGCTCCCGGCCGCATCCCGACCGGCGCGGGCCCGGTCGGCTCCGACACCGTCTACCTGGCCGTCGTCGACGGCGACGGCAACGCCGCCTCCTTCATCAACTCCGGCGGCGACACGGGCATCATGCTCCACTGCCGGGGCGCCGGCTTCAGCCTGGCGGCCGGCCATCCGAACGAGTACCGCCCCGGCAAGCGCCCCTTCCACACGATCATCCCCGGCATGGTCCTGGACCAGCGCCGACTCGAACTCTGCTACGGCGTGATGGGCGGACCGTTCCAGCCCCAGGGACACGTGCAGCTCCTGACCAGCCACTACGATCACGGACTTCCCCTCCAGGCGGCGATCGACCGGCCCCGATGGCGGCACACGGCCGGCCTCGACCTCCTGTGCGAGCGAGGCATGGAGCCCGCAACCGTAGAGGGACTCGCGGCGATCGGCCACCGCGTTCGCAGCGCCCGCGGCGCGGAGTTCGGCGGCGCCCAGGCAATCAGGGTCGACCGGCACGGAACTCTCTACGGCGCCTCCGACCCGCGCAAGGACGGAGCGGCGCTCGGCTACTGACCCTCCGGGCGTCGCGACGGCCGTGCAAGACTCGCCGGATGGACGATGCCGCGGCCCAGGCAGGAGACCGCACCGAGCAGCGGCACGTCGAACTCAGGATCGTCCAGTCGATCGCGGACATTCCGCAAGAAGCCTGGGACCGTCTCCTCCGGCCCGGTGACCGCCCCTTCCTGTCCTGGACGTTTCTCGAAGCCCTAGAACGAACCGGCTGCGTGGCGCCCGACCGCGGCTGGCTGCCCTTCCACCTCACTGCCTGGGGCGCAGACGCCGACCTGATCGCGGCCGCCCCCGCCTATATCAAGAACGACGGCATGGGCGACTTCTCACGGGACTGGGCTTTCGGCGACGCGGTACGAGCGGTCGGCGGCCGCTTCTACCCGAAGCTGGTGGTCGGCGTGCCCTTCTCGCCGGTCACCGGGCGCCGCATCCTGGCCGCCGCCGACGTCGACCCGGGGGTTGCCGCCAGGCTCCTCGTACAGCTTGCCACCCACACGGCCCGGGAAGTCGGCGTGGCCTCCGTCCACGTCCTCTACCACAGCGACCGGGAGGCTCCAGCCCTTGCCGACGCCGGCCTCTCCCAGCGGGTCATGGTCCAGTATCACTGGCACAACTACGATTACCGGACGCCGGATGACTGGCTGCTGAGGCTTCGCTCCAAGCGCCGCACCCAGTGCCGCCGGGAGCGCCGCGAACCGGCAAGACAGGGCATCGCCATCCGCACCGTGCGCGGCCAGGAGATCGCCGCCGATCCCGAACACTGGGCCGAGACCGCGTTCCGTCTCTACTGCACGACCTGCGACAGG
>WTGL01000131.1:0-5390 GCA_011523565.1 Acidobacteriota bacterium
CACGACCGACCTCGGCTACTTCGTGGTCAGGGCGTGGATCACCGAGGGGATCCGCCCCGGCGTCGTTGCGTGCAGCCATCACATGGGCCGCTGGAAGCCGGAGGGGCAGCCGGGCCAGCGCCTCGGCATGATGACCGTCGCGCTCGGCCAGAGCGGTTCGGAGTGGTCGCTCGCGCCGAAGCGGGGCGGTGGCCCGTTTCGGTCGGAGGATCCGGACACGCTTCGGGTCTGGTGGACCGATGTCGGCGTGCATCAGAACCTGACCCACGCCGTGCATCCCGACCCGGTCTCCGGGCAGCATTGCTGGCACCAGGCCGTGAGCGTTGCGCCGGCGGCCCCAAGCGATCGGCACGGTGACGTTTCGGTTGACACCGATCGCTCGCGGGCGCACTTCGAGCGCTGGCTGGAACTCGTGCGGCCAGCCGGCAGGAACTCTCCGGGCGGGATGCGGCGACCCTGGTGGATACTGCGCCCGGTGCGGCCGGCGCGCGAGGCCTACCGGTTCCAGGAGCTTGCGGCTGGAGGCTCGCGATGACTTCGGTCGAGCTACTGCGCGCCCTGTCCATCTTCGTTGAACCGCCGGAACACGAACACGCTCGGGTCGCCGGTCTGCTCGGCCTGGGCGACGGCATCGACGGCTCGGCGTACGCGGAGCTCTTCGTCTTCCAGTTGCCGCCGTACGCCTCGATCTACCTGGGTCCCGAGGGCTGGATGGGCGGCGAGGCGCGAGAGCGGATCGCCGGCTTCTGGCGCGCGGTGGGCCGGACGCCTCCGGCCGAGCCGGATCACCTCGGCGTCCTGCTCAGCCTGTACGCCTCCCTTGGGGAGGAGCAGGGGCAAGCGGCCGGTCCGGGCGGCGCTCTTGCCGCGGAAGCGCGGCGGGCACTCCTGCACGAGCACATCGCGCCGTGGGTCTTCGCCTATCTCGACCACGTCGAAGAACTGGCGGTGGGTGGCTACAGGCGTTGGTCGGTGTTGCTGCGGGAGACCCTGGAGCAGGAAGCCGGACGTGTCGAGCCGGCGGCGGTGCTGTCCGCTCACCTTCGCGCCGCACCCGGGCTTGCCGACCCGCGGGCGGAGGGCGGTCCCGGCTTCCTCGAGGCGCTGCTTGCTCCCGTGCGCTCCGGCGTCATCCTGACCCGGGCCGCGCTCGGCAGGGCGGCGCGCGAACTCGGCCTGGGCCTGCGCGCCGGCGAGCGCAGGTTCGCCCTCGAAGGCCTGCTGGGGCAGGACGCGCAGGCGACTCTCGGCGCGTTGGCGACGCTTGCTGCGGGCGAAGAACTCGCTCACCGGCGGCGCGTCGGTCTGCTGGGCGAGACGGCCCGATTCCAGGCGCGGAGAGCCGGGAACACAGCCCGGCTCCTGGACGAACTGGCGGCGGAGAGCGCCGGCGGCAGCCGGCAAGCGACGCCGGGGCCGGTCCCGTCCGATGACACTACGGGCCTGGAGGGTGGCAGCTACACTGCCGTTGTTGATCGGTAGGAGGGCAAAATGTCGAATCGAACCGCGTTTCTCCGACGATCAACTCGTATCCGATTCATCGGTCTCATGCTGGGCTGGGCTGCGCTGGCGTCGGCGCTCGCCTGCCAGCCGGGCAGTTCGTCGCTGGAAGAGCGGCTCGCCGACGGACGCGCGAAGTTCGAGGAGGGCTTCTTCCACGATGCCAAGGCGGCCTTCGCCTCGGTTCTGGCTGACGACCCGGACCACGCTGCCGCCGCCTACGCCTACGCGCGAACCGCGATGGTTCTTCACGAGTACGAGGAGGCGATTCCCGCTTACGAACGGGCGTTGGCCCTTGCTCCCGACGATCCACGCGTACACGAGGAATATGTGTACTCCCTCGGTTGGGGTGGGACGTTCAGGGGGCGGCGGGACTGGTTCGATCAGGCCATCGAGGCCGCGGGCGAGGCGGTGCGGAGGTTCCCGGATCTGGGACCCCTGTACTTCGAGGCGGAGAACGCGGCGGACGGTCTGAACGACGCGGATGCCTGGCTTCAGATCCTTGAGGAGATCGAGCCTGATGTGGGCGATTCGCCTGTGTTCCGGATCCATCGGGCCGGAGCCAGGCTCGAGAAGGCGAAGTCAAGCGGCGACGACGACAATGTGGCCGCTCTCGAAGACGAGATCCGCGCCCAGTTGGTTGAAGCGGCCGAGGCCGCGGAGGGCGCCGCCTCCGAACCGGAGACCGGCCTGCTCCGTTACGTGCTGGTTCACGGCCATTCGCTGCTTGATGACAGGGAGGCGAAGCGAAGGTGGCTGGAGCGACTGGAGGAAGTCCCGTCCGCCCGGCACCTGGCTGCCAACTACGCGCACTTCGACATCTTCTACGAGGACTACTTCGCGGCAAGCGAGGAGCCGGCGGACGTGCAGTTGGAGATCCTCGACCGCTGGTTGGAGCGGTTCCCGCCGCGTTGGGAGAACGAGGACTTCGTGACGGCCACGGTTCCCATGAGTCTCCGGGTCAGTCTGCTCGTCGAGGAATCGGAGCGACGCAAGCGCTCCGAGGCGGCTCCGGCCGAAGGGTCTTCGCCCGACGAGACGACGGGTCGGCTCGCCTCTCTGGCCGACGATGCTCTTCTCGACGAGATCATCGACCTCACCGAACGGCTTGCCCGGCTGGATACGGAGTTTGCGCTCGGCAGCTATGGCGAGGCGATCTACCACCTCCTGGCCGTCGACGAGCGTCCGGACGAAGTTCTGCGCCTTGCCGACCAGGGAATCGCGCGGATCCGGGAGGGCCGGAGCGGCCTCATCTCTCCCGGCACGCGGACGGAGGAGTTCGAACCCACCATGGACAATTGGTGGGCCGGCTTCGAGCGGGCGCGGGGCCGGGCCTTGCACAGGCTGGACCGCGCTTCCGAAGCGGAGAAGGCGTTGCGGTCCGCGGTGGCTCGTTGGAAGCGCGCCGACCGTCTGGCCAGCCTCGGTGAGTTTCTCGTCGAGCAGCAGCGCGACGCCGAAGGGTACGAGATGCTGGTCGACGCCCTGGCGTGGCACGCGGCTGCACGTGGGTTGAGGGATGAACCGCCCTACCGCGACGAAGCGCTCGCCGCGGCAGGCCGAATCGGAAAGTCAGAGACGGAACTGGACGCGGACATCGCCGCAGCCGCCGAACGTGCGCGCGCCGAACTACGTGAAAGACTCGTCGGCCGGCCGCTGGACGCGGAGGCGCCGGATTTCGAGCTTGCCGACACACTGGGGGAGGACTGGCGCCTCTCCGACCTTGCGGGCAAGACCGTGGTGCTCAACTACTGGGCCACCTGGTGCGGCCCGTGTCGCGCCGAGCTTCCGCACTACGCCGAGCTGGCCGGGAGCTATGCCGACCGTGAGGATGTTGTCTTTCTCGCGATCACGACCGATAGGGACCGGTCCCTGGCAAGGGACTTCCTGGAGGAGCACGGGTACGAGTTCACGACCCTGTTCGACGAGGGGAGTGCGACCGACTTCAACATCACCGGCATCCCGGCGACGATCGTCATCGGTCCGAAGGGTCGGATCCAGTACCGCGCGGGCGGATTCCCGGGCAAGGAACGCTACGAGCGGGAGATGCGCTGGCGCATCGACGAGCTGAGCGCTGGCTGATGCCGCGCGCGAGATCGTTGGGAGAACTCGACTTCGTTCTCGAGGCCTGTCTCTACGTTGACGACCTGGACGCGGCCGAGGACTTCTACTCGGAGGTCCTTGGCCTGACCCTCCACTCGAAGCTGGAAGGGCGGCACGTCTTCTTCCGCTGCGGCAGCCAGATGGTTCTGCTCTTCAACCCGGAGGCGACTTCCGACCCGGACTTGACCCCACGGGGTCTCGGGCTCCACGGATCGCACGGACCCGGTCATCTTGCGTTCGGGGTCACGGAGGATGAGATCGACCTCTGGCGTGCTCATCTCGAGAGCCACGACGTTCCGGTCGAGCAGGAGATCGACTGGGGAGGCAGCCGGGGACGATCGATCTACTTTCGCGATCCGGACGGAAACAGCCTGGAGTTCGCAACGTCCGCGTTGTGGGGGTTGAGCGAGCCGCCCGGCCATTAGGGATCGAAGGAAGGGTGGTTCGCCACCGGCAGGTGGGGGGCGTTCCCGGACGGTCTGCGCAGACTCAGCTCCTCGAACAGCAGATCGGGGATCGAGACGGATACGACCTCACCCAGACCGAGTGCACTGAATGCGCCTGCCAGGAAGGACGGGATCAGCCCACCGGCGGGTGTGTGGGTGAAGCTGTACACGGTCGCCGTGTCGGACACGGCCACGATGTCGCGGAACGCTGCTTCGGTCGCGGCGACCAGTTCCGCCTTGGGAATCAGTTCCTCCCTGCCGTCCGGGAAGACCTTGTAGGCGAGGCTGGTGTTGCCCAGCCCCGGACCTGCCTGGGGTCCCGAGCGCAGGAAGCTCAAGGCCGACGCCGGATCGTCCCCGGACTCGGGTTTGCCCATGCGGCGGACGACGATTCCGTAGTCCGCACCCCGCTCCTCGATCAGCAGCATGAACTCGGCGAGTAGCTCTTCGCGGTTCATGCCGCGATTCGAGGCGACGATCAGGTTGCTTGGCGCCGGACCTTCTCCGCGTCGGTTCGCGGTGCTCTTCTCGATTCCCGGGACCGGATTGCGGGACGTCAGCAGAGACTTCAGGATGCCGTTCTCGACCAGGGCCTTCGACCTCGCCTCGACGCCGTCGTCGTCGACCGGGTAGCCACCGAGGAAGCCGTCGCCGTCGGCGGAGGGGTCGTCGTGGATGTTGAGGAAGCGCGGCAGGACCCTGGCCCCTATCCGGTCGAGGAAGGGGTTGCGGCTTTGCTGCAGCATGCGCGCGAAGTTCGGTTCGGCGTCGGGTACCCGGTTGCCCAGTAGCCTGGGCACCAGCACCTGAGCGAACAACTCGGCGGCGGCCTGACCCTCGAAGAGCACGGGGCCGCTGTAGCGATCGAGGCCCTCGGCGGAACGTCGAGCGGTCAGGTTGGCGCCCATGGCGGCGACGCGCGAATCCAGGGCGTTGCGGTCGCTGATGTCGTCCCAGGAACGGCCGCGGGCCGCTACGGAGTCGTTCAGAACCGTACCGTCCGTGGCCTGGGTGCGGGCCTCGACGACGATCGAAGCGGTGGGGTCTGACCGGATGAAGGCGGACCCTTCGCTGTTCAGGTAGTAGGTGCGCCGGTTGCCTGCTGAGGCCGACACGTTGGAACTGAAGATTTCCGGCAGGTCCCGGAACGCGGCGGACAGGTCCCGGGCGAGTTCTTCGAGCGCCGTCCGGGGCGGAAGGTCCGGGTCAGCCTGGTCGAAGTACGTGAACGGCTCCTCCGATGAGAAGTCGGCGATGTCCTCGGCCCGCGTTTCGTTCTGGAGCACAGCGCGTTTCTCGGCCAGCGACTCCAGTGCGGCCTTGTAGGCCTGGTCCGTGGCG
>WTGL01000131.1:5400-5994 GCA_011523565.1 Acidobacteriota bacterium
GAGCCAGATCTGCCGCCTCATCTCCCGGTAGTCGTTCTCCAGCGGCAGGAATCCTCCCATCGCGAAGCTCGATGGGAAGAGGGACATCGAGCCGAAGTTCGTGTTGTCGAAGGAGGGATCGCCGATGCGCACTTCGACGCTCAGTCGCCTGCTCTTGTTGGTTGAACTCGACAGCAGTGCTCCGAAGCTTCCGGCGGCGTTCAACTGTTCGGTTTCGCGCACGGTGTACGCGAGGAAGTAGGGCTTTTCGAGTCCCTCCAGCTCGAGTTGCTCCGTGCTGCGCGCCAGCTCGTCGCGCATCGCCTGCATGATGACGTTGAGTTCGGGTTCTTCCTGTGCATTCGCCCCGGGGAGCAGGACGAGTGAGAGGACCACGAACGCGGCCACGAGAGGCGTCGGCGCCACCGCCGACCTGCGATTGTGTAAGGACAGGCGCATGGCTAGATGTCTCCCACTGGTGCGGGCAGGAGGGGTGGTCGATCCTGGTTCTTCTCCTTTTTCTGCACTTCGATCTGGGATACCAGGATCGACGGTGCCGCCGCGGAAACCGGCACCATGCCCGACTCCGCGCCGCAGAAGCCGTTGAACACGCCG
>WTGL01000306.1:0-1231 GCA_011523565.1 Acidobacteriota bacterium
CACTACCGCGAGCCGTCGAACCGCACGGCGAACGCGGCGACGCCGATCTACGCGGAAGGCCTCGTCTTCTACACCTCGGACTACGGCACCGGCGGCGGCGCGCTCCGCCTGCGGGTGGCCGGCGACAACGTACGCACCGTCCAGGCGTGGTTCGAGTCCCGACTGCGCAACCACCACGGCGGCGTCGTGCTGTACGAAGGACATCTCTACGGCTTCTTCGGCAGCGCCCTTGTGTGTGTGGACTTCGAAACCGGCCTGACCGTCTGGCGGGACCGCAGCGTCGGGAAGGGCTCGCTCACTCTCGCGGACGGCAAGCTGTTCCTGCTCGGCGAGAGGTACCTCGCCGGTCTGGCGGAAGCGACTCCCGACGGCTACGTCGAACTGGGACGCTTCAACGTCGACAACCGCGGCCGCCCGAGCTGGGCCCATCCCGTGGTCAGCAACGGCGTGCTCTACATCCGCAACTGGGACGAACTGCTGGCCTACGACGTGTCGTCTCCCTAGGAGCTTGCGCCGGTAGTTCTGCCGCGTCGTGCCCATCAAGTACCTCGGTTCCAAGCGGCAGTTCGTGCCGTTGATCGCCGACGTCCTCGAACAGCTTCGGCCGGCCTGCACGGTGCTCGACCTGTTCTCGGGCACGTCCAGGGTTGGCGCCGCGCTGAAGCGGCGGCAGTACCGCGTGCTGGCGAACGACTACCTGGCCTGCGCGGAGGCGATCGCCCGCTGCTACGTCGAGGCGGACGGCACACCGGAGCAGCTCGGGCAGGCCAGGCTGCTGATCGAGGAGTTCAATCGGCTGCCGCCAGCGCCCGGCTACTTCACGGAGGTCTTCTGCGAGAAGAGCCGCTACCTGCAGCCGAAGAACGGCGCCCGGGTCGACGCCATCCGCGAGGAGATCGAGCGGAAGGACCTCAACCCGGAACTCCGGGCGATCGTGCTCGTTTCCCTGATGGAGGCGGCCGACCGGGTCGACAGCACGACGGGCGTGCAGATGGCCTATCTGAAGCAGTGGGCCCCGCGAGCTTCGAATGACCTGGAGCTACGGCTGCCGGAGATCGCTCCGCGTGCCGAGGCGGGCAAGGGCAGGGCGCACCGCATGGACGCCGCCGAGGCCGTGGACGCCCTCGAAGCGGACATCGCCTATCTCGATCCGCCGTACAACCAGCACAGCTACCTTGGCAACTACCACGTCTGGGAGAGCCTCGTGCTTTGGGACAAGCCCGAGCACTAC
>WTGL01000306.1:1241-1886 GCA_011523565.1 Acidobacteriota bacterium
GAGCACTACGGCGTCGCCTGCAAGCGCGTTGACTGCCGGGAGCGCAAGAGCGACCTCAACAGCAGGAAGAAGTTCCGCGCCGCTTGGGAACGGATCGTGGGCCGGGTCCGGGCACGGCACCTCGTCGTTTCCTTCAACGACGAGGGCTTCATCGACCGTGCGGAGATGGAGGCCCTGCTCGCGCGGCGCGGCGAGGTTCACGTGATCCAGAACGAGTACAGGCGATACGTCGGCGCCCGGATCGGCGTGTTCAACCCGAGCGGCGAGAAGGTTGGCCGTGTGAGCCACCTGCGGAACACGGAGTACCTGTACGTCGTGTCGCCGGAGAAGCTGGAGGAGGCTGTCGTACGAGCGCTGACGAAGGCCGGTTGACATACCGACATACACCCCTGTAGCTTCGCCCGCATGCGAACGACGGTACGGCTCGACGACGAATTGCTGGCGGAAGCGAAGCGCTACGCGGCGCGGACGGGGCGGACGCTTACGTCTCTGATCGACGAGGGGCTCCGTGAGGTACTCGCGCGAGGTGAGCGGCGGGTGCCGGCGAAGCGTGTCGAGCTGCTGACCGGCGGAGAAGGCGGTCTGAGGCCCGGAATCCGGAGCGATTCGTTTTCCGAGGTGCTTGACCAGTTGGACTGCGAACGA
>WTGL01000306.1:1896-5806 GCA_011523565.1 Acidobacteriota bacterium
GATCGTCATGGAGGCCGGGTGCGATCTGGCCACGGCGGACAGGGACTTCGCGCGCTTCGAGGGTCTTCGCTGGCACCATCCGCTGGCCGGGAGACCGGGCGGAGCGGGCGACGTCGTGATGGAACCGACGCGTCGGCCCTGGCTCACGTCCGACTGAAGCACCTTCCAGCGTTGCTCCCACCGGGTGCACCGGCGTCTTCGCCGCATCCGGCGCCGAGCGCCGGCTTCGAGATCAGATCAGTCGCGCAGGGGACCTGATCGCTTGGCGTCGGCGAACCCGATCTGGAACCCCGGCCGGGCTTTGAGCCGGCCCATGTAAGCGACTACGTTCGGGTACCTCTCGTCAAGCAGGCCCAGTCGCTGCGCCAGGGCCAGCGAGTAGCCCATCATGATGTCGGCGGCCGAGAATTCACAGCCGAGCAGGTAGTCGCGGCCTTCGAGCGCCGCCTCGACGGCGTCGAGGCAGATCTCGGCCCGTTCCCGGCCGTCCTCGACGACGGCGGGTATGCGCTCCGGCTCCGGCTTGAGGATGCGGTGGTGGACCATGTCGCCGAGCGGCCGGGCGAGGCTCGCCTCGGCGAACCAGGACCACTGCAGGAACAGCGCGCTCTCGGGGCTGCCCGCGGGCGGCTGCAGGCGGCCTTCCCCGTACCGCTCCAGGATGTAGTGGACCATCGCGCCGGACTCGATCATCGTGAAGGGACTGCCGTCCGCGTCGACGTCGGTCATCGCCGGCACCTTGCCGATCGGGTTGAGCCGCCGCCATTCGGCTGACTTGCGGTACTCCGGGCTGAAGTCGACCGGGACCACTTCGTAGAGCAGGTCGAGCTCCTCGCAGAGCCAGATGACTCTGGCCGAGCGGGTGCGCGGCACGTG
This sequence comes from Acidobacteriota bacterium, assembly GCA_011523565.1. GTDB lineage: Bacteria > Acidobacteriota > Thermoanaerobaculia > Multivoradales > Multivoraceae > Multivorans. The sequence goes on from WTGL01000306.1 coordinate 2,773, forward strand.
GTAGATCGTGATCATCGAGTTGGCGGTGGAGGCGGCAGGCGGTCAGGCCGCCGCGTGCGGCGGCTGACCGAGACGCCGCGTTCCGCGCTACGCCAGGGCGCGCTCGAACAGGGCCAGGAGACGGCTCCAGGCCCGCTCCGCCTGGGCCTCGTGGTAGACCGGGGTGTCCGGCGGGCACCAGCCGTGCATCGCCCCCTCGTAGACCTCGATCTCGGCCGGCAGGCCCGCCTTCTCGAAGGTCTCGCGCAGCACGTCCTTCGCTTCGGGCTGCCTCTGGTCGTCGTTCTCGGCGATCGCGAACAGGTAGTGGGCCGTCATCTTCTCCACGAGGAGGTGCGGGCTGTCCGGCCGGTCGGTGACGAGGCCGCCGCCGTGGAAGGAGGCGCCGGCGCCGATGCGGTCGGGGATCGCTGCCGCGGTCCGCATCGTCATCGGACCGCCCATGCAGTAGCCCATCGTCCCCATCTTCCGGTCCTTGTCGACGGACGACTGGCTGTCCAGGAAGCTCACGAAGGCCTTCGCGTCCGTCACGTTGGTTTCCGGACTCAGCGCAGCCCTCAGCGGCCCCAGCGTCTCACGCAAGGCGGCGAAGTCGGTTCCCTCGGCGACGGGCGCCCTCTTCGAGCGGTAGTACTGGTTGACGGCCAGGACAGAGTAGCCGGATTCGGCGAGACGCGTGGCCATCTGTCGCATCGCCGGCCGCAGGCCGAAGGCGTCCGGCCAGATGAGAACACCCGGATGGGCGCCGCTCGCGGGATGCACGAAGAAGCTGTCGCAGACGCCGTCCGGCGTCTCGACCTCGATCTCGGATGCGGTCACGCTCTGGGCGTTCGCCGCCCGCGGCAGCAGGATCGTGAGGCCGGCGCCAGCCGAGACGGCCCCAAACTCCCGGCGGGTCAGCCGCTTCCCGCGCAGGTACGTGGCGTTCTCGGCATCGGTTCTGTCGTCACACATTCTTGGGTCTCCTGGGTCGGGAGTTACAGGGGGCCCTTAGGCCGCCTCATAGATTGTCCGTCCCTCGCTCAGGGCCGGCTTGAAGATCAGGGCGTGGCTGTTGCGATACCGCTCGACATGTTCCGACGTCGCCACCAGTGCATCGACGGCGACTCCCACACCCATGAGATTCCTGTAGATCGCCTTCATGACGTCGAGGGATCGCACGCCATCCTTTACGATCAGCAGATCCACGTCGCTGTGTGGTCCCATCTCGCCCCGCGCGGCCGAGCCGAAGAGGATGATCTCCTCCGGCTGCGCGACGTCCACGATGCGCCGGACGATCTCCTCCAGGACGTCAGGGTCGAGAGTGTTCGTGCCGGCTTGCGACGGAGCGGTCATCAATGCGAGTCTACAGTTCGTTGGCCCGCTCCGACCCGCTCGGGTTTGGCCGCCGGCGGCGGATATCAGTGGCACTGCCATCCTGTGCTCCGGGTTGCAATGGACTACGTGATGGTCCAGAATGGGCCACCTGAACCCGATGCCCCGAGGCTGTTCCCAATGCAAATCTCCGTATCCGAGGCCAAGGGCAAGCTAACCGAACTTGTCCGGCGCGCCGAAGCCGGCCACGACGTGGTACTCACTCGTCATGGCCGGGCAACGGTCGCCCTGGTTCCCGTTCGGCCGCGGCCCGATCCCGACGCGCGACGGGCCGTGATCGCCTCCGTGCGCGCCGCCGCCGCCGGCAAGGCGGAAGTCGGCGCCAGCGCGGCCCGGAGCCAGGACTTCCTCTATGGCGACAGCGGTCTGCCCGAGTGATTGCTGTAGACACGTCCGCCCTGATGGCCGTTCTGCTGGGCGAGCCGAGCGCGGGAGTTTGTGCCGAGATCCTGGCGAACGAGCGCTGCGCAATCTCCGCGGCCACAGTCGCCGAAGCGTTGATCGTGGCCGACCGCCGAGGCTTGCGTTCGGGAATGGCCGGCTTGATCGACGGCCTGGACCTAGAGGTCGTCAGCGTGTCGGCGGCGGCAGCCCGCCGGGTTGCTGACGCGTATGCGCGATGGGGCAAGGGCGTGCATGCCTCTGCACTGAACTTCGGCGATTGCTTCGCCTACGACCTGGCCAGGACCAACGACTGCCCCTTGCTCTACGTCGGGCTGGATTTCGGACAGACGGACGTCGACGCCGCCATTTAGGCGAGGCGCGGACGGAAGACAGCGTCCGCCGCCCACGACAGAAGGACCGCCAGACCGGTTTCAGCCGAGAAGGCCCCGACTCCTGCGGGTCCTCCGCGAAGCGGCCTCATGTCGTGCCGTCTAGCCCCACCACACGCCGCAGCCCTTCAGCCCTTCGCCTGGAGTTCCCGTGCCAACGCCTTTTCCATGTCGGTGGCCTGATCGGCTGACACGGAGGCTGACACGACGAGACGCTTGCCGAAGTCCCTGACGAACCCCTTGCCGGCCTGATAGTCCCTCTTGTGGCGCCCAAAGCGACGCTCGGGCTCAAGTCCGGTTTCGCCCACGTAGAAGCACGGCTTACGGCTTCTTGGCCGGTAGCGGGGGTTCTTCCCTCTGAACTTCGGTTTCTCCCGCCACACGGACCTCCCACGGCCGCAACAGCGGCTGTCGCGCCAGCGCCAATCGCGATGGGAATGACGGGTACCGCCATTCGCTGGTCCTATGGCTGCGCGCTGCTACGGTGACTTTCCCCGGGCTCGTGCTGGCAGCCGCGGAAGCGCTCCACGCGGACCCGGTCGGGCAGCCCTAGCGCTTCCGTGCGTCCGACCTTCGAGGTGTAGAAGGCGAACAGCGTACGCCGCTTGAGGTCGCTGAAGAAGGCGGCGCCGGCGAGCAGTTCCGGCGGGTGGTCTCCGTGTTCGTCGCTGATCTCGCGCAGCATGTCGAGTTGGCGAGCCGCGTCGAGCGCGACGAAGGATGAGCCGTGCAGCTCCTCTGCGCGCCGGTCGATCCAGTCCAGGCCGCCGAGCGCGGTCAACTGCTCGTCGCCGTCGGCGAGCGAGAGTTCCAGATCGATGAACTCGTGGACGCCGGCGTCGCGGGCGCCGGGCGTGTCGGTGCGCGGCAGGATGTGTTCGCAGAGC
>WTGL01000288.1 GCA_011523565.1 Acidobacteriota bacterium
CACCGCCGCGATCCGGCGCCGCGGCATGTTGGTGCAGGTCAGGTGCATCATCGTCTCGAGGCCGAGCACGTTCTCGATCGTGTTCGCCAGTTCGAATGTCAGCTCCGCCGTGCTGCCGCCGGCGCCCCAGGTCACGTCGACGAACGCCGGCTCCAGCCGTCCCATCCGCTCGATGCGCGCATAGAGGTTCTCGATCCCCGCCTCCGTCTTCGGCGGGAAGTACTCGAAGGAGTAGAACGGCCGTCCTTCCGAGATCGCGGAGCGGAGCTTGTCGATCAGTCTCACGGCGGAACGGATCCTATGCCGGCCGCGCGGGTCGGACGACCAGCACTACACCAGCCGGTCCGCCTGCCGAACGAGACCTGGAGCCCGCAGCCGCTCCTCCATGGCCGCCAGCCCCGGCCGGGCGCCCCGCCACCTCAGTTCGTCCACCGAGCCGCTGACGGGTGCGTCGCGCACCAGGGTGGCCAGCTCGCGGAAGAGCTCCGCCGCCTCCCGCTCCTCGCGCAGGGTGGCCGCCAGGCGGTCCCGTCCCCGCACCTTGACTGCCCACTTCCACGGCTCCTTCGGTATCGCCTCCAGGTGGACATAGTGCGCCAGCACGGTCGCCGCCGACTTGGCGCCCCAGCCCCGCAGTCCCGGAAAGCCGTCGGCACTGTCCCCGACCAGGGCGAGGTAGTCCGGGATCGACTCGGGCTCGACACCGAACTTCTCCCGGATGCCGTCCGCATCCCATCGCAGGCCGCGGCGGCGGTCGACCTGCACCACGCGGCCGCCACGGCCGGAGTCCACACACTGCGCCAGATCCTTGTCGGGCGTGCAGATCCGGACCTCGATCACCCGCTCGTCGGCGGCAGCCATCGCGGCGCCGCTGGCCAGTCCGTCGTCCGCTTCGTGCTCCACCATCGGCCAGACGGCCACCCCGAGTGCGTCCAGCGCCTCCTCGAGCAGCGGGAACTGGTCCAGGAGCTCCGGGTCGATCCCCTCGCCGGTCTTGTAACCGGGCCAGAGTTCGTTGCGAAACGACTCGATGACCTGGTCGGTAGCCACGGCGACGTGGGTCGCGCCATCGCGAAACATGCCGAGCACAGAGAACACGACCCCGCGCACCGCACCGACCTCGAGCCCATCGTCGTTCCGGTAGCTCGGAGCGCCGAAGTGATGGCGAAAGAGCTCGTAGGTGCCGTCGATCAGGTGGATATACATGAGCGCACCGTGGCGGGCAAGCTACCATCAGCCGCCATGGCCGCTGCCTCCCCCATCGCTGCGCTCGCCTTCGCGGTAAGCGTGGCGGCGCCGGCGACGGCCGTGAACCTGCCCGGCGACCCTCTGACCGGCTCGGGCGACGTGGCGCGGACCCTGCTGCCGGCGGCGCAATTGCACGCCGGCGAGCTCCTGTCGCCGATCGACAATGCGGCCTTCGCACTGCCCGAAGACGCGGCACCTCCACGCCACCAGATGCGCGGGACCCTGCAACTGTTCGGTGGTGGCGCGTCTTCGTGGACCGTTCACCATGACTTCTACTCGCGAGCGCAGGAGCCGCCAATCGTCGCCGCCCTGCGCCGTGTTCCGCGGCTCGACGTCGTCCTCACCCAGAGCGGCTCCCACCTGATCCCGGCAAACCGCGCACTCCGCTTTACCGGTGACGCCTACTGGAACGCGATCGTCGGCGCGGGGCGAATCTGGAGCGAGAGCGGAGACGGCGGCAGCAGCCGGGCGTCGCTGCCGATCACCCTGGTCGAGCGCAATCAGAACTGCGCATACCACGGCGTCGTGTCCTTCCTCTTCGACGGCAGCAGTACCTCGCCCGCAGCCTTCCAGGTGACACAGGAGACCTGCAAGTACTTCAGGTTCGACCTGTGGGGCGCAGGTCCCACGCGCTACACGGCCGGCGAGGCGCCGAACGCCGACGCGGTCGCGGCCGCCTACGCGGCGGAAGTCCGAGCCCGGATACCGGTGCGACCGATCGACGAGATCCGAAACGACCACCCGCGCGTCCAGGTCTACCCGCAGTCGTTCGGCGGCGGCATGGACCACAAGCACCTGACCGCCCACGGCGTCGCGTTCGGGGGTATCCACTACGCGGGCCCCGTCCGCACGCGCCATGGCGACTATCCCTATCCGGACCAGATCCGCCTGCCGTCCTACTCGACCGCCAAGACCGCCTTCGCCGCGGTGGCCCTGCTGCGGCTGGCTCAGCTCCACGGCGACGATGTGGCGCAGTTGCTCCTCCGGGACTACCTGCCGAAGCCGCCGAAGGACGCCTGGCAGGACGTGACTTTCGAGCACGCCCTGGACATGGCCACCGGCCACTACTGGGATCCCGCCGACCAGGAGGACGAGAAGGACACGACCACCGAACTGAACTTCTTCGTCGTGGAGAACCAGAACCGCAGGCTCCGGGGCGCCCTGGCCTACACCGCGAGGGAGCCGCCCGGCCGGCGCTGGGTGTACCACACGACCGATACCTACCTGCTCACGTACGCGATGACCGAGTACCTCGGCCGTCTGGTCGGCGCCACGAAGAAGGAGCCCGCCGACCTGTTGGCCTTCGTCGCCGACGAGGTCTACCGGCCGCTGGGGCTGTCGGCGGGCGCGCTTCAGGCGGTGCGCACCGAGAACCGGGCCGGCGGCCGGCCCTTCGGCGGCTACGGCATGTTCTGGACCCCTGACGACATTCTGAAAATCGCCAACCTGTTGAACAAGGACCGCGGCCGGATCGGTGACCGGCAACTGCTTCATCCCGACCTGCTGGCCGCGGCCATGCAGGAAGATCCCGACGACCGCGGTCTCGACGCCGTCCACCAGGCCAAGCCGAACAAGTACAACAACTCCGTCTGGTCCCGGAAGATCCAGGTTCCGGACGGCGGCACCGGCACGAAGGAGATCTGGGTGCGCCAGATGCTCGGCTATGGCGGCATCGGCGTCCTGATGCTCCCCAACGGGGCGGTCTTCTACTACTTCGGAGACGACGACGACCACGAGTGGTTGCGCTCGGCACGGGAGGCGTACAAGCTGAGATGACAGATTCCGAGAGGAAGGAAGCGGCCAAGAGCGGACCGTTCGCCGGCTTCCGCGTGATCGAACTCGCCCAGGGCGTCGCGGGCCCGTACTGCGGCAAGCTGCTGGCCGACCTCGGCGCCGACGTGATCAAGGTCGAGCCGCCGGCCGGCGATCGAACTCGCCGCGTGAACAGCGCAGACCCCGCGAAGACCTCCGACCCGGAAGGCTCGCCGCTGTTCCTGTACTGCAACACGAGCAAGCGCGGCATCGTCCTCGACCTGGACGACGACCGCGACCTGGAGACCTTCGGCGCGCTTCTCGGCGACGCCGCCGTCTTGATCGCCGACCGCGAGCCGCCGGTCGAGCCACCGGACGATCTGATCGTCGCCGCGGTCACACCGTACGGCCTCGAGGGCCCAAGGGCCGCCGCTCCCGCCGGGGAGCTGACCCTCGCCCACGGCGGCGGCCTCGTCAACCAGATGCCCGCCCGGTCACGCAACATCGACCGCGCGCCGGTCACCCTGGGCGGTCAACAGGCCGGCTACCACGGCGGCCTGGTGACGGCGCTCGCTGTCGCGGCGCTGCTCTACGAGCGCCGCCGCGGCGCCGCCGGCGCCCGGGTCGACGTGTCGATCCAGGACGTGCTGGTCAGCCTGGTGGCGCCGCTCCTGGCCAGCGCCCGCTACCACGAGACCACGTGGTCCCGGGTGCCGGACCGTCCGCCCGCCATGGGCCGTCTGGAGACCAGCGACGGCTACGTGATCCTGAACGCCTTCGACGACCACCACTTCGAACTCTTCCGCGAACTGATGGGCTCTCCCTCCTGGTGCGAGGGAGATGAGTGGAAGGACATGGCCTACCGCTCCCACCACCTGATGGAGATCGCGCCCCAGGTCGATGCCTGGGCGCACGACCAGACACGCGACGACCTGTACCACCGCGCCGCGCAGCTCGGCATTCCCGTCGGCCCGATCCACGACGCCGCGGACGTCATGGGTTACCGGCAGTACGAGGCCCGCGACTACTTCACCGATGTCGACCACCCCCGCACCGGAACGAAGCGCTACGCCGGCTGGCCGTACCGGATGGGCGCCTCGAAGCCGCGCGTCTCGCGCCCGGCGCCGCTCCTGAACCAGCATTCGGCGGAGATAAGGAGCGAACTGAACGGCGGCGCCCCCGCCGGGGCCGGAACTTCGGTCGCCTCGGCGCACGCCGAGACAGCCGCCGCGCCGGCGCCCGCTTCCCTGCCGCTCGAGGGCATCCGCGTCGCCGAGTTCGCCTGGGTCTGGGCCGGCCCCTACGCCGGCGTCCTGCTCTCGGCGCTGGGAGCCGACGTGATCAAGGTCGAAGGGCCGAGACGCCTCGATCTGACCCGCCGTTCCGTCGTCTGGCCGCGATCGGACGAAGCGCCGCAGAAGATCGGTCCGGACGCCGGCATGGCGTTCAACACGATGAACCTGAACAAGCGCTCGCTGACGCTCGACCTCTCGCGGCGCGAAGGCCGCGAACTCGCCCTCCGCCTCGCCGCCGAGTGCGACGTCGTCTACGACAACATGCGCCCCGGCGCCATGGTCAAGCTCGGCCTCGACTACGAGAACCTCAGCCGGAAGAACGCCGAGCTGATCGTCGCTTCCTCGTCTGGCCGCGGCCACGGCGGCCCGGAAACCGAGTACCTGGGCTACGCGATGGTCCACCAGGGCGTTGCCGGCGGCGCGTACATCTCCGGCTACCCGGACGATCATCCGACCCACAGCGGCGGCGACGTCGACCTGATGAACGCGATCACGCTCGCCTTCTCGATCGTGGCGGCACTTCATCACCGCGAGCTGGCCGGTGAAGGCCAGTTCATCGACTACTCCCAGTGCGAGGGCGTCAGCTCGATCCTCGGCGAGGTGCTCCTGGAGTACGAGATGACCGGCGAGATTCCGGAGCGCAACGGCAACGCGCACCGGAGCTCCGCGCCGCACAGCGTCTACCGCTGCTGGGGCATCGACCGCTGGCTCGCGATCGAAGTGCACAGCGACGACGAGTTCGGCCGTCTGGCGGCGACGATGGGCCGGCCGGAGCTGGCGGAGGACGACCGCTTCGCCACCGCCGCGGCCAGGAAGCGGAACGAGGCCGAACTCGACGAGATCGTCGGCGCCTGGACCCGGGAACGGGACCGCGACTGGATGGCCCGGGAACTCTGCGCCGCCGGCGTCGCCGCCGCGCCCTCGCGAGACGCCCGGGACCTCTACGCCGACTCGCATCTTCGCGCCCGCGGTTCCTTCGTCACCGTCGAGCACCCCGAATGGGGCGACCTGGAACTCGTCGGCCCACCCTTCCGCATCGAGGGCCGCGACCTCACGCCGCGCCGCGCGCCTCTCCTGGGTGAACACACCGACGCGATCCTTGGCGGACTCCTCGGCTTGTCGAACGACGAGCTCGCCGACTACCGCGGCCGCGGCATCGTCGGCTGATCGCTACACTCTGCGTTCTCCATCCACATCCCGGTCCGACAAGGGAGGCTTCCAGTGACTCGACTCACCCGAACTCCACACAGCGCCGCGATGGCTGCGGCCATCACAACCGCCGTACTGCTCTTCACCGCTCCCGCTCTCGCCCAGAGCGACTCCGTGACGGTCGACATCATGAGCAAGTACCGGGTGGCGCCGAACATCACCTATCTGACGGCGGACGGCTACGAGTCGAAGCTCGACGTGATGACCCCCCGCGGCGAGGGGCCGGTACCCACCCTGATCTACATCCACGGCGGCGGCTGGGTCGGCGGTACGAAGGAGTCCAGC
>WTGL01000262.1 GCA_011523565.1 Acidobacteriota bacterium
CGGATTCGGCTACGCCGTGTCCGTCGTGCTCGACCCGGTGGCCGCGAAGAGCGCGCGGGGCAAGGGCGCGTTCGGTTGGGGCGGGGCGTTCGGAACCGTGTCCTGGACCGATCCGGCGAACGAGATCACGGCCGTGCTGATGATCCAGCAGGGTAGCAAGGGCTTGTCGGCCGGCTTCGAGAGCGCCATCCGGGAGGCGATCGTCGACTGAGATGGCCCGGAGCGAGCGCCCCCAGCTAGATGGCGCGCTCTCGGTCGGCCCAGTAGGGCGCGCGGAGTTCCCGCTTGAGGATCTTCCCGGTGGGATTGCGCGGCAACTCGGCCAGGAAATCGATACTGCGCGGCCACTTGTTCTTCGCCAGGCGCTCGCCGCAGTGGGCGATCAGCTCCTCGGGCTCAACTGTTGCTCCCGGCACGGGTTCGACGATGGCCTTGATCTCCTCGCCGAGATCCTCGTGCGGGATGCCGAACACGGCGGCGTCGGTGACGGCGGGGTGGGTGCGCAGGACCTGCTCGATCTCCGCGGGGTAGATGTTGGCGCCGCCGACCAGGATCATGTCCTTGATCCGGTCGACGATGTAGAGGAAGCCCTCCTCGTCCTCGTAGGCCACGTCCCCGGCGGTGACGTAGCCCTCGTGGGCGCTCTCCGCCGTCGCTTCCTCGTCGGCGTAGTAGCCGTCGACCTGCATCGGACTCCTGATGAAGAGCACGCCCCGTTCGCCCTGGGCCACCGGCTGATGCTCTTCGTCCAGCAGCAGCACGTCGACGCCGTCGAGCGGCCGGCCGACCGACGCCGCCTTGCGCACCTGGTCGGCCGGTTCGAGCATCGTGGCGAAACCGGTCTCGGTCGAGCCGTAGAGGTCGAACAGGACCTCGCCGAGGACCTCATGGGCCGGTGCGCGCATCTCGGCTGGGAAGGGAGCGCCGCCGAGGATCAGGGCGCGTAGCGTGGAGAGATCGGTTGTCCGAAGGTGCTTCTCCGGCAGGGCCAGGATCCTCCGCACCATCGTCGGCACCATGAACGTGCTCGTGACGCCGCGGCCCATTTCCGAGAGCGCCGCTTCGGCATCGAACCGCTCGTGCAGCACCAGGTGACCGCCGGCGCGACTTGCCTGCTGCGCGCAGAACGAGGGCGCCGCGTGGTAGAGCGGAGCCACGACGAGGTGCTTCTCGTCGCGTCCGAACCGGAGTCTCGAGTTGATCGTCGCGACGACCGCGCCGAGAGCCTGCAACTGCTGAGGCGTGTAGGAGCGAATGGCGCCCTTCGGCCGGCCGGTCGTGCCGGACGTGTAGGAGATGTTCTTGGCGCCGATGGGCGGACCGGCGACCCTCGGGACCGGCCGGCCGTCCTGGATCAACTCCTCGAAGTCCAGAACGCCGGCCGGCACGTCGCTGCCGACCAGAATCGTTGCGCGGACGGCGTTGTCCTGGAACGAGAGCGAGGCCCGCGCCACCTCCGGATCGTCGGTGACGAGGAGTCGAGCCCCGCTGTGGCGGACGATGTAGGCGACCTCGCCGGCGGCCAGCCGGGTGCCGACGGGAACCGGCGCCGCGCCGAGCTTCGCCAGTGCCGACCCGACCTCGAACCACTCCACGCGGTTGTACAACCGGACGGCGACGCGGCTTCCCGCCGCAAGCCCGAGTTCCTGCTCCAGGGCGTTCGCCAGCCGGTTGGCCCGTTCGTTCCAGGTAGCCCAGTCGACGGAGCGCCGCTGGTCGGACACGGCCGTCGCGAAAGGCGTCTCCGCGGCCCACGCCTCCAGCGAGCCCGGAGGCATCGCGGGTGGTCCTGCCGACGTCGCTTCGGTCATCTCCCTTCACCCCGTTCCGTTCAGTCGCTGGAGCCGATACATAGTAGGTTGGCAGCCAGTAGAGTGCCAGCGCCGGGGCGACGGCGCCGGCAGCAGGATCCTCAAGCCATCGAAACGTGAGCGCAGCCCGAGCCCGGCATCCGAGCCTCCATACCGTTCCGGCGGAAGGCAAGCCGCCGGAACTCCTCGCGTCGAGGTGCGGCGAGTGCGGACACCTGGCCTTCCCGGCCGCGCGGTTCGGTTGCCCGTCCTGCGGCGCGGCGCCGGAACGCAGTGCTCCTGCTGCCATCGCGGGCAGGGGTACGCTCGAGGCCTTCACGATCGTGCATCGCACCTTCTCGAGGGCCTTCCCGGCGCCCTATGCGGTGGGCACGATCCTCCTCGACGCGGGCGTCGAGATCCGTGCTGTCCTGGCGCCCGAGGACCGGGCCGACCTGGAGACCGGCGGGCGCGTCGAGTCCTGCCTCGTACCGAGCGGCGAGGACGAGGACGGCAATGCCCTGGTCGACTGCCGATTCCGGCCCGTCCCGGGTGGCGAAGCCAGGGACGGCGGAGGGGCCGCGTGACCGCGCGCCTGGTCGATCTGCGGCCGGTCTACGTCGCCGGCGTCGGCCTCCACCGCTACCGGAAGCCGACGGACACGCCGTACACCGACCTGGCCCTCGCGGCGGTGCGGGCGGCTCTCGCCGACGCCGGCATCACCTGGACCTCGGTCGAGACCGCGGTGTGCGGCACGGCCAACCTTGGTCTGGCGGCCGGCTGGACGGCGCTCCGTCACCTCGGGGCGACCGGCATCCCGGTCATGCAGGTCGAGAATGCGTCGGCGACCGGCAGTACCGCCTTCCGCGACGTCGTCCTGCAGGTCGCGAGCGGCGTCGCCGACTGCGGCCTCGCCCTGGGCGTGGACAAGGTGCTGCGGCCGCGCCTCGCCGTGCTGAACGCGGGCACTCCCGATCTGGTCCGCGGAGCCGCGCCGCCCGCGGTCGGCTTCGCGCTGGAGGCGAAGCGGCACATGCGGAGGCACGGCACGACGCTGGACCAGCTCGCGCTCGTGTCCGTGAAGAACCACTGGAACGGTGCGCGCAACCCGAACGCGCAGTTCCAGAGGGAGTGCACGCGGGAGGAGGTCCACCAGGCGCCGCCGATCGTCGACCCCTTCACGACCCTGCACTGCTGTCCGCTCGGTGAAGGCGCCGCGACCGCCATCGTCGTGTCGGAGGAGGGGCTTCAGCGGCTCGGCATCTCGAGGCGCCGCTCGCTCCGCGTGCTGTGCTCCGTCGCGAACAGCGAGACCCTCACGCCGCCGGGCGAGTCCCTGCACGTCCGGATCACCCGGGACGCGGTGTCCAGGGCCTACGACGAGACCGGCCTGGGGCCTGGAGATCTCGATGTGATCGAACTCCACGAGGCCTTCACGATCGAGGAGATCCTGTACATCGAGGCGATGGGCCTGTGCGCCGAAGGCGAGGGCGGCCCGTTCACCGAGTCGCGGGCCACCTGGATCGGCGGCGACTGCGCGGTCAACGCGTCGGGAGGTCTGCTCGCGATGGGACATCCCTTCGGTCCCACCGGGATCGGCCAGATCGTGGAGATTGCACGGCAGCTGCGCGGCGAAGCCGGCGACCGCCAGCACCAGGGCGCCCGGTTGGGCCTCGCTCACATGGTCGGCGTCGGTGAAGTCTGCGTCGTCCACATACTGAGCCGGGAACACTGACGAGGACCCAGGTGGACATTTTGCAGTAAAAACGCATAATTGCCACCTACGGAGCGGCCGGGCCGATGCAACGCTACATCGAGCGATCCCTGGAACCCGTTCTGCAGCGGGCGGCCTCGGAGTTCCCGGCGGTCGTGCTGACCGGTCCGCGGCAGGCCGGCAAAACGACGCTGCTTCAGCGCGCCTTCGGCGCCAGCTACCGCTACCTCTCGCTGGGTCTTCCCGATGTGCGGGCGGCCGCTCTCGACGACCCGCGCGGCTTCCTGGAGATGAACGGTCCGCCGGTCATCTTCGACGAGGTGCAGCACGCTCCGAACCTGTTGCCCTACATCCGGGAGCGAATCGACGCGGACCGCGGCGCCCACGGCCGGTACATCTTGACGGGGTCTCAGAATCTAATGCTCGCCGAGAAGGTGACGGAGTCGCTGGCCGGCCGCGCGGCGGTTCTCCGGCTCCTTCCTCTGTCGAGGCGGGAGGCCGAAGGCCGGCCGGGCCTTGGTCTGCCTTGGGAGGGTGGTCACGAGGGCAGGGCCGCGCCTGGAGTCGCGTTCGGTGACCTCTGGCACACCTTTCTTCGAGGCGGCTATCCGGAACTCGCGGCAAGCTCCGGCCGGGACCCGGTCTTGTGGCACGCGAGCTACATGCAGACGTATCTCGAACGGGACGTCCGCACCGTCCGCAATGTCGGCGACCTGAACCAGTACCAGAGCTTTCTTCGGGTGCTCGCCGCCCGGAGCGCCCAGTTGCTGAATCTGGCCGATGTCGCCAGGGATCTCGGAGTCGCCGTCAACACGGCGAAGGCCTGGCTGTCGATGCTGGAGGCTACGTACCAGGTGATCGTGCTTCGCCCGTACTTCGCGAATGTCGGCAAGCGGCTCGTCAAGACGCCGAAGGTGTACTTCACCGATGTCGGCACGTTGTGCCACCTGGTCGGGTTGAGAGACCCGGAGCATGCGGCCTCCGGGCCGATGGGAGGCCCGATCATGGAGACTGCGGTCCTGTCCGAGATCACAAGAACGCTGACTCACCGCGGAGAGGCGCCCCGGGTCTACTTCTGGCGAACGAGGGCCGGTACCGAGGTCGACTTCGTGCTCGAGGCGGGCGGGACACTCGTGCCGATCGAGGTGAAGGTCTCGGCCACGCCGCGCCCGGCGATGGCCAACCCGATCAGGACATTGCAGAAGGACCTCGGAGAAGCCGCCGTCCCCGGGTACGTCGTTCATCCCGGCGACGTGCGACTGCCGCTGGGCCAGGGAGCGAGCGCCTTGCCGTTCGGTGAGCTGTAGCCAGACAGAATCTCGAGTTGCCAACGTGAGAAGAGGAGCAAACGAACAATGCCACGACCCAGAATCGGTTTCATCGGACTCGGCGCCATGGGGGAGCCGATGGCGGCCCGCCTGCTCGATGCCGGCTTTCGGGTCGTCAGCTCGATCAACCGCAGCCGCGAGGCCATTGAACGCCTTGCGGCGAAGGGGATCGAAGAGCTGGGGACGCCGCGGGAAGTCGGCGAGCGTGCCGACACCCTGATGACGATTGTCTGGGACGAAGAGCAGACCGATCACGTGCTCCGCGGTGACGGCGGCGCGTTGAGTGCTCTGCGCGAGGGCGCGATCGTCGTGGTGATGAGTACCGTGTCGCCGGTCTACTGCCAGGAGCTGGCCAGAGAGGCGGCATCGAAAGGCGTGGAGGTGATCGACTGCCCGGTCAGCGGGCTGGTGGCCGGCGCCCGGGAGGGCACGCTCACCCTGATGGCCGGAGGTGAAGCCACGACGATCGACCGGTGCCGGGAGGCCTTCGACGTGCTGGGCACGACGATGCACTGCGGCGACATCGGCGCCGGTCAGGCGATGAAAATCGGCAACAACGCGATCGCGCTCGGCACCTGGGCGCTCGTCCAGGAGGTGTGCGAGGTCGTCTGCGCCTACGGCATGGACCTGGACCGGTTCATGGAGATCCTGAACGTGTCGACGGGCCGGAGCTTCGTCTCGAAGAACTTCCCGATGCCCCGGCGGCGCGTGACCTGGCCGGCAATGCCGGTCAAGGACCTGTCTTTGTGCCTGGACGTCGCCAGGGAGTTCGATGTCGAGGCGCCGCTGGTGAAGGCGAGTCTGGACTCCGGTCAGCCGGAGGCCTGAAGATACGGCCTTCGACTCTGAGGGCCGTTTGGAGGAACCAGTGTGGGGCTCAGGCCGGCGTCTTGAACGCCCGGTAGGGCACGACGACGAAGAGCGGCAGCACGATCAGGGC
>WTGL01000096.1:0-1209 GCA_011523565.1 Acidobacteriota bacterium
CGTCGAACAGCTCAACCACCTGGCGCCGATCTTCACCTTCGACGTCAGCCTCCGGATCGCCGACATGGAGAGCTATGTCGCCGGGATCAAGGCCGCCCTGATCGAGCGCTGGCCGAGGAGCCAGTGTGTCGTCTTCGGCCACCTGGGCGACGGCAACCTGCATGTCGTCGTCGCCGTCGGCGACCGGTCGGACGAAGCCCGCAGCGCAGTCGAGGAGATCGTCTACGGGCACCTCGAGCCGATCGGCGGCTCGGTGTCGGCCGAACACGGCATCGGCTTCGAGAAACGGGTCCACCTGAGCCGCAGCCGCACACCCGCCGAGATCGAACTGATGAAGACGCTGAAGCGGACGCTCGATCCGAAGGGCATCCTGAGCCCCGGTCGCGTGTTCGAGGCGGAAGGCGCCCCACCGACGGGCTCGCACGCCGCCGCCAGCGTGCGGTTGCCGGCGTAGTAGCTCAGGCGTACTCGGGCGCCAGATCGTCGCGCAGCCGTTCGAGCAGTTCCTTCGTCTTCACGATCCCCGCCTCGGCCTCCATCGGCCCCTCGAACTCGATGCCGACCCAGCCGCGGTAACCCGCGTCGAGGACGATCCGCATCATCTGCTCGTAGTCGATCGTCGTCTCGTTGCCGTTCTCGTCGAAGTCGTAGCTCTTGGCGCTGACCGCGCGGGCGAAGGACATCAACTCGGTGACGCCCTTGTACCTGTCGTACCACTCCTCCGGTTCGTAGGAGACCCGGAAGTTGCCGAAGTCGGGCAGGGATCCGATGCGGGGGTGATCGACCAAGGCGAGCGTGCCGGCCAGCCACTCTCCGTTGCTCGAAATGCCGCCGTGGTTCTCGACCAGGACGTCGATGCCGTGACCGTCGGCGTACTCGCACAACTGGCGAAGGCCGTCGGCCGCCAGCTTCTGCTGCTCCTCGAAGGACCCCGCGCTGGCCGCGTTCACCCGCACCGAGTGACAGTCGAGGAACGCTGCCGCCTCGACCCACTTGTGGTGATTCTCGACCGTTTGCGTGCGGGCCGCAGCATCGGGAGCCCCGATGTCGCCCTCCGCGTCGCACATGATGAGCAGGCTCGTCACGCCCTCCCCATCGCAGCGCGACTTGAGGTCGGCCAGGTACTCATCGTCCCGAGCGCGGTCGAAGAAGAACGTGTTCACGTACTCCACGGCTTCGATGTCCAAGCCGCGGGCGCGAGCCGGGAAG
>WTGL01000096.1:1219-14736 GCA_011523565.1 Acidobacteriota bacterium
AGCGCGGGTCGGTCTGGAGGACATCGCCGAAAGAGCCGTCGGCCAGCGCGCTCACCGACGGTCCGAACAGCTCTCGGAAGTAGGACCACTCGGCCAGGGAGATGCGGTAGAGGGGTTCGACGGCGGTCCCGGCGGCTGACGCGGTCCCATCTCCGGTAGCGGGGTCGCCGTCCATGCAGCCCGCAGCGGCCGCGGCGCCCAGCACGGCGCCCGTCTTGAGGAGATGTCTGCGGTCGATCTTCGCGGTGTACATATGCGGAGAGTGTAGCTTCGGCGCCAGCGAAGGTGGAGCCGTGACCGGCGAAACCTCTACGCCTCATCTCCGTAGTCCTGAGACAGGAGGAGTGCAACTCGATATGGAAGTCCTGACCATCCTGATCCTCGGTGCGATCGCCCTCGGGCTGCTCGCCGTCTTCGCCGCCGTGGCTTTCGTCGTGAAGATCGCGTTCAAGCTCGTGCTTCTGCCCTTCAAGATCATCGGCTTCATCGCCGCGACCCTGCTGGCCGCGATCCTGATTCCGATCGCGATCATCGCGCTGCCGGTGACCCTCGCCGTCGGCGTCGTGCTGCTCGTCGTCGGTGGGCTGGTGGCCGTCGTCTGCGCAGGATTCGGCCTGCTGAGCGCGATCTTCTAGCGGACCAGGTGCCACTCGGTCTGGCGGCCGGCGAGGTAGTAGACCCTGTCGCCGTCGTAGACGGCACTCTGCTCCAGCTTGATCTGGACGTCCTGCCCGTCCCACAGCTCGAGTTCGACCTTGACGTTGCCCTCGATGGCGTAGGCCGTGTCCGGGTACAGCGGCCAGTCGCCCCGGATCGGCGTCGGTCCCTGGTTGTCCCACATGCCGATCGTCGGTCCCGGCGCGTGGCCGAAGACGCCGAGAGGATGCGTGTAGGTACTGGAGCGCAGACCTTCGTCGGTGGCGACCGAGATCGTGGCGGCCAGGATCTCGTTGCCGGTGCGGCCGGTCTTGAACTCGCCCGTCAGGATGTCCTGCCAGCGGTTGCCCGCCGCCAGCGCTAGCTTGAGTCCGGCCGGCGCCTCGCTCTCGCCGAGGCGCAGCACGTAACCCATCTCCTGGGTGTCGGTACACAGTCCGACATAGCAGATGCCGACGTCGGTGTGCAGCACGTCGCCACGCTGGATGACGAAATCGCCGCTGCCGCCGCAGAAGGGCTCGTCAGCACCGCATCCGCTTTCCTCATCGGTGGCCCGGCGCTGCGCGTTGACCGAGGGCAGGAACCAGATGTCGAGCCCGAGGTCCTCGAAGCGCTGGGCGATGTACCAGGCGACATCGTCGGTCGTGGTGGCACCGGGCGTGATCACCCTCTCCGAGAACGCTTCCGCGATGACGCCGCGCGCCAGGGAGACGATCTGCGGGTAGGCCTCCATCTGCAGCGGGCTGCGCGTCTCGATCCAGCGCACGACCAGCTCCTCGGCACTGGTCATCCGTTCCTTGAGGTCAGGCGTCAGCACTTCGAGTAGCCGCTCGTGCAGCGCCGCCGACAGGCCGTCCGCGACCGGCCAGTGGCGCGAGACGTTGACGCCGATGCGCTTCGGATCGCGGGCGGCGATGACCTCGCCCAGGCCCTGCCACTGTTCCTCCAGGTCACCGCCCTCCCACGCCGACTCGTACAGGGCACCGTAGGGATAGCGGTTGACGGTCAGGAGTTCCAGCCCGCCGTTCTCCGTACCTCGGTCGAAGAAGACCAGCATCGTCGTGCGGCGCGCGGCGAACACAGGCCGCGGCACCAGGCTGAAGAAGACCGGATCCTCGTTGTACTCCCGGTTGATGACGAGCCACATGTCGATCCCGGTCTCGCGCATCAACCGCGGAAGAAGCGTCTCCAGCCGCTCCTCGAGCATGCGGTTGAAGGGCTCGACCCGATCGCGGTGCGGGAGCACATGGCCGGGTCCATCTAGCACCCGGCCCTGCTCGAAGTGGCCAGTCTGCGCGAAGGCGGGGGTCAAGCCCAGCGTGAGCGTGACGACGATGGCCGTCGACGCGTGTGCGCGGGATCGCTTCATGTTCGCAGTACCTCCAGATGTCCCTCGACCACCGCCGTTCGGGCCGTAGCCAACAAGGCAGTTCGAACTCCAGCGTCCCCCGTCAACGGGACCCGACCGCCTCCGATCAGGCGCCGCACGAGTTCCACGCCGGCGTAGCGCGCGGCCAACTCCGGGTCGAGGCCGGGTGGTCCGGCCTCGACCGCTGGCTCGCCCTCCCGTTGCTCGAGGCCGGTGTCGTCAGGTTCCCGCTCGTCGCCGGAACGGCCCGCGGCCGCGGAAAGGAAGGTCCGGACAACCTCCTCGGGCTGACGGGCAAGCAGCAGATGGGCAAGCCCTGTACCCACATCGAACTCGGCATCCCCCCACTCGCCGTACTGCGGATCGACGACGCGGACGTCGCCGTCCGGCAGGAGCAGCCAGTTGCCCGGATGAAAGGCGCCGTGCACGAGACAGGTGTCCGAGTCGCGGTAGCGTTCTCCGAGTTCCGCCACCGCCTTCCGAAACTCCCCATCGGACCGCATGGCCATCGCCGACGTCCCAAGGCCCTCCTCGAGTTCATCGAGCGCCGGGCGGTCGAGCGCGGGACCGTCGGGGCCGAGGCCCTCGCCGACGGGAGCCGCGAGGCCATACGGCGCCTCGAACAGGAGCCGGTGGTTCAGGCCCTTCATGCCCGGATTCGACAGCTCCCGATCTTCGCATCCACGCGTACTCTCGTGGAGCGCACGAAGGAACGAACCGAGGCCGGCCGCTGCGTCCTCGTCCAGCACACGACCGCAGTAGAGCACCGTCAGGTCCGAGGAGCCGCGGAAGTCCTCCAGAAGCAGGATCGATCGCTTCTCGTCGCCGCCCAGGAGACGCGGCATGTGCGACGCGGCCTCCGGCAGTCGGGCCACCTGCCGGTAGAAGCGGAACTCGGCACGCCCCCGGCCAGCCGGCATGGCGACCGACTCGTCGCGCCGGAGCCAGGGCAGGGACTGCTTCAGGACCGCGGTGCGCCAGCCGCCGCGCAACTCCTGCAGCTCGACTCTCATGACGGTGCTCGAGTCGCCGCCGAGAGTAGAGCAAGCGGTGACCTGTTCCTCGTCGCCCAACCAGCCAAGAGCCCCCATGACCAGATCCACCCGTCCCGCCTGCTGGTGCGACAGAATGTGAACCTCTGGGTGTGCCTCCTCGAACTCCGCCCGCCGGCTCATCGGCGCAAGCTATCACCGGGAAGTGACGCCATATGCTCCGCGCCGCCAAGCGGCGAGCCCTCCGAACGCCATGCACCAGAACGACCGCGAACCGTTCGAGACCAACGGACTCGTCAAGCTGCCCGGGCTGCTACCGGACCGCCTGACCTTCCGCGCGCGGAACCTCGTCTACGAGAAGCTGGAGCAGGCCGGTCTGCGCAGGAACAAGGCCTGGCAGATCGAGAACCTGGCCCACAGAAACGCCCGCCGACAGAGCAAGAGGTTGTTGGAGGAGATACGGCACGCGCCCGTCCTCGCCGACCTGGTCACGCCGGCACTCGAAGCGGCTGTCGAAGCAGCAGCAGGCGGAGCGGTCAGACCGATGATGAAGTGGCCGCAACTTCTCTTCACTCTCCCCGAGGAGGGAGCCTGGGCGCTTCCGCACGACTTCTGGCACGTCGATCTGCCGAAGCTGCCGAATCGACGGACAATCCCCGGTATACAGGCGTTCGCGCTGCTCGACACGGTCGAGCCCGGCGGGGGCGGTACGGTCGTAGTCCAGGGCGCTCACCGACTCCTGTACGACATTCCGTGGCTCAACTCGAAGCAGGTCGCGTTTCGCCTGCGTCGGGAGCTGTACTTCCGGGAACTCATGTCGAATCAGCCCGGAGATCGCGGTCGGTTTCTTCGTGAAACCGTTCCAAGCGACGACGCGGACCTGCGCGTCGTCGAGCTCGTGGGCCGACGCGGCGATGTCTACCTGATGGACATGCGGCTGCTCCACTCTCCGGCGCCCAACGTTTGCGCGGCGCCTCGGATCATGTGGACCCAGCGTTTTCTCACCGAAGCAACCCACGACGACATGACTGCCGTGTTCGAGCGCATGCGGTCGCGGGCCAGTGCGGATCCTGCATCGGCCGCGTCCTGAGCGGAGATCGGAGAGATGACGCGCGAACAACAAGTGCTCCGGATCGCCATGTGGTCCGGGCCCCGCAACATATCCACGGCCATGCTGAGGGCCTGGGGAAACCGCGGCGACACCTTCGTCTGCGACGAGCCGCTCTACGCGAACTACCTGCTGGAGCACGGTCTCGACCACCCCGGGCGCGAGGACATCCTCGCCCATCACGACAGCGACCTGGCGCGGGTCACGAAGTGGCTGACCGAGGATGCTCCGGAGAACCGGCCGATCTTCTACCAGAAGCACATGGCCCATCACCTGCTGCCGGAGACGGACAGATCCTGGGTCTCGCGGCTCACGAACGTCTTCCTGATCCGCGACCCGGCTGAGATGCTGACCTCCCTGATCCGCATCCTCCCCCGGCCGACCCTGGCGGATACCGGCCTGCCGCAGCAGCGGGAGCTCTTCGACCTGGAACGGAAACGGCTCGGCCGACCGCCGGCGGTCCTCGACTCGGCCGACGTGCTGGGCAACCCGCGGGCCGGCCTCAGGAGCCTCTGCCGCGCCGTCGGCGCCGAGTTCGACGAGGCGATGCTGAGCTGGTCCCCGGGCCGCCGCGACACGGACGGCGTCTGGGCGCCGCACTGGTACGGTGCGGTCGAGCAAAGCACGGGCTTTTCTCCCTACCGGCCCAAGAACGAACCGGTACCCGACTTCCTGGAGGAAGTCCTCGAGGAATGCCGGTGGCACTACGATCACCTCGCCGCGCACCGGCTCCTCTTCTGACCCAAGGGCCATCCGACCGCCATGCTCCAGAAGGCGAACCCCAGGAACCGGGATCTGCTGATCAACATCAACGGCGACCTGATCCACCGCGATCAGGCCGGGATCAGCCCGTTCGACTCCGCCGTCCAGGGGGGCGATGCGGTGTGGGAGGGGCTGCGCCTGTACGACGGCCGGATCTTCAAGCTCGAACGGCATCTCGACCGCCTGCGGGACTCCGCGCTGGCCCTGGCCTTCACGGAGATTCCCACCCAGGAGGACATCGTCGGCGAGATCCGCCGCACTCTCGAAGCGAACGGGATGCGGGACGACGTTCACATCCGGCTGACCCTGACCCGAGGCACGAAGATCACTTCCGGCATGGATCCGAGGCTCAACATTGCGGGACCGACGCTGATCGTCCTCGCCGAACACAAGGCGCCGGTCTACGGCTCCCGGCCGATCCGCCTGATCACATCGTCGATCCGGCGTTTCCCGCCCGACTGCATGGACCCGAAGATCCACCACAACAACCTGATCCAGTCGATCCTGGCGAAGATCGAAGCGAACGCGGCCGGCGCCGATGACGCCTTGATGCTGGACCGCCAGGGCTTCGTCGCCGAGACGAACGCGACCCACGTCTTCATCGTGCGAAGCGGCGTGGTCACGACGAGCCACTGCAGGGCGTGCCCCGAGGGAGTCACCCGCGAAACGGTTCTCGAACTCTGCCGGGAGAACGACATCCCCCATGAAGTCACCGACTTCAGCCAGGCCGAGCTCTACCGCGCCGACGAGGCGTTCTGCACCGGCACGATGGGCGAACTCGTCGCGGTCACCGAGGTCGACGGCCGGACGATCGGCGGCGGCCAGCGGCCCGTGCTCGAACGGCTGCAACAGCTCTTCCACGAGCTGACCGCCCACTCCGGCTATCCGATCCTCGACTGACGCAATGAACCCGGAAGGCACCCCGCCCCCGGCCAGTCGTCTTCAGAGCTGGCTGCTGGGACTGCTCCTCGTGTGGTCCTTCGCGGTTCGTCTGATCTTCAGCTGGCCCGATCCCACGATGAACCGGATCTGGGACGAGCGCTACAACGCAGGCAACGTCGCCGCGATCCTGGCCGAAGGGCAGTACCAACCGGTGCGCGCCCACTATCCGACGCTGTCCTACATGCCGCACGCCCTGCTGCTGAAGACATGGGAGGCCGCACGCTCCCTTCCGGGCCTGCGAGCCGCTCCTTCCGCCGTGGCCATGGCCCCGCAGGGCAGGCCCTTTCTGACCCCCTTCGGTGTCCGCGCCTGCCGCTTCCTTCAGGTCGTCGTGGGCACCGCGTCGCTCTGGGTCCTCTACCTCATCGGCAGACGGTTGTTCGGACCGGGTGTGGCCCTGACCGCGGTCCTGCTTCTATCGGTCACTCCCTGGCACCTGCGCCAGTCGGGAGCCTTCAAGCCCGACATCATGATGGTCCTCGCCTCGGTCGTGGCGCTCTACGCCATGCTGGCGGCTCGGAACCCTGGTGGCGCGTCCCCGCGCCACCAGCGTCACAGTCCGAGCACCCGTCTTCGGGCGTTCGGATGTCCGCCCGGCAGTCTGAGGAGCTTTGCCGTGGCCGGCGCCATGGTCGGAGCCACCGCGGCCGCGAAGTGGAACGGGGGTGCGCTCGTCATCCCGCTGCTGGCGACGATCGCTCTGGGCGGAGTCCGGGACGTCGGACTCGTCGTGCGGCGGACCGCCGCGGCGGGCGCCGCCGCGGCCGGCGTGATAGTGCTTCTCAATCCGTGGCTGCTGCTCGTTCCCGATCTCTACCGACGCCACCTGAGCTCGACGGTCACCCAGTACCAGGAGCGACTGGCGGCGGCGGGTTCCGGATGGTTCGACCAGCCGCTCAGTGTCGTCACCAGCCTCGCGAGCAGCGTCTACTTCAGCCCGATCCTGGGTGCCTTCGCCCTGCTCGGGCTCGGCTGGCTCCTCGTTAGCGTCCTGCGCACGCGCAACACGGCCGCCCCGCTCCCGGGCGCCCGAGGCTCAGCGACGATCGGCGACGCCTGGATTCTGCTGTTCTTCTCCGGTGGCTACCTGGCAGCGCTCTGGGCCGCCACCCGCTATCCGAAACCACCCAACTGGCTGATCGTCGCTCCCGTCGCCGCGCTCGCCGCCGCCTGGCTGATTCACCGTCTCCTCGAGTCGGCCCGAGCCGCGCACCCCGCCTGGGTGCGTCGAACCGCGCTATCGGCTCTTGTCCTCGTCTTCGGCGGCGCGTTCGTCGCCAAGGCCCACTTCGTCCACCGCACCGTGCATGACGAGAACGTTCCGCTCACTGTCGACGAAGCGGCCCGCGTCGCCGGTGCCCGCAAGCCGCTGCGGGGTCGAACATTCATCACCGAGTTGCCACTCGGAGCCCAGGCCTTCGATCCCCGCACCTGGGAGAGCGCCTTCGTGCCTACCGTCATCCGGACCGACGACCTCGCGAAGGAGCCCGCGCCAGAGCCCCGAATGGCCGATGTGCTGCTCTTCGCCGCCTCCCGGCTCGAGCCGGACGAGCATCCGGCCTACCGGGAGCTGGCAACCGCCGACGGCGCCCGGGTGCAGCGTTTCGAACCCGGACTCTTCCGCCTGCGCGGCGAACCCGTGGTCCTCGTCCGCCAGCCGTTCCAGGCCGTCGGACCTCCCGCCCCCGCACCGTTCTCCGCGGTCGGGGAAGGCCTGTACTCGGTGGACCCTGGTTCGCTTGCAGGCAGCGTCGAGGGCCAGCTTCCGTCGCTGGTCTCTCTCGAGATCGCCATTCGCACGCCGTCGCGCGACACGGTTGACGTGACGATCGAGCTCGACGGAGACCCTCTCCCCTGCCGGCCAACCCAGAAGGGGCGCGAGCGGCGCCGCTGCCTCACACCGCGGCTTCCCCTGTCGTCGACACCGGTTCAGGTGCGGGTGGAACCGGCCCGTGAAGTGATCCTTGTCACGGCCTTCCGCTGGCGCCGGCCGGGCTGACTCCATCGGTCGTCGTCTGCAGGCTCTTGCCGTTCGTCCGGTTCTGTGCAACGATGCGTATGCTGCGGTGCAGTAAGCAGTGCAGCATACCGCCCTGAACTTCCCAGATCCGCCGTCCTCTGGAGAACCCGATGGCCCCGGAACTGAACCGATTCTTGAGCCCCCTCGACGCCGCCTTCCTCTACGTGGAGCGCCCCAACGCAACCATGCACATCGGTGGCTGCATGGTCTATGAAGGCGAGTTCTCCAGAGAACACGTGATCGAGCAGGTGGCCGCCCGCATGCACCTGCTGCCCCGGTACCGGCAGCGGGTTGTGTTTCCGCCCTTCTTCGTCTCCCACCCGCTGTGGGTCGACGACCCGAACTTCGATATCGAGAACCACATCGACGAAGTCTGGCTGCCAGACGACACCAACGAACAGATCCTGGCGCGAGCGGCCGCCGAGGCCTACAGCGGCATGCTCGACCGCGACCGTCCGCTCTGGAAGGGAATCGTCCTTCGTGGCATACCGGGACACACCGCTCTGCTCTGGAAGGTCCATCACGCGATGGTCGACGGCGTCTCCGGCGTCGACCTGACGATGGTGCTGAGCGACTTCTCGCCGTCCGATGAAGTGTCGGAACCGCCCGCAGAAGCCTGGTCACCCGCACCCCTGCCCGACTCCCTGGGCCTGCTGCAGGAAGCGATGCAGCATCGTCTGGGCGAACTGAACCGGACCTGGACCGAGGCTGCCTTCGACGCCCTGCGGCCCGACGTCATGGCGGACCGTGCCCGGGAGATGATGGCCGCCAGCGGCGCCACGTTGCCGCTCAGCGCCACTCCTGCGCCCCGCACGGTCTTCAACCGGCCGGTCGGCGGCGACCTCGGCTTCGCCTGGGCGCAATTCGCCTTCCCGACGATGCGCGCGGTCAAGTCCAGGCTGGGCGGCACCGTGAACGACATCGTGCTCACCGTGCTCGCGGGCGGCCTCGGCCGCTATCTGCGGGCGCGCGGACAGGACACCGCGGGACTCGAACTCCGCGCCATGTGTCCGGTCAGCATGAGGGAGGAGGACGAACGCGGACAGCTCGGCAACCTGGTGTCGAACATGATCGCTCCGCTCTTCGTGGGCGTCGATGATCCGATGGAGCGACTGAACAGGGAACGCGACGCGATGAACAAGCTGAAGGAGGCCGGCCAGGCCAAGGCCTTCTACGAGTTGAGTCAGTTCGGCGTCCGGGTGCCGCCCCTGATGGCGGCCATGGGTGCGACGCTGCCGTTTTCGCAGACCCTCTTCAACACCGTTTCGACGAACGTCCCCGGCCCGATGATCCCCCTCTACTTCGGACCGCACAAGCTGGTCGACTGGCTCCCGGCCGGTATCGTGTCGAACAACATCGGGCTGTTCCTCGCCATCCTGACCTACAACCAGCGCATCACTCTCGGCATCACCGTGGACTCCAGGCTGATTCCCGATTCGTGGTTCCTGACGGAGTGCCTCGAAGACTCCTATGCCGAACTGCGGCAGGCCGCCGGCATCGACGACGAGGAAGCGACGGGAGCGCGCTGTTTCGCCGCCGGCGCGGACGAGGCCGAGGCCTCGAGCCCCGAAGCCCCGCCTCTCAAGGGAGTCGCATAGTGCGGGGAATCGTCCGGTGACATCGGCCCAGCGCCGCCCGACCAACCCGATCTGGGGCGTCAACCCGCGCCTGCTGCGCGACACCGTGCCTGCGGCTCTGCCGCTGTGGCTCGAGGGCCTCGCCATCGCCGAGTTCTCGGTGCTTCCGATGACGCCGACCTACCACGGCTTCGGCGTACCGCGCGGCGACGGCGCGGCGGTCGTCGTCGTGCCCGGCTTCACCGGCACCGACGGTTACCTGATGCCGATGCGGCGCTGGCTCCGACGCATCGGCTACCGGCCCTATCGCTCGGACATCGGACACAACGCGGACTGCCTGGAACGGCTGGGACATCGATTGACGGCAACGTTCGAAGCCGCCGCCGCACAGACGGGCCGCCGCGTCCACGTCGTCGGCCACAGCCTGGGAGGCGTGCTCGCCCGCGGCGTTGCCTGCCTGCGGCCCGACCTGGTCGCCTCGGTGACCACGATGGGAACGCCGATCAGGGGAGTCCGCTCCCACCCGCTGGTCATGCGGCTGGCGGAGGTCGTTCGCCGGCGCGCCGTCGAACGGGACGACAGCCGCGATCCGCGGTGTTTCTCGGGCGACTGCCGGTGTGACATCGTGCGTGCGGTTCAGGGTGTCTTCCCGGAGGAGATTCCGCAACTCGCGATCTACACGCGGCGCGACGGCGTCGTCGCCTGGCGCTACACCCGCCTCTACGATCCCGCAAAGAACGCGGAGGTTCCCGGAACCCACAGCGGCCTCGCCGCCAATCCCCTGGCGTACCGCCACCTGGCACGCTTTCTGAGCCGCCATCCCGCACCGGACGAACAGGCGCGATGACGACCGCCAACGAACTGCTCGCCGCGGACCGGGCGTTCCTCTGGAACCTGGAACGCCAGAGCCCCGGCCTGCACATCGCCGGTCTGGCGCGGATCGAAGGCAGCATCGGGCGCAGCGAGCTCCTCGGGAAGGTCCGGCGCCTACGCGGCCTGCCCCGCTTCGGACTCCGCGTGGAAACCGCGCCGTTCGGTGCCCCGCGCTGGCGCGCGGCGGACTTCGATCCGGAGCAACACGTTCACGTTGCGGGCGACGGCGAACGGGACGCGGCGCTAGGCGATGCGCTCACGAAGCCTCTCGACCCTTCGCGGCCGCTCTGGGAGGTTCACCTGCTGCCCGAGCACCACGACAGCGGCGACGCGCTGCTGGTCAAGACGCACCTCGCAGCAGTGGACGGCCTGGGCACGAACGATCTGTTCGATGTCCTCTTCGAGACCAGCGCCAGGAACAGCCGAGACGATCCGCCGGTGCCGCTCATGGCTGGCGACGGCGTCCGCCGCACCGGGCGGCCCGAAAGCTGCTCCGCCAGGCGACTGGCCGAATGGGTCGAGGACTGGACCGGTGCGGGACAGGATCTGGTAGACGGCGCGATGCATCTGGCATCCGAAGATGTACGCACCGCCCTGTTGACCCTGAACGAAACGATGCCCGATGCGGCGCTGCCCCCGCTGCCGTTGCCCTTCAACCGGGCCGGGAAGGGGCGTCGGCGCCTGATCCGGCACGAATTCTCCTACGCCGACATTCGTACGATCCGCAGCCGGCTCGGGGGCGCCCTCTCGGATGTCGTCGTGGCCATCGTCGGCGGAGCCCTCGAGCGCTACCTGGCCGGTCGCGGCGTTCCGGTCAAGGGCCGCAACGTGAGGATCGCCCTCGCCACGGACGTGCCGGGGCGCGGCGGCAAGCGGCGCAGCCTCCTTCCGATCGAAGTCCCGCTCGGACTGGACGCCGCACACCGGTTGCGGGCCGTGCATCAGCTCGGCCGGCTGTTGCGAGCGGCTCACGTCCCGGATGTTCTGGCCCGCCTTGCCCGCGTGCAGCGGCGCGGCGGCCGTCTGGCTGCGGCCGCCGCGGCAATGAGTTCCCGGATCCGGCCCCCCTTTCACCTGGCGGTGGCCAACGCGACCGGTCCCCAGATTCCCGCGTTCCTGGCGGGCCGAACGGTCATCGGCTACACGCCGTCCTGGCCGGTCGGCTTCGGCCAGGGACTATCCTGCGCGTTCTTCGCCTACAACCAACTGCTGCACGTCGGTCTCACGGTGGACAAGGGAGCTTGTCCGGACGGCGCCGCACTGCCCGACCTGCTCGCCGAGTCGCTCAGCGAACTCCGCGAAGCAACCGGCAGCGCCCCTCGCCGACCGGTTCGCAACCCGCCACCGGGGCCCAGACCGCTTGCAGATCAGACCTTGGAGACCTAGATGGACAGACCCACGATTCCCAAGCAGGTGCTCGACTACCAGAAGCAGGTGCTCGAGTTCCAGAAGGCGGCGTTCGAGAACGGTTACAACGCGATCGTTGCGCTGCAGGAACGGCAACTCGAACTCGCCGACCGGATGATCGACCAGGTCCCGAACCTGCCCGATGAAGCCCGCACCCTGATGCAGACCTGGCGTGACGCCGCCGCGGACGGTCAACGGCAGTTCAAGAACACGGTGGACGGATCCTTCGCGGCCATCACCACCTACCTCGACCGGTTGGCGGAGAGGCCTCCCGCCGAGGATCCCGCGACCGAAACGGAGGCAGCCGAGTGAACGACATGGCCAACGAGTACCCGCGCACCGTCCGTCTGAAGGGCAAGCCCTTCGAGTTCAGGCTGCTCGGCCAGGACGACCGTGACGACATGCTGGCCTTCGCACGCGCCCTGCCGGAAGAGGATCTCCGGTTCCTGCGCGTCGACCTGACCGACCCGAACGTCGTCGACAACTGGATCGACGGCGTGGACTCGGGACTCCGGATCGCCGTCCTCGCCCACCGGGAGGGCCGGCTCGTGGGCTACGGCAGCCTGAACCGCCGCGAGTCCTCCTGGATGAGGCACCTGGGCGAGATCCGGATCATGGTCCTGCCCGAGGTCCGGCAGGTCGGTCTCGGCGGCCACCTGGCGCACGACGTGTTCCAACTCGCCCAGCAGATCGGACTGACCAAGATCGTGGCTCAGATGGCCCGCGAGCAGCGCGGCGCCCGCCAGATGTTCCACAAGCTGGGCTTCTCGATCGAAGCCCTGCTCGCGGACTGGGTGATCGACCCGAACGACGCGACCCACGACCTGATCCTCATGTCCTACGACGTGACGGGTCTCGAGGCCGGGGCCGGGGCGTAGGCCGGCCGATCAGCTCCGCTCGGCGTCTGCGTCGGCTCCGCGGCGCGTCGCCAGACCCGGGAACCACAGCTTGAACATCTCCTGGGGGTCGGCGTACTTCAGGTTGGCGGTCATTCGATCGCGGAACCGCTCCAGCATCTCGTTCTGAATCCCCGCCACGTCGGGAAGACCGAGAAAGGCGCGCGCCTCCTCGGGCGTGCAGTCGATGTCGAGTTTGATCTTCAAGTGTTCTCCTTCATACGCGCTGTTTCCGGCCAACGGGCCCGCCACCGCCGGTCCTGGGAATGAGGCGCCTGCCTGCCGCAGGCGATCGCTAGCATACGACCGACCCGGGAGGACACCGCCATGAACGTGCGTTCGAGATGCGTCGGCCGAGCCGCTCTCCTCATCACCTGCCTGCTCGGTCTCGGCGCCGGGCTCCAAGCGCAGTCCCCCGCCACCGTGATCCACGGAGCCCGCGTGTTCACCGGCGACGAGGTGCTCGACATCGCCACCGTCGTGATCCGCGGCCGCACGATCGAGTCGGTGACGCCGGGCGCCGATGTCCCGGCGGCCGCCAGCGCCGCGGCGGAGGTCGTCGACGGCGCCGGCATGACCCTGCTGCCGGGGCTGATCGACAGCCATACGCACAACTTCGGACCGGCGCTTGAGCAGGCGCTGAACTTCGGCGTCACGACCGTTCTGGACATGCTCACCGCCGAGGCCATGGCGGCACAGTGGCGACGGCAGCAGGCGGCGGGAGCGGTGCCGGAAAGGGCCGACGTCTTCGCCGGCGGTCCCGTCACCGTCGCGGGCGGGCACGGCACGCAGTTCGGCGTCGCCTTGCCCACTCTGGACGACCCGGAGCAGACCGAGGTCTTCATCGCCGACCGGGTGGCCGCGGGCGCCGACTTCATCAAGGTGATCTACGAAGCCGGAGCCGCCGGGCGGCC
>WTGL01000096.1:14746-16356 GCA_011523565.1 Acidobacteriota bacterium
GGCTCGTGAGGTCATCGCCGCGGGCGCCGACGGCCTGGTCCACATGTACTTCGAGGGCGCCGGAGGCGCGGAGATCGTCGAAGCGGCCCGCGAGGCGGGGATCTTCGTCGTCCCCACGCTCGCCGTGCTCGAGACGATCGCGGCCACCGGGGGCGGTCCGGAGCTGGCCGCGGATCCGCTCATCGCTCCCTTCCTCACGCCCGAGCAGCGAGGCGGTCTGGGCCAGGACTTCGGCCGGGAACCGGACCCCGAGTTGATGGCGAAGATCCTGGCCGACGTCGGCGCGCTGCACGCCGCCGGAGTGCCGATCCTGGCCGGCTCGGACGCACCGAATCCCGGAACGACCCACGGCGCGAGCGTCCACAGGGAACTCGAGCTGCTGGTCCGCGCCGGCCTGACTCCGGTCGAGGCCCTGCGGGCGGCCACCGCCGCGCCCGTTGACGCCTTCGACCTGGGCGACCGCGGCCGGATCGCAGCGAACCTCAAGGCCGACCTGGTCCTGGTTCGCGGCGACGCGACCACGGACGTGCGCGCTACCCGCGACATCGCGGCGATCTGGAAGGACGGGACACGCTTCGAGCGCCGGATCGCCGAACCCGCTACCGGTCGGCCCCGCCTCCGACCGACGCTGCTCAGCGACTTCGAGGACCTGGGCGCCGGTACCCTGCCCCCGAAGTGGTCGCACTCGACCGACGCTCTCGCCGGCGGCAAGTCGTCCGTGACGAGTGCCGCAACGCCCCGCGACGGGGGCGGCAACGCGCTGCGGATCGAGGGCGAGATCAAGGAGGGCTTCGCCTTCCCGTGGTCCGGGGTCATGGTCCTGCTCGGTTCCCAGTGGGGCGATCCGGTCGACGCCGGCGCCATCCGCGCCCTCGCCTTCGACGCGCGCGGAGAGAGCGAGACCTACCAGGCGATGGCGTTCGCCGAGAGCCTCGGAATGCGGCCGGCGGCAGCGTCCTTCGAGGCCGGTGAGGACTGGATTCGGGTCGAGATTCCTCTCTCCTCGTTCGGCGGCCTCGACCCCTCCGGCGCCTGGGGCTTCTTCATCGGCGGCCCGACCGATCACGGTCCGTTCTGGATCGAGATCGACAACGTCGAGCTGGTGGAGTAGCTAAGATCGCCAGATGCCTGACGGGCCCACGCCGGACTCACACCCCCGCGGTCCGCTCAACGGCATCCGGGTTCTCGACTTCACCAGCTTCATCGCTGGCTCCTACGGCGCCATGCTCCTCGGCGACATGGGCGCCGATGTCCTGAAGATCGAATCGCCGGGCGGCGACAACGCCCGGCACTGGGGACCCTTCATCGGAAGCGAGAGCCGCATGTTTCAGGCGTGGAACCGGAACAAGCGCGGAATCTCGGTCAACCTGAAGACGGAGGAGGGACGGCAGGTCGTCTACGACCTCGCCCGGGACGCCGACGTGGCGATGGAGAATTTCCGGCCCGGAGTGGCCGCGAGGCTAGGCATCGACTACGACACCCTAAGCCGCCACAACCCCGGGCTCATCTACGCGTCCTCGAGCGCCTTCGGCGGCAGCGGGCCGTACGCCCAGCGTCCCGGCTACGACCCGGTGCTCCAGTCGATGGCCGGCGCGGCCCACCTGCAGCAG
>WTGL01000096.1:16366-33697 GCA_011523565.1 Acidobacteriota bacterium
CATGACCGCCCAGGCGCAGTCCTACCTCCAGCCGCTCGAGGCCGAGATCACCGGACCGCCCGGCATCTTCCCCTACCGGATGTTCGCCGCCGCCGACGGGCCCATCTTCATCGCCGCCGGCACGGACAAGTTCTGGAAGCTGTTCTGCGAAGCGATCGGCCGCGACGACCTGGCCGGCGACCCCCGCTATGCGACCAACCCCCAGCGCGTCACCCAGGCCAGGGAACTCAGCGCGGAGATCGACCCGATCGTCGCCTCGCGGCCGGCCCACGAGTTGGAAGCCGACCTCGTAGCGGTGGGCGTTCCCTGCGCCGCCGTCCGTTCGGCCGACGAGTTCTTCGACGATCCCCAGGTCGAGGCGATGGCGATGAGCCAGGTCGTCCGGCACCCGCAGCTCGGCAACCTGCGAATGGCGGGCGTACCCTGGCGCTTCTCCCGTTCCCCGGCCTCGATCAGGCGGCCGGCTCCGGCGCTGGGCGAACACACGGACGAAGTCCTCGCCGAGCTGGGCTATGACTCCGAACGGATCGCCGCCCTTCGGACCTCCGGCGCCGTTCGCGGAGCCGAAGGCGACGCCGGCGGCAGGTCATAGATCCACGACCGTTCTCCCGCCATGACGTGACGACCACAGCGCTCAACCGGGATCGGGGTCCCGGCACGCCAGGTCCCGCGTCCGACGTGGCCACGCGAGTGGTCCTGGTCGGCGCCGGCCATACACACGTCCAGTTGCTGCGACACTGGATCATGGAGCCCAACCCGGCCATCGACGCCACTCTGGTCGTCGACACGCCGATCGCCGTCTACTCCGGGATGGCGCCGGGGCTCGTAGCCGGCCAGTACCAGCGTCACGAACTGGAGATCGACGCCGTGCCGCTGGCCCGCAGGGCCGGCGTACGGGTGATTCTGGCTCCGTGCACCGGGGTCGAAGCCGCCGCCCGCCGTTTGCTGATCGAGGGACGCGAGTCGCTTTCCTTCGACCTGGCTTCTTTCGACGTGGGCTCCACCGTGGCCGCCCTCGACCTTCCCGGCGTCGGCGAACACGCCGTTCCGACCCGCCCGATCAACCGCCTGGCGGCGGTGGTCGAGGGGCGCGCGGAATCCCTGACGAGCCGGCGTCCGAAGGTCGTCGTAGTCGGCAGCGGCGCCGGCGGAATCGAGTTGGCCTTCTGTATCGAAGCTCGACTCAGAAGTCGCGGACTCGAACCGACGACGACGATCATCGAGGCGGGCGACGGCATCCTGCCCGGCTATCACCCGTCTCTCTCGAGCCGGATCGAATCCACGGCTCGCAGGCGCGGCATCGAGACCATCCTCGGCGCCAAGGTCGTCGCGGTCGAGGCGGACTCGGTCCGTCTCGAAGACGGTGGGCGTCTCGACGCCGACCTGACGTTCTGGGTTACCGGGGCCGCAGCGCTGCCGCTGTTCGGCGACTCGGACCTGCCGCTCGACGATGGCGGCTTCGTGCGCACGCGATCGACCCTGCAAGTCGAGGGGCACGACTACATCTTCGCCGTCGGCGACTGCGCGACCCTGACCGAGTACCCGCACCGCGCCCGGGCGGGGGTCTACGCCGTGCGCATGGGGCCCTACCTCATCGACAACCTCGATCGCCTCCTCGGCGGGCGACGGCTCCGTCGCTACAAACCGCAGAGCGATTTCCTGTCGCTCCTCAACCTGGGCGACGGAACCGCCGTCGGCGCCAAGTGGGGCCGCGCTTTCGAGGGCAGGTGGGTCATGCGGTTGAAGGATCGGATCGACCGCCAGTTCATGGAGCGCTTCCAGGCGCTCGACGCCTCTGGCGCGCCCCGTCCCTGGCTCGCCGGAATGGGCCAGGCGGACGGCAGCGACGATGCCGCAGGCGGGATGGGCCACGCCAGCGCAGCCGCCGCGGAACCCATGTTCTGCGGTGGCTGCGCCGCCAAGGTCGGGCCCGAGAGCCTGGAAAGGGCGCTCGCGCGGGCGGACCTCCCGGCGAAGACCGGCCAGAACTCCGAGGTCATCCTCGATGTGGGGACTCCCGACGACGCCGTGGCGTACAGGACGCCGGCGGGCGACCGGGTCGTCGCCTCGCTCGACGCGTTCCCCGCCTTTACCGACGACCCATGGCTCGTGGGACGGGTCGCGGCGGTCAACGCCTGTTCCGATCTCTACGCCACCGGTGTCGCGCCCAGGGTCGCCCAGGCCCTGGTCACGCTGCCCCATGCCGCGGAGGGCGATGCGGCGGAAGAACTGCTGATTCAGGTTCTCGCCGGCGCCCGAGCGGCACTGGACGCCGAGGACGTGCTCCTGCTCGGCGGCCACACGAACACCGGCCCGGAACTCGTCGTCGGCTTCCACGTCGAGGGAATCGCGGGCAGCGGCAGCGAACTGCTGCTCAAGGCCGCTGTCGAGCCCGGCGACGCGCTGGTGCTGACCAAGCCGCTCGGCTGCGGCGTCCTGCTCGCCGCCGACCGGATGGGCCTGTGCCCGGGTCGCTGGCTCCGCGCCGCCCTGGCCTCGATGCAAACCAGCAACCGCGGTGCGCTCGAGGCCGCCCGGCGCGCCGGGGCCCGGGCCGCAACCGACATCAGCGGCTTCGGTCTGGCCGGCCACGTCGGCGAGATGGCCCAGGCCAGCGGCGTCGACATCGAGGTCGAGGTCGATGCCGTCCCCGCCCTGCCGGGCGCCCTGGAACTGCTCACGCGCGGCGAGAGGAGCACCAGCCACGAACAGAACACACGCCTGCCGTTGCCGGTCAGGCGCCGGGCCCCCTCCGGACCGCGGCTGGAACTGGCCTTCGACCCCCAGACCGCGGGCGGCCTGGTGCTGGCGGTCGCACCGAAGCGGAGCGGGGACCTGGTCGACGATCTTCGCTCCCAGGGACTCGATTCGGCCTGCGTCGTCGCACAGGCTCTGGCACCGAGCTCGGAGCGACCGCAGTTGATCCTCCGTTAGTCCCCGGGGAAGCGCACCATGCGCTGGACGAAAATAGGGCGTAAGTCGTGATACGGTCGACCGTATGTCCTCATCCGGTTTCGTACGCGGCCGCGGAGCCGCCGCCAACCCGAGGAACCGCTTCGAGCGCATCGACATCGACTTCGAGCCCGGCGAAAGCACCGCAGAACGAGGGGACGCGCCGAAGACCGAACTCTTCCGCGACGATTCGAAGACGATCCTGTCGCGCAACGACTCACCGGACCTCGGCTTCCAGTACAGCCTCAACCCCTATCGCGGCTGCGAACACGGCTGCATCTACTGCTATGCCCGGCCCACCCACGAGTACCTGGGCTTCTCCGCCGGTCTCGACTTCGAAAGCCGGATCCTGGTCAAGGAAAGGGCGCCCGAACTGCTGAGGCAGGCTCTCCTGAGTCCCCGCTGGACGCCCCAGGTCATCATGCTCTCCGGCGTCACGGACCCCTACCAGCCGATCGAGCGGCGACTCCGCGTCACGCGCCGCTGCCTGGAGATCCTGGCCGAGTTCAGAAACCCGGTTGCGATCGTGACGAAGAACCACCTGGTGACGCGCGACCTCGACCTGCTCCTCGAACTCAACCGGTTCCAGGCCTGCGGCGTTTACCTGTCGATCACGTCGGTATCGCCGTCGCTTTCCGCCCGCATGGAGCCGAGGGCTTCGAGCCCGCGACGGCGCCTCGACGGGGTACGCGAACTGAGCGAAGCCGGCATTCCCTGCGGCGTGATGGCGGCCCCCATCATCCCGGGCCTGAATGACGATCAGATCCCGGCCATCCTGGAAGCGGCCGCCGAGGCCGGGGCGCGGCGCGCGGGCTACATCCTGATGCGCCTGCCGCACGGGCTTCGGGAGCTCTTCGCCGACTGGCTCGGCACACACTTCCCCGACCGCAGGGATCGAGTGCTGAACCGCCTTCGCGAGGCCCGCGGCGGCGACCTCAACGATCCCCGATTCCACCACCGCATGAAGGGCGGCGGAGAGTACGCCGAGCAGATCGGTCGGCTGTTCGAGACTTCGCGCCGCCGTGTCGGTCTCGAAGGGGGCCGCACGAAGAGCCCGTCGGCAGCCGCGTTCCGCCGTCGAACCGCCCAGCGAACTCTCTTCGAGACCCCTCCCTCCCCTGCGGCGCGGCCATAACACGGGCAGGAACACGGGCCCGATACACACTTGGGTCCGCGACTACTCGCTGCTACAATGCGCGTCCGCTCGACGGCGGTTGCGGGCCCCTGGAACAGTCAACACGGTAGGTGCGCCGGTCAGACGCGACCTTGGCAGACTGATCGGCTCGCCGCCTCCACGCCCGTCGGTCGGCAAAGCAAACAGGAAATCGGAGAAACAGGTGAAGTTCAACGGGCCCAAGGTCAAGCTGTCGCGGAAACTGGGTGTCGCCCTGACGTCCAAGGCGGCGCGCTACATGGAGAAGAAGAGCCATCCTCCAGGCATGCACGGCCTGAAGCGGCGCCGGCGCCAGAGCAACTACGGTCGGCAGTTGCTGGAGAAGCAGCGGTTGCGCTTCCAGTACAACGTCAGCGAACGCCAGCTCCGCAACTACTACAAGCGCGCGACCCGGATGAGGGGCGTGACCGGCGACAATCTCGTCGGACTGCTCGAGACCCGGCTCGATGCGATCGTCCATCGCGCCTTCGCCCCCAGCGTGTTCGCCGCTCGTCAGTTCGTCGGCCATGGTCACATCCTGGTCAACGGGCGCCGCGTGAACATCCCGTCGTTCCGGGTCAAGGAAGGCGACGTCGTCGAGGTGCGCGAGAAGAGCCGCAAGCTTCGCTGCTTCAACGAGCCCCGCGGCGTGACCGTACCCACCTACGTCGAGACCGACGAAACGGGCTATCAGGCGACGCTCCGCAACACACCGGTTCGGGACGAGGTCCCGATCGTGTGCGAAGTACCTCTCGTCATCGAGTACTACTCCCGCTAGCGCCATGCCCCGCATCTCGATACCTGCCGCAGTCTTCGCCGTCGCCTCTCTTCTCGCCGGCGGCGTTCCGGCGGCGGAAGCCGAGAACTTCAGCATCAGCGGCACGGTCACCTACGAGGGGGAGCCGCTCAAGCGCTACCCGCTGCGCATGGACGCCGACCCGAACTGCGAACAGATCTACGGCGGCAAACGGGTCCTCTCGCGTGACAGCCTGATCGGAGAGGGCGGCGCGATCGAGAACGTCTTCGTCTACCTCAAGGAAGCTCCCGAGGGCACGGCCGACGACACGCCGGCCGAGGCGGTTCGTCTCGAGCAACGGGGCTGCCTCTACACACCCCGGATTCTCGGTGTCCGCGTCCAGCAGGACATCGAGATCGTCAACGACGATCCCACGCTTCACAACGTGCGGGCCCTCGCCAGAGCCAACCGGCCGTTCAACATCGGCCAGCCGGCGCGGGGCACGAGGATCAAGTCGTTCCGGGCAGCCGAGAAGCCGATCAAGGTGAAGTGCGACGTCCATCCCTGGATGGCCGCCTACGTTTTCGTCATGGAGCATTCCTTCCACTCGACGACGGGAAGCGACGGCGTGTACCGGATCGACGGCTTGCCCGCCGGTTCGTACGAACTCGTCTTCTGGCATGAGAAGCTGGGCGAGCGGGTCGTCGAGGTCGACGTAAGCGGCGACGTGGAAGGCCTCGACCTGATCTTCGAAGGCAGCGAATAGGCGCCCGGGGGGATGACCTACGGCGTCCGGAAGATCGCTGGCGTAGGTCCCGCCGTCGCCAAGAGACTCGCCGCCGCGGACATCCGGACCACGGACGCGCTCCTCGCCGCCAGTAGCGGCCGCAGAGAGCGGCGCCTGCTGTCCGAGCGCACCGGTCTGCCCGAGCGGCAGCTTCGAAGGTTCGTCAACATGGCCGACCTGATGCGCATTCGCGGCGTCGGCGGAGATTTCGCCGAACTGCTCGGCGCGTCGGGAGTGCGGACAGTGCGCGACCTGAGCCGCCGCCGCGCCTTCAACCTGGCCGCCAAGATGAGCACCGTCAACGCGGCCCGGAGACTGAGCCGTCGAGCTCCCTCCGCCTCCATGGTGGAACGCTGGATCGCACAGGCCAGGAAGCTGAAGGATGAATAGGCCGTCCGCAACGGTGGAACGCTGGATCGCGCAGGCCAGGGAACTGAGAGACACCTAGTTGGGACATCACCGTCCCCTCGGCATCGGTTTCGTCGGCAGCGGCTTCATCACCCGCTTCCACATCCGTTCCTGGACCGCGGTGCGGGGCGCAGACATTCAGGGCGTCTGGAGCCCCACCCGGTCCAGCGCCGAGTCGGCGGCGGCTCTCGCGAACGACCTCGACGTCGGCGAAGCCCGCGCGTACCCCTCGATCGCAGCGATGGTCGAGGACGACGCCGTGGACGCGATCTGGATCTGCGGCCGCAACGACCACCGGGTCGCGAACATGGAGGAGATCGCGGACGCCGTACGGAGCGGTCGCGGCCGCCTGGTCGGCGTCGCCTGCGAGAAGCCGCTCGCGCGCAACGCGGCCGAAGCGCTCCGCATGGTCGAGCTAGCGCGCGAGATCGAGGTACTCGACGGCTACCTCGAGAACCAGGTCTTCAGTCCCGCCGTGGTGCGCGGCCGTGAGCTCGCCTGGCAGCGCGGCGCCAGCGCCGCCGGCCGCCCCTACCTGGCCCGCGCGGCCGAGGAGCACTCCGGCCCGCACAACGCCTGGTTCTGGCGCGGCGACCTGCAGGGCGGCGGAGTGCTGAACGACATGATGTGCCACTCGGTGGAGGCGGCGCGCTTCCTGCTCACCGACCCGGACAAGCCGAGGAGCAGCCTGACGCCGAAGCGGGTCCACGCCCAGATCCACTGTCTCAAGTGGCAGCGGCCGGAGTACGCGGAACGCCTCCGAAGGCAGTACGGCGACGCGGTCGACTACGCTCGCCGGCCGGCGGAGGACTTCGCGCGCGCCATGGTCGAGTACGAAGACGATGCCGGCACGCCCCTGGTGGTCGAGGCAACGACCTCCTGGAGCTACGTGGGCGCCGGCCTGCGGCTGTCCATGGAACTGCTCGGCCCCGAGTACTCGATGCGGGCCAACAGCCTCGACACGGACCTGGAGCTCTTCTTCAGCCGCGACCTCGAGCAGCGAAGCGGCGAGGATCTGGTCGAGAAGCAAAACGCGGAGATGGGACTGATGCCGGTCCTCCCGAACGAGCCCGTGGCCTACGGCTACGACGCCGAGAACCGGCACATGGTCGACAGTTTCCGCCGCCGCAAGCGGCCGCGCGAGAACTTCGAGGACGGTCTGGAGGTAACCCGCCTCCTGATGGCCGCCTACATGAGCGCCGAGCTGGGTCGGGCCGTCGACTATCCGCCCGAAGGTCTCGACGACTTCGTGCCCGCGGTTGCCCGCGGCGAATGGAACCCGTCCGGCTGAGATCCCCTTTACTCGTCCAGCTCGTAGTAGTCGACGAAGCCGATCATCATCTCGTCCGTCGTCTCCCGGCCCCACGAGACGTTGCTGCTCGGGTCCGGGTTGCTGGGGTTGCCGCTGCTGTTGTCGTAGGTGGCTACACAGTGCAGCTTCGTGCCCGCGGGCATGGGTTTCGGCTCCGCCAGGCGGTAGGTCGTCTGCCAGTTGAAGTCGTAGCCGTCGACCCGCAGCAGAATCTCGGAGCTCCCGTCCGGATACGCGGCCCGGAACTCGAAGGTATCGCCGCGTAGATGCATGTGCGGCCGGAGCGAAAGCAGGCGGCTGTCACGCGGGAACTGGAGTTCCGCCTCGAAGCGCACATCCTTCTCTCCGGCCGGGATGAACAGGAAGGGAGTCGAGCAGAGAGCCGTACGCGACTCGTAGCGGGGCGGCTCGGAAGCGAGCACGAGACCGATCCGGCTGCGGTCGGTCTCCACCCGGCCGGTCGGCGTGTAGTGCATCTGGAAGTCGATCACCGCGCCGGCGGGAAGCCGGCGGCCCACGCCCGGCGGCATGACCAGGGGGCCGGTGCCGGGCGCGTACCCGCCCAGATCGCCCGCGGTGCGCGGATCGCCGTCGACCGGCGCCGGCGCTCCGGAGGAACCCGGGAACGCCTGCACGATCACGTGATGAACGACGGCGGCGTTGCCCGGCTGCGTCTCGGCCGCCTGAATCCACACGTCGGCGGGCAACCTGGTCTCGACGCGGTAGCCGTGGTACGGGATCGTTCCCCTGGCCGGAATCGTGACCTCCTCCGGCAGCTCGTAGATCAGGTCCGGCACGCCGATCCGCCAGTCCGAGGAGGGCTCCCGGCCTGGAGCGGACGACGACGGCCCACTTCCCGACCCACGTCGGCTACCGTCATCGATCCAGGCCAGCAGCTTCTCCTTCTCCGCCGCCGGCAGGCGCCGGTCGTTGCTGAACTCGCCGTAGCGCGGGTCGGCATGCCACGGCGGCATCACCCCCGAGGCGACAGCGCGCCGGATCGAGGACGACCAGGCCCGGGCCTGCCCGAAGTTCTCGAGCGCGAACGGCGCCGGTCCAGCCTCATGGTGGCAACCGGCACAGCGGAGGCGGAGCACATCCGCCACCTCATCGAAGTCGACCGCGGCCGCCGGCAGGGCGCCGACGGCCAGTACCCATCCGGCCGCCGCGACCCGTGCCGCTCTACGCCCCCCGATCAGGGTCCGGCCGACGCTCCCTGGTTCGTGAACCGGTAGAGCTTGCTCCGCGTCCGGATGTAGAGGCTTCCGTCGGCAATCGCCGGCGTCGACATGCACATCTCGTCGAGCGAGTTCTTGCCCACGACCTCGAACTCGTCGCCGGCCGCGATGACGAACGTGTCGCCGTCCTCACTGAGCACGAACACCTTGCCGTTGTAGGCCCATGGCGACGCCGTGAAGGCGCCGGAACCGCGCTCGATGCGCCGCTTGCCGTAGACCTCGGCGCCCGTCTTCGGATCGTGCGCCGTGAAGAACCCGCGGTCGAGCAGGGTATAGAACCGGTCGCGGTAGATCAGCGGCGTCGGGTTGTAGGAACCAGCCTGGGGCTGGTACCAGACCACCCACCGGTTGCTCTGCTGATCCTCTTCCAGGGTGATGTCGCCTTTTGCGCCCGGCCTGATCGCGTAGACCGGACGGATCCGATCGCCGATATAGCCCGACGACACGTACAGCAGGCCGTACTCCGAGAAAGGCTGCGGGATCGCGATCGACGACATGCCGCCGAAGTGCCACAGGAGGTTGCCCTCCTTGTCGTAGGAGCGCACCTGGTCGGTGCCTACCGTGATCACCTCGGTGCGCAGTTCGTTCTCCCACACGTAGGGCGTCGCCCAGTTGCTGCCCTCGTCCCGGGGGTCCCGCCAGAGTTCCTCGCCGGTCGCCGCGTCGAGCGCCACCATGTAGGACTGGTCCTCGTTGTCGTTCACGATGTAGAGCTGTCCATCGTGGACGATCGGCGACGCCGCGGTGCCCCAGCCGTAGCGGGTCGGAACCGCCTCGAAACGACGTTCCCACACGGGTTCGCCCTCCAGCGTAAAGGCGAACACGCCGACGTTGCCGAAGTAGGCGTAGACGCGCTCACCGTCGGTGACCGGCGTCTCCGAGGCATAGGTGTTCTTCAGATGACGCGGGAAGTCCGGCGCACCGGTCAGCACCTCGCGTTCCCAGCACTTCTCGCCCGTCTCGACGTCGAAGCAGTACACCGACCAGTGGTGGACGTCCGCGGAAGGCTGCATCCGGTTCCCGCCCAGGTAGAGACCCTTCTTCGGCTCCTCGACCTCGCCGTCGCTCCACACCGTGGTGACGAAAACGCGGTCGCCCAGGACGATCGGGGAGGACCAGCCGAGACCCGGCACGTCCACGGACCAGACCACGTTTTCCTCCGTGCTCCAGGAGTCAGGCAGCCGGGGATCGTCGTCGGCGACGCTCATCGCGTCCGCGCCGCGGAACGAAGGCCAGTTGTCCGTGGACGGCGGCGCGGCGAGGGCCGGGGCCGCGGCCAGGAGAACCACGCCGAGCGCGGCGAGCAGGGAGGTGGATCGACGCATCATGAACCTCCTGTGGGGAGATCGATTCGAACGGATGCCGCCGGCGCCAGGGCGCAGGCGGCTCTTGCAGCGGCGGCGCGCAGCTTACCACCGGCGCTACCCCTCATCCGGTGCGCCGGCCCCGGCCGGACGCAAGCCCCCTAGCGCGCCAGAGCCTTCCGCTCCAGATCGAGCAGCGCCTGCTTGGTGGGCAGGCCGCCGCCGTAGCCCCCGAGTTTCCCGTCGTGGCCGATGACCCGATGGCAGGGTACGACGACCGGCAGTGGGTTGGCTCCGTTCGCCTGGCCGACCGCACGCGACCCGGACGGATTGCCGATCCTGGCCGCGAGTTCGCCGTAGGAGATCGTTTCGCCGAACGGAATGCGCCTCAGTTCGGCCCACACCCTTTGCTGGAAGTCCGTCCCGCCGGCGCCGAGCGCCAGATCGAACTCCCGCCTCTCACCAGCGAAGTACTCCTCAAGCTGCCGTTTCGTCTCCGCCAACGCTGCCGGCAGGTCGCCGTCGGCCGCTTCCCAAGCCGCGTCCGGTGCCTTCGCCGCCCGGTTCGGCAGCTCGATGCGATCGATCGCGGATTCGTCTCCTACCAGGCGGAGAGTGCCGATCGGCGTATGGAAGTCGTAGTAGTTCGCTGTCATCAATCGGGGTCTCCGTCGGTGTCCGGGGCGAGTGCGGGGAGCTACCGCCGAAGCAGCCGGCTCCTCGACTTACCCCATTGAATAAATCTATTCAGTAGCGTAATCTGGATCCGCCATGGGGTATGAGCGATCGCAAGTAGCGCTGCTGAGGGAACGCCTGGCGGAGTCTCCCAAGACGATTCAAGCCGTCTTCGGGCCCCGCCAGAGCGGCAAGACCACTATAGTCAAACAGGCTCTCCAGACATCGTCACAGCGCTACTACTACTACGCCGTCGACGCACCTGGCGCCGACGAGACGAACTCACCCGGCGTGCCCGTACGGCAAACGGTCGAGTACGGCGGTGAGCGCGACCGGAACTGGCTCGTCACAAGCTGGGAGCACGCCCGAACCGAAGCCGACCGCCACGACGGGTGCATCCTGGTTCTCGACGAGATCCAGCACATCCCCGACTGGTCCCGAACAGTCAAGGGCCTCTGGGACGGCGATCGGGCGAAAGAGCTTCCGCTCCGAGTAGTCGTCCTCGGATCTGCGCCGATGGCCATCCAGTCCAGCCTGCGCGAGAGCTTGATGGGTCGCTTCGAACTGATCCGCGTCGGCCACTGGTCGTTCACCGAGATGGCCGACGCCTTCGGCTTCGACCTGCCGCAGTACATCTTCTTCGGCGGCTATCCGCACGCTGCCGGCCTCGCAGCACGCTGGCCGCCGAATTGGGGCGAGTATGAACCCCGGTGGCGCGAGTACATTCGTGCGGCGATCGTCGGACCCACTATCGACCGCGACGTCCTGGCCATGACCAGGGTTGACAAGCCCGCCCTTCTCCGGCAGGTCTTCGAGTTGGCCGTGGCCCACTCCGGGCAGATGCTGCCCTACCACAAGATGCTCGGCCACCTCCAGGATGCCGGAAACGCCACGACGGTCGCCCGCTACGTAGACCTGCTCTCCGCCGCGGGCTTGTTGACAGGGTTGGCGAAGTACTCACCCAACCTCCTGAGAAGGCGGAGATCGCCGCCAAAACTCAACGCCCTGAACACGGCGCTGGTGACGGCGAGTTCGAACTACAGCTTCGTCCAAGCGAAGGCCGACCGGGCCTACTGGGGACGACTGGTCGAGAGCGCGGTCGGCTCCCATCTCCTGAACACGGCCGGTCCGGGACCTCAAGTCCACTACTGGCGTGAGAGCGACGACGAGATCGACTTCGTGCTTGAGTGGGGACCGTCAGTCGTGGGCATAGAAGTGAAGAGCGGCTCGAACCCCAGACCGACCCGAGCCATGAGTGCATTCAGAGAGCGCTTCAGTCCCGACCGCGTCGTCTTGGTAGCCCCAGATACAACGGCGCCGAATGCCGTACGGCTGGCGGACTTCTTCTCCCGACCCGCTTCGGACTGGTTCGAGGACGGGAAATGACGATCATCGATCGAACCTGCACCGAGGTCCAGAGAGGCAAGGACGGTCTCGACCGGAACAAGACCGCCCGACCGCTCGCCGACTACCGCGATCTGCCCGCGTACGTTCTGCTCGGCGATCCGGGCGCCGGCAAGACGACTTGCTTCAGACGGGAGTGCGAGCGAGCCGGCGATGCGGCCGAGTTCGTCTCGGCCAGGGACTTGGTGACATTCGACGTGGGAAGCCGTCCGGAGTGGCAAGGCAGAGCGCTCTTCATCGACGGCCTGGACGAAGTCCGCGTCGGCGGCGGCGACCCACGCACGGCTCTCGACCGCGTGCGCGCGCAACTCGACCGCCTGGGCAAACCCGCTTTCCGCCTGTCCTGCCGGGAGGCGGACTGGCTGGGGAGCAACGACCGGAGCAGGCTGGAGGCCGTCGCCCCTGGTGGGCGGGTCACCGTCCTGCGGCTCGACCCGCTGACCCCGAAGGATGCTGAGCTTGTCGCAACGGAGCACGCCGCGGAAGATGCCGCGGCCTTCCTCGAGCGCGCCGGAGACAAGGGGCTAGAA
Source organism: Acidobacteriota bacterium (assembly GCA_011523565.1). Taxonomy (GTDB): domain Bacteria; phylum Acidobacteriota; class Thermoanaerobaculia; order Multivoradales; family Multivoraceae; genus Multivorans. The sequence goes on from WTGL01000096.1 coordinate 28,866, forward strand.
GGGCTGCTTGGGAATCCACAGAACCTGACCCTGTTGGCGTCCGTCGTGGCCGGTGGACGCTGGCCCACCAGCCGCCGCGAACTCTTCGAACTCGCCTGCCGGCGCCTTGTCCTCGAAGAGAACGAAGAACACCGCTTCGCGGGCCGCACCAGGCCATCTCCGGAGGACCTCTTGGAGGCCGCTGGAAGAATCTGCACCCTGCTCCTTCTCTCGGGAACTCCGGGGGTTCTCGTCGGACCCGTAGCCCTTAACGACGATTCCCCCTATCGACCGATCGAGAGCCTAGATCCACCACCGGCCAGCTTCGCCCCGGACTCCGCCAAGGCAAGAGCGGGCCAGCGGCGGCTGGCCCTCGCCAGCCGCCTCTTCGCGGCCGCCCGGCCCGGCGAACCCGCGGTCGAACCGGTCCACCGCCACATTGCTGAGTTCCTGGCTGGCCAGTATCTCGCCCGACGCATCGAAACCGGCCTCCCGGCAACCCGGGTCGTCGCGCTGATCACCTCTCAGAGCGATGGCGGCGTAGTGACGGCGCACCGCGGACTCTCGGCCTGGCTGGCGGCGCACTCTGGAGAGGCTCGGCCGGAGCTGATCGACCGCGACCCCATCGGCGTCAGCCTCTACGGTGACATCGGCGGCTTCTCCGACGAAGAAAAGGAAACACTGCTTCAAGCGCTGATCCACGAAGGACGCCGCCTCGACGACGTCGGCTATCGGAACGCAGTGGTCTTCGCGCCGCTTGCCACTCCGGCACTCGAAACCGAGTTCCGGGCTCGGTTGACGGCGGCGGTCCCAGGCGACGTGGACCAGTTCGCGGTCAAGTTCGCGCTCAGGCTGCTGAGCCGCGGTACGCCCATGGCCACGCTCGTCGAGCCGATCCGGGCGATCCTCTACGGCAAGGGCTGGCAGAAGGAGATCGTCTTGGGGGCGCTCGACGCCTTCATCCGCCAGTACGCGGTCTCGGATTCCCAGATCAGCGTGTTGAAGCAGGTTCTCTCCGACATTCAGGACGGCAGACTGCCCGATACGCACAACGAACTGACCGCGACGGTGCTGGAAGTTCTCTATCCTGGGGAGATTCGGCCGTCGGAGATCTGGACGCACTTGGATCGGTGTCAACCGACGAGCCTTCACGAACGGCACTACTACTTCTGGACCCGAACGCTCGACGAGAAGACGCCGGACGAGAATGTCCCGCTCCTGCTCGACGCGCTCGCCACCCAGCGGCCCAATCTTGCACTGGTTGATGCCGGATGGGGCGAAGGCCGGGCGGCGGCAGAGAGGCTCCTGGCGCGCGCGCTTGCCCTGGAGGGCGACAAGCTGACGCCACAAAGGCTCTACGCGTGGCTCAACGCACCCGCTCGAACAGAGGCGGAGTTCTTCGAACTGAAGGGGGCCCACGAGGTGAGTAAAGCCGCAGCCGAGCTTCTCGGCTCGGCCCCGCAGACCGACGACGAGGCGCAGGAAGTGTGGAAATCCGCATCCAGGGTTCGCTCCTGGCTGGAGGCACATCCCGACGCGTACAAGGCGGCTCTCCTGGAGGGAGTCCGCCGATACACCGACGAGTGGAACTTGCGAGATAAGTTGGCCTTGACGAGGAAGTACCTGCGTCACGCCCAGCCGCCCCTCGACTTCGGACTCTGGTGCCTGGAGCAAGCCAAGGCAATCGCCAACACCCGGCCGGAACTGGCCCGCTGGCTGTACGGTGAAGCGCGCCGCTGCGCCCAACATGGCGAAGAGGGCTTGTCGCGGGAACTCCTCGACGAAACCGCCCGACAACTCCCTTCCTTGCGGCCCGTTCCGCCCGACCCCGAAGCTGCGAGAGACCTGCGGGAAAGGTCGCGCCGAAACGAGGCCATCCACGCCCCTTACCTGGAGCGACGGAGGCGACAGGAGCGAGAGTGGCTTGACAGCGTTCGCTCGGACGTGCCCGCCCTGGAGCAGAACCGGGGCGCACCGTGGATCCTGTACCAACTCGCGCAAAGGTGGTTTCAACGTTCCCGCGGTCAGGCCCCCTTGGCCGAGTGGCTAGGCGAGGAGCTTGGGGGCGAGAACGGCCTGGTCGCGGCAACGGCCGGCGGTCTGCGCGGCGTAATCGACCGCGACGACGTGCCTGACGCGGACGAGATTCTCCGCCTGCACGGTGAATCTCGCATCCACTACCTTTCGACGCCCTTCCTCGTCTCTCTCGACGAGCGGGCGGCGGCCAACTCCCGACTCATCGAAAGGATGACCGAACGGCAGCAACGCCAAGCCTGCGCGTTCTACTACTCCGCCTTGACCAAACACGACTCCCATCCCAACTGGTACCGCGAGCTGGTCGAGAAGTACCCGCAAACGGTCGCGAAGGTGCTGCTCGCGCTCGCTCGCAAGGAGTTGCGGATGGGCCGCGAGAACGTCTCCGGCCTGTGGGACCTGACGCACGACATCGGCCACGCCGAACTGGCCAGACTTGTCGTACACCCTCTTCTCCGCGGCTTCCCCGTCAGGTGCCACTCCCGGCAGTTGCCGAACCTGACACGGCTGCTGTGGGCGGCGCTGCAACATGTCGACCGCCGCGAGTTGATCGAGATTCTCGAGAAGAAGCTCGCGGGCAAGAGCATGACCGTCAACCAGCGCGTCCACTGGCTCGCGGCCGGCGTCTTCGCGGCGCCTGACGTCTACGCCGACCGGCTCGCGGAGTTCATCAACGGCAAGGAACTGCGTGCCAGACAGCTCGCGAGGTTCCTGTGGTCGGAGTACCCCATCGTGTTCCCCCGGGTCGAACTACCACCTCGCGCGCTGGAAGTCCTGATTGGACAGTCCGGTGCCGCCTTCGGCATCTACGATCTCATGGACGACCCCAGCCTCGTAGACGGCCCGAGAAAGGGCCGGCACAACGCGCAACCTGAATCCACGCTCTGGAATCTCTCCAAGCTGATCGAGCGCCTCGCGGCATCGCCGGCGCCCGAAGCCGGTGACGCCCTTCGCCGACTGGCAGAGGACGAGACACTCTCACGCTGGCACCACCACCTGCGAACCGCCACGGACCAACAGGCGGCAGTCGCCCGCGACGCTTCCTACGAGCGCCCCGACCTCGCGCACATCCGCGCAACTCTGAACAACGCTGCACCCGCCAACGCCGCCGACCTCGCCGCCCTCGCCCTCGACCGACTCGACGAACTCGCGCGCTCGGTCCGCACCACGAACACGAACGACTGGAGCCAGTATTGGAACCAGGACGGGCACGGCAGACCGACCCGACCCAAAGCCGAGAACGACTGCCGAAACGCCTTGCTCCGCGATCTGCGCACCCGCCTGCCCGACGGAGTCGACGCGCAACCCGAGGGCCAGTACGCCGCGAATCGGCGCGCCGACATTCGTCTGTCCTGCTCCGGCTTCCACCTGCCCATCGAGATCAAGAAGCACTCCCACCCCGCCCTGTATCGCGCGGCGCGCGACCAGCTTGTCGCCAAGTACACCCAGGATCCGGCAACCGACGGCCACGGGATCTTCCTAGCGCTCTGGTTCGGCGGCACCGACAAGGCGCCGCTGGACGAGACGGGGACTCGCCCCGGAAGCCCGGAAGGACTTCGCGAGCGGCTTGAAGCCTGCCTCGCCAGACAGCTGCCGCACGAACAACGGCGCAAGATCGCCGTCCGGGTCATCGACGTCAGTAAACCCTGAGAGCGGGTTTCAGCCACCGCCGCCCCGGCGCCACAAGAGGATCGCCGCGTAGGCGCGCAACGGACGCCAGGCTTCCGCCATCGCCTCCAACTCGGCGGCGCCGGGCGGCTGCTCGCGGTCGATCGCCTTGCGCAGACCCAGGTCGCTGGCGGGAAACGCGTCGCGGTCGCCCAGGGCGCGCATCGCGATGTACTCGACCGTCCAGGGGCCGATGCCCTTGATGCCAAGCAGTCGGCGGCGGACCTCGAGCGGGTCGGCGTCCAGCCTCAAGGCACCGGTCGCGACCACCGACGACATCTCACCAAGCGCCCGCGCACGGGATCCCGGCAAACCGAGCGCCCGCAAGTCGCAGGACGCGACTTGCGCCGGGCTCGGAAACGTCCGCACGAGCCCGGGCTCTCCCAGCCCCGCGGGAAGTTCCCGGCCCGTAGCCGCGACGAGGCGGCCGGCCAGGGTGCGCGCGCCGGCCACCGAAATCTGCTGTCCCAGGACGGCCCGTACCGCGGTCTCGAAGCGGCACCAGGCGCCGGGAATCCGCACGCCGGCCGGGCTCTCGCCGCCCGAGGCCAGTTCGGAGGCCCGACTCAGGCCGGAGCGAATGACGTCCGGGTTCGCGTCGAGGTCGAAGAGTCGCCGCAGCCGGCGTTCGACCTCTTCCTCAAGATGCGATTCGAGGCCTTCGCCCGCGCTAGCACGAACTTCCGCACGCATGCGGGGGCGACCGAGGTCGACCCGCAGAGTCCCAAGCCGCGGACCGCCTTCCGGCGCAGGCGGCGACAGTCGCGCTAGGTCGATCGTCCGGCAGTAGAGCAAGCGCTCCGTGTCGACGGCCTCAACGCCCGGCAAGGCGCGGGCCGCGAAGAACTCCAGCAGGCCCCGGACGTCGAACGGCCGCCGGCAGGGCGCTTCGAACGAGCAGACAACGTGCGGCATCCGGAGCGGGAGCATAGTCCTCCGACGCGCCCGAGCCGCGATAGCCTCGCCGCCGCTCACACCTCAACCAACCGGAACCGACCATGACCGAACTCCCCGCCGACGGCCTGACCCTCCACTCCACGATCCGCGCTGATGACGCCGGCGGCGGCACCGTCGAACTGGCGCTGGTCAGGGTCCCCGTGCCGGAACCCGGTCCGGACCAGGTCGTCATCCGGGTCGAGGCGTCGCCGATC
>WTGL01000022.1:0-2594 GCA_011523565.1 Acidobacteriota bacterium
GCCGTAGTCGGGGCCGAGCGCCTCGATCGCGGCCGGCGAGCTCATCACGCCGCCCCGGTCGGCCAGCATGCCGAACCCGGCGCCCCACGGCCCGGCCAGGTCGAAACGCACCGTGTACTCGTCGATCACTTCGACGCCCTCGATCACCGCCAACGAGGCGCGCGGCGTGGCGACGGTCGCAGGATCCAGGATCCGCTCGATGTTGGCCTTCACCGCCTGGGCATTGAAGGGGGTGCCGTCGTGGAAGACGACGCCCTCCCGCAAGTGGAAGGTGATCGAGTCGGGATCCGTCCCGATCTCCCAGGAAGTGGCGAGCGAGGTCTCCGGCCGAGGATTGAGCTGCGGGTCCGCGTCGACCAGTTGATCGAAGATCTGCCGCCAGAAGTAGGCGTCGGCGCCCGACCGGCCCAGAATCGCGTCCAGCGACGTGGGCTCCAGAGAGTGGCCCACCCGCAAGTGACCGCCGTAGCGCGGACCGCCGACCGCGGGCGGGCGCGCCTTCAGGCCGGCGGACTCCAGCCGATCGGCGCGACTCTCGGGCGCGCAGGCAACGACGAAGGTCAGTAGCCCCGCAAGCAGAAGCGACGGCGCGGATACGCTCAATCTCGACGGCGACTGCAGCGGAACAATAGACATCCTGGAATCGTGCAACTCTAATGACTCACGGAACGCACACCATGAGACAGCAAACCGGACTCCTGTTGCTCGGCGCACTGCTCTCGGTACCCTGCGCCTCGCAGCCCGCCGACCGGTCGGACCAGTTGCTGCTGGCGGCCGCGGCGCCGAACCGGCAGACCGACCTCGACGAGCGCCCGAACGTCCTGTTCATCGTCGCCGACGACCTGAACGTCGCGCTCGGCGCCTATCTCGACTCGGCGCCCTCCCCGCAGTACGCGGGCGCGAAGACCCCCAACCTGGACCGCCTTGCCGCCGAGGGCATCCGCTTCGACCGCGCCTACGTCCAGAACCCGCTCTGCAACCCCTCGCGGACCTCGTTCCTGAGTGGACTGCGGCCGCCCACAACGGACATCTACAACGGGCAGACGCCTCCCCGCACGAAGATCGGGGACGACCTGCGCATGCTGCCCGAGCACTTCCACGACCATGGCTACTTCACCGCTCGGGTCGGGAAGATTGCGCACAATATCTTCGAGCACGCGGTGTCCTGGGACGTGTCGAACTTCGCCCTGTCGCGAGAGCCCGAGATGCGCCTTCACCTGCCGGGCTACTTGCCCGGCGTCGACCTGTCCGCCGAACGCGACAACACCTGGGTGGACGGTTCCAAGGACGGCATGTCACGCGCCGATGTCCTCGCACCCCTCGGCCGGCAAGGAGGTCTGCCCCTGTCATGGCGCGCGACGCACGAATCGCCGCGCATGACGCCGGACGGAACCACGGCGACGCGGATCGTCCAGTTGCTGGCCGAGAACCGGGACAAGCCCTTCTTCATCGCCGCCGGTTTCCACAAACCCCATCAACCGTGGGTCGGCCCCGTGGAGTTCTTCGACCAGCACCCGGTCGATGAGATTCGACTGCCGCAGACGTCGCCGGACGACACCGACGATCTGCCCGCCGCGGCGTTCCAACTCCTGCCCGACGACGTCGAGCACTCCGAGCGACAGCGCAAGCAGGCGATCGCCGCGTACCACGCGATGGTCACGATGACCGACTTCTACGTCGGTCAGTTGCTGGACGCGCTGGAGTTGCTCGATCTCGCCGACTCCACGATCGTCGTGTTTACCAGCGACCACGGCTTTCAGTTGAACGAGCACGGCGGCCTGTGGCGCAAGACGTACCAGTTCGAGGAGTCCACCCGAGTGCCACTCCTCGTGCGGCTCCCGGACGGCCGGCAGGCCGGTGAGGTCGCTGGCGGACTCGTGGAGCTGGTCGACCTCTACCCGACGCTCGTCGACTTGGCCAACCTGCCGGCGCCGGCGCACGAGCTCGAAGGCACGAGCTTCCGGCCGCTGCTCGACGATCCGGACCGCCCGTGGAAGTCGGCGGCCTTCTCGGAGTCGATACGCGAGGGCTTCCACGGCCGCACCCTGCGAACCCAGCGCTACCGGTACACGGAGTGGACCCCGCTCGGGGCGACCGGCGGCGAGACCGAGCGCGAACTCTACGATCTCGAAGACGATCCCTTCGAGTACGAGAACCTGGCGTCCGACCCGGGTCGCCATGAGCAGATCGAGGAACTGTCCCGCCGCCTGCGCGCGGGCTGGCGAGCGGCGTTGCCTGGCGGCCGGCGCCTTGGCCGGACGCCTCCGGAAGAGTCGATCTGACGCAGCCCGCAACCGCCCCGCGACTCCCGGACCGCCGCCAAACGTGGCGGGCAAGGCTCCGAGAGGGAGAGCAGGCGCTCGATCGTTCGGCGAGCGCGCTCGACACACAGACCGACATCCCGTTCCGCGAAGTCCTGCGCATCTTCGGGCGTGCCCTCGCCTACATGCGCCTCTTCAAGGCGCGGGTCGCCGCCAAGTTCGGGTTGCTGACGGCGGAAATGGCGTTCCGGCTGCTCGTCGCGCCGTGGCCGGGCAAGGTCGTCGTCGATCACGTCATCCTCGGCATGCCCATCGTGGACGCGGCCGGGTTCC
>WTGL01000022.1:2604-4728 GCA_011523565.1 Acidobacteriota bacterium
CGCTCGGCATCACGATCAGCGCGATGATGATGTACACGTACTTCGGCGACGCTCCAGAGGTCATCCTGCTGGCCGCCCTGTCGCTGCCGATCATGCTCATCTTCGTCGGTCCATTCGCGCGGATGGCACGCCGCAGAAGCCAGGCCAGCCGCGCCTCGGGGGCCGCGACGACGGCGAACATCGAAGAGGGCATGAGCAACGTGCTCGCCGTGCAGAGCCTCGGTGGAAACGAGCGGGAAGGCCAACGATTCAGGAAGGCCAGCGAGGAGTCCTTCAGGCGCTTTCGCATCGAGTCGCTGCTCAAGCTGACCTACCAGCAGTTCGGCAGCCTGGCCTTCCTGCTGAGCCAGGTCCTGTTCTTCGTCGTCATCGCCGGACGCGTGATCGACGGCACCTTCACGGCCGGCGACTACTTCGTTCTCAACTACTACTTCTTCGTCCTGAGCGCGACGTTCAGCGGGATGGGCTTCATCTACCCGGTTCTGCAGGACAACGTCGCCGGACTGCGCCGGGTGTTCTTCCTGATGGACCTGCCGTCGGAGAAGACGGGCGAGGGCATCGAACTGCCCCGGATCAGCCGCGGCGTCGAGATGAGGAACGTCGGGCTGACGTATCCCGACGGACGGCGGGCGCTGAGCGACATCAACCTCGATGCCCGCCTGGGCAAGATCGTCGCGTTCGTCGGCCCGACCGGCGCGGGCAAGACCAGCCTCGCCTACATGGTGCCGGCCTTCGTTCAGCCGACCGAAGGTACGGTGACGATCGACGGTGTCGACCTGAAGGACGTCTCAGTCGACAGCCTCCGCGATCAGGTCTCCTACGTCTTCCAGGAGACCCAACTGTTCTCCGACTCGATCCTCGAGAACATCCGCTACGGGAACGCGGACGCTACCGAGGAAGAGGTGGAACGTGCCGCGCGCGTCGCCGGCGCCCATGACTTCATCGCCGCCCTGCCGGACGGCTACCGGACCAACCTCGGTACCGTGACCAGCAAGCTCTCGGTCGGACAGAAGCAGCGCATCGCCATTGCCCGGGGGCTCCTGCGAGACGCGCGCATCCTGATCCTGGATGAACCGACCTCGGCGCTCGACCCGGAGACCGAGGCCTACCTCGTCGACGCCCTGCACGAAGCGGCGAAGGACAGGCTGGTCATCATCATCGCCCACCGCTTGTCGACGATCGCCAACGCCGACCGGATCTACTTCCTGGAGGACGGTCAGATTCGGGAGCAGGGAACCCACGAGGAACTGATGGCCGTGCCCGACGGGCGCTACCGGAGGTACGCCTCGCTACAGGCCGGGGCAGGTTAGCCTTCCGTGCTCCCGGAGAGAGGAGGTCGCACTCTATGAAGACTAAGGCGAAGGAACTCGACCGGAAGTTCGACGCCGGCGAGAGCATCATGAAGTACCTCGAGCTGACGAAGGCACGGCGACCTGGTCACGACCAGCGGCGAGTCAACGTCGACTTTCCCATCTGGATGATCGAGTCCCTCGATCGAGAGGCCTCAAGGCTCGGAGTACCTCGGCAGTCCCTGATCAAGATGCTCATCGCGAGGCACCTGGAGTCACTCGGCTCGCCTGCAGGCGGCTAACCTGAGGTGGTGTCCTCGGCGTCGGCTGCAAAGCGGCGTTCCGCGAGCAACTCAGAGACAAGATCGAGTCCGGCGAGTTCGGCGCGGACATGGTCCCGGAGTTGGTCGCGCTTCATCAAGACCAATCCGCCCGGCGTCTCGAGCAGACACAGCACCGTTCCTGCCGACAGACCGGCTCTACGACGAACCGCCGCCGGAATCACGACTCTGCCGCGATCTCGTACCAGGATTGTCGTCATCCCGTCCACGACTCACGTCTACCACAGCGACAACGCGCATGGGGAACCTAGGACGATTCGCTAATGGCTCTGACGATGAGTAAACGCGCGACTATGTCCTCGACCAAGGCAATCGACGACCTCCTGGCCGCTCTGCGTGCTTACGACGAGGCGACCAGGGTCGGTGACATCGACGGGCAAGTCGACTTCTTCTCGGAAACGTGGCGAAGCAGTTCGGGCACGACCAAGGCCGATCTCCGGGAGTATCTGCGGAAGCAGGTCGACCGACCGACCGATCGGGAGAAGCGCTTCGTC
>WTGL01000022.1:4738-5667 GCA_011523565.1 Acidobacteriota bacterium
TCGAGTTCAGGATGACGAGGGAATCGGACGGCGCCTGGCGCTGCGTGTCCGTCGTCGGTTCCCGAAAGGCTAACCGCCTCGCCGAGAACGCGCGCCAACTCCGCGAGCGAATCCTGAGCGACCCGGCACGGCCCGGCTACCACTTCGTGATTCCGGAAGGCGTGGCGATGCCGTTCGACCCGAACGGGGCGATCCACTGGAAGGGCCGCTACCACCTGTTCTACATCTTCCAGGACGCGCGGCTGGGCGAGCGGTCGGACCACTGGGGCCACATGTCGAGCGCGGACCTCTTCCACTGGCGCCACCACCCCACCGGGCTGCTCGACGGGATGTACAGCGGCAACTGCTTCCTGAACGAGGAAGGTGTCCCGACGATCTGCTACCACCAGCACGGCGAGGGCAACGCGATGGCGGTCGCGCTGGACGACGACCTGGACGAGTGGAAGAAGCTCGACTCGAACCCGATCACGCCAAAGACACCGGAGGGCGACGAGTACCACGGGAAGTACCGCTCGTGGGACCCCTTCGGGTGGCTCGAAGGCGACACCTACTACGCGATCTTTGGCGGCCAACGGCCGGCTATCGCGAAGTCACTCGCGCTCGACGGCGAATGGAAGTACGCCGGCGACCTGTTCGCGCACGGTGTCGAGGGGGTGCCACTGAACGAGGACGTGTCCTGCCCCGATCTCTTCAAGCTCGGCGGCAAGCACGTGCTCCTCTGCATCAGCCACCGCCTCGGCTGTCGCTACTACGTCGGCGAATGGAGAGACGAACAGTTCCATCCCGAATCCCACGCCCGAATGAGCTGGGTCGACAACTCGTTCTTCGCTCCGGAAAGCTTGGTCGACGACCGGGGCCGCCGCATCATGTGGGCGTGGATCCTCGACGAGCCTCTCTTCGGCGCGCAAACGAAGCACGGCTGGTCCGGC
>WTGL01000245.1:0-2639 GCA_011523565.1 Acidobacteriota bacterium
TGGACCGGAGTCTTCGAAACGGACGGCTACACGAAGATCTGGGTCATCTACTCCCCGCGTGAGTAGACAGGGTGCAGTCGCCGCGCTCCGGCTCTCCAGATCGGCGTTGCTGTTGGTTGCCACGCTGGGGTGCTCCGTTCCAGCCCAGGACGGGACGGTGAGTCGATCGGACCCGACCGCGGAGTCGCGGTCTGAGCGTCTCGCGCGAGTGATCCGCGAGTACGACGCCCAGGGGATCCACCGAACCGGCACCGAGGTCGACACCACCTCGGCACACTGGCTCGCCGAGCTGGTGCGCGAAGCCGGAGTCGAGCCGCAGCTCGAGGCGCTGGACTTCGAACGCACCGACACCGTGAGCGCGTTCGTCGAGATCGCCGAGGAGGACGGCTCGACCAGCCGCTACGAGGGCATTCCGCTCATCGACTCCGCCGAGACCACAGACGAGAACGGCATCACGGGAACCCTGGGCACTCCAGGAAGCGACGCGGACATCGTGGCTGCGCGCTGGCCGCCTACTGTCCAGTACCTGCCTCTCTTCCACGAGGTGCGCACGGCGCCGGAGGTACGCGGTCTGGTGGTCGTCACCGGCGGTTCCGAGTTCGATCTGCCGCCCGACGTTCCGCCCCCGCCCCGGTTTCCGGCTGGTTACGCACTGATCAATGCCGACCGCTATCTCGAACCCTACGGTCACCCGGTGCTGCAACTGCCCAGCGAGGCGGGACCGGGCCTCGTCGCTGCCCGTGAGCGGGCGGCGAGGGCACGGCTGGTGGTCGCGGTGGAACGCGTGCCGACTCGCGTCTACAACGTCACCGCCACGGTACCGGGTCGCGAGGCCGAAGCCGCGCCGGTCGTGGTGATGACCCCGCGCAGCGGCTGGTGGGAGGTGGCGTCAGAGAGGGGCGGGGGTCTCGCGCTCTGGGTCGAGCTGCTGCACGCGCTGCGCGCCGAGCCCCCTCGCCGTACCGTTCACTTCGTCGCCTCGACCGGCCACGAACTCGGTCACGTCGGGCTCGACCACTTCCTGGCGTCCCGCCGGGATCTGATCGGCGGCGCCCACCTCTGGCTCCACCTCGGCGCCAACTTCGCTGCCGCCGTTGGCGGCAACATCCGCCTGCAGGCGTCGAGCGACTCGCTGATGGAGAGGGCGCTGGAGGCAATGAGCAGGGAGGGTGTCGAGCCCGGCGTCCTGACTCCGGTATCCGATCGCCCCTTCGGCGAGGCGCGTGCGATCTTCGACGGCGGTGGCAGCTACCTGTCGCTGCTCGGCAGCAACGGTCTGTTTCACCACCCCGACGACCGTTGGCCCGGGTCGGTCGACCTGGACACGCTGGAGAAGCTGGTGGAAGCCTTCATCGCGCTCACCGTCGAAATCGCGTCCGAGGATTCCCAGGATCCCACCAAGCCCGGCTAGGAGGCTGCGCCGCAGAACGCAGCGAAGCAAGTTCTGCGACGTGGCCTCCTGGCGAGGTGGGGGCTGGGGCCAAACATGGAGCCTGCGACAGGTTTGGCGGCTCTAGTTCCACCAGGGCTTGTCGTTGTACGCACGCACGTCCAGCTCGAAGGTCCAGGTGGATCGATGCTGCCGGACGAGATGGACGTAGGTCTCCGCCACCTGCTCGGGCAGGATGAGGCCGTCGGCCGCTCCCTTCGTGCTTCGGAGGGCTTCGAAGCGCTCGGGCCCAAGCATCTTGCCCAGCGTGTCCGGTGCGTCGACCGTTCCATCCACAAGCACATGAGCCACATGAATGCCCTTCGGGGCGAACTCGGCGTTCAGCGTCTGGCAGAGCATGCGGCGGCCCCCCATCGCGGCCGCGTGGGAATGCTGTCCCGCGTTGCCGCGCGCCGCGGCCGTGGCCGAGGTGACGATCAGCGTTCCATGGCCACGCTCGACCATCCGGGGGCAGAGCGCGGAGGCCGTCCGGAAGAGCCCGAACGTCGCCATGCGCCAGCCGAGTTCGAAAGCCTTGTAGCTCGTATCGGTGAGGTCCCGGTTGCCGATCTGGGCGCCGAGGTTGTAGATCAGAACTTCGATCGGCCCGATCTGATCCTCCACGTGGGCGATCTGATCCTCGATGGCGTTCTCCTTGACGGCGTTCAGGAGAAAGCCGGACGCCTCCCCGCCCTCCTCGTGAATGCCGGCGACCAGGGCGTTCAGCCCGTCTTCGTCGCTCCGGCGACAGAGAACAGCGTGGTAGCCCTCGCGGGCAAACCTCCTGCCCGCGGTGCCGCCGATTCCGGCGCCGGCGCCCATGACAAAGCAAACTGGTTTCATCGTCCTTCCTCCATCAGTGGACGGCGGATCGTATGACAGGATGACCGGCATCATGACCGTACAAGCCGCTTTCGAGACGCGCCCCGACGTGGCGCCCGCCGCAGCCCCCATCGGGATCCGACCTCTGACCCCTCATATCGGCGCGGAGATCGAGGGAATCGACCTGTCCCGGCCGCTCTCGCAGTCCCAGAAGGACGAGATCAGGCAAGCCTGGCTGGACTGGCAGGTACTGGTCTTCCGCAACCAGGAACTCACCCGCGAGCAACACAAGGAGTTCGGCCGGTCTTTCGGTCCGCTGCACGTCCACCCGCTGCACACGAGCGCCGAGTACAAGGGCGGGCACGACCCGGAGATCCTCGTCATCAAG
>WTGL01000245.1:2649-3260 GCA_011523565.1 Acidobacteriota bacterium
CGAGTGCGGCTCGGGAGGCGACACGCTCTTCGCCGACATGTACCGCGCCTACGAGACGCTCTCGGAGCGGATGCAGAAGTTCCTGGAGGGTCTGGTGGCGGTGCACGACGGCGCGCTGCCCTACATCGGCAAGTACGCCTACGCGCCTCCCGAGGGAAAGACGTACCCGAGGACCGAGCACCCGGTGGTGATTCGCCATCCCGAGACGGGCCGCAAGGCCCTGTTCGTCAACAGCGGTTTCACCTCGCACATCCGCCACATGCGTCGATGGGAGAGCCGGGGTCTGCTCGACATGCTCTTCAGGCACATTGCCACCACGGTCTCCCTTACCTGTCGTGTGCGCTGGGAGCCCAACACGCTCACGCTCTGGGACAACCGCTGTACCCAGCATCACGCCGTGTGGGACTACTACCCGCAGTCACGTTTCGGCGAGAGGGTCTCGATCGTGGGTGACCGGCCGGTCGCCTAGCGATCTCGCGGCGCCTCGACGACTGCTGCCGGACTACCTACCGGAAGCCGTCTTCTTCAGGCGAAGGTCCTTGAACTCGACGCGCATCCCGGCGTCGTGGATCTGCAGGCCGATGGCGCCCGCGTCCAGCCGTTCTTCTTCC
>WTGL01000245.1:3270-3768 GCA_011523565.1 Acidobacteriota bacterium
CCAGTCCGAAATGGAGTCGGCCGGCACCGCGTGCCAGCCGTCCAGCGTCCTGCCATCGAACATGGAGACGAATCCGGCGTCCTCCTGCTCCTGCGCCGTTGCGGTCCACGCGGTGGCGGGTGCGAGGACGAGCACGGCGATGACGGAACTCCACAGCATCTTCTTCACTGCTAACTCCTCGTGCCCAGGGTCGTGACGTACTTGAAGAGGTCCAGGAGCTGGTCCTGTGACAGCAACGAGGTCAAGCCCGTGGGCATCGGGCTTCCCGTCTCACGAACTTCCTCGGTCTCTTCCGCCTTGATCGTGACCAGTTCCCCCGTGGCGAGGTCCTGGATCACGAGATCGCCGGTCGTTGAACTTTCCTGCGTCCAGCGCTTGTACCCCTGGTAGATCGTGGAGTCGTGGGTCGTGATCTCCAATGCGGTGAATCCTTCCTTGATCTCGCGATTCGGCCACAGCGTCTCTTCGATGATCCGCTCGGCGGAGAGCGTCGTGCCA
>WTGL01000245.1:3778-4907 GCA_011523565.1 Acidobacteriota bacterium
ATCGCCCTGTTCCGCCGCGACCTCGGCGAGACGCTCCACGAAGTCCGCGTCGTAATCGAGCTCCAGCGAGTCCGCTCCGCTCGCGGTACCGAGCGCGGCGAGCAGGACGTTGTCGGAACGACCACTCGCGTAGAACGAACGGAGCAACGACTTCGCGGCGTCGTGCCCGAGTCCACCGGACTCGATCGCCGCGGTCAGGGCCGGCACGCCTCCCTCGCGGTTGAGGAATGCGACGAGGGCCCGGGTGGCGGTGGCGCCGTCCAACCCGGGTTCCCCGAACAGCCTGACCGCCGACCTCGCCGCCGCTCTCGAGTCGAGGACGACGAGCGCTTCGATCGCCGAAACGCGCAGCGTGGGTGCGTGCGGCGCATCGGCATAGGCCGCGAGCAGCTCCTCCCCGCCCTCTACCCCAAGGCTTGCCAACGCGCCGAACGCGGCGGCCCGAACGAACGTAGGCAACGACTCGTCACTGGCCATCGCGAGGAGGCTCTCCTGCGTGTCGGTGGCCCTCCAGGCCCCGGCCAGGATGGCGGCATTGGCGCGGAGTTCGAGACTCGGGTGCGCCATCATCTTCGCCAGACCCCACGGCTGATCGTGCGGCTCGAGACTTCCGGAACGCGTCGCCCTCGCGGCGGCGGCCAGGATCCGTGCATGTCCGTCGGCGTCGTACTTCCCGCCGCTCACATAGCGATCCGGCATGAGGACGAACTCCTCGATCTCTTCCTTTCCTCCGACTGCCAGGAGGTTCTCGATCGCGCTCAGACGCGTGTCCTCGTCGAGGTGGTACGACAACGCGATCGTGCGCAGATCCGCGATTCGCTCCCTTCCCCCAGCGCGGTTCAGCACTTCAGCGAGATGGGCCGACTCGGCGAACTGGAGATCTCCGCGTTCGTGCGCAGCCTCCCAGTGCGGCCTGAGGTGCTGGATCGCCTGCGAAAAGACGTACTCCATCGAGTCGTCCATGGGGCGGTCCACCGCGCGCGCGACCACGGTGATGGACTCCGGCCGGGGAATCGCGGCAGCCGCGGCAACGGCCTCCATCCGCACCTGCGCGTCGTCGTCTTCCACGCGACCAGCGAGGAGCGCCAGCGGATCCTCCAGGCGATCGTGCCAACGGCCCACGATGCGC
>WTGL01000245.1:4917-5662 GCA_011523565.1 Acidobacteriota bacterium
CTTCGCCAGGACCGCCGGCGCGGGAACCTCGATCGTGGCGTAGGCGCCGACCGCCTCGTAGAGGTGGCGCTCGTAGTCCGCGCCTTCCGGATCCAGGTTCGCGACCCACCTTCCGAGAACGGTCGCGACCTTCTCCGTGTCACGGCGGGTGAGCTCGCGCTTCGCCTGGTAGCGCGTCCAGCGCTCGGGCGCTTCGAGGGCGGCCACGACCTCGTCGAGCGGCGCATCCAGGAGCTTCGGAGCCTTCACGAGCGGCGCCGAGGAAGAGGTGATCCGCCAGATCCGACCATGCGCCTTGTCGCGCGTCGGATCCCGATACTCGTCATCCTGGTGGCAGATGATCGGGTTGTACCAGTCGACGACGTAGACGGCCCCGTCCGGCCCGACCTTCACGCCGATCGGACGGAAGTTCCGGTGACTCGAGTGGATGAGCGGCTCTTCCCACTTCAGGGCTGCACCTGAACCGCTGACCGCAACGGAGAACCGCTTCACCCGATTCGCCTGGTAGTCGCCGATCGCGAACTGGCCCTGGTACTCCGGCGGCAGGTGACGGCCGTCGAGATAGGCGATGCCGGCGTATCCTCCGGGCTCGCCGATCGTGTCGAGGCGGCGCCGGTGAGTCGTCGGGATCTGGCCGAGCGAAAGATGCGTTACGCCGCCCGCACCGTCGACGCTGAAGATCTGTCCCCATTCACCGAACGCAACGCCCCAGGGATTGCCGGGGCCCATGAAGTCGTACAGAAGA
>WTGL01000177.1 GCA_011523565.1 Acidobacteriota bacterium
CCGGGGAACCTCGCTGTGCCACGGGGACACCACCATGCGGTACTCGCTGTCCGCGCAGACAGCCTTCCTCGCGTGGCAGGAGTTCAGGACTCTACCACACCGCTAGCGTGCGGCGGCGGTAGCAATTGCGCGCTGGCAACACGGCGTCGTCGGTTCCTCGATCTACGGGACCAACGCGAGATCCGTCAGCGAGAAGTCCTCGCCCTTGCAGAGCAGCGGTTCGCCGAGCTGGCGGGCAAGCGCGTAGACGAAGCAGTCCCCATAGTTGAGTCCGGCCGGGTGGCGCCCCTTCCCAAAGTCGGCAAAGGCCTGACGCGCGATTCTGGCTTGAGCCAAATCAAGCGGCACCACGTCGACGCCGGCCGACTCAATCAGTAGGTCGAGCAGTCGAACACCTTCCGCTCCGTGACGCGACTCGAGGACCATCGAGGCCTCCACAAAGCTCGCCGCCGAGATCCGGCACACGGCCGCCGCCGCGATCTTCTCGGCGAAGGAGCCACGTTCCGGCTCATCCTGCAGGATCGCGAGTATTGCTGAGGTATCGAGGACCATCAGCGAGGAAGGCCGTCCTCGTCGTACCCGAGGATCTCATCCGCGGACCGCTGGTCGCGCACTGGCAGCTTCGCGCACCGGCGTCCGATCTCGCTGAGTTCGCCTGCCAGGGTCCGGCCGGACTGTTCGCGCCGGCACCGTTCCAGGTGGTTCCGCAACGCCTCGGTGACCGCTTGCGTCTTGGTCTGTCCGGTCAGCCGCGCCAACTCGCCGGCCAGCCGCTCTGTTTCCGCGTTTCTGATGTTGAGTGCCATTACTACATGTATAACACGAAAGCTACACGTATCGGAGTGTTGCACCGGTAGCGGCGGGGACTCCTAGGCCACAGCATCGATCAAGCGGCGCAGGCTGGCTTCGACGTCACCGTCGATATGGACAGCGAGGATCCGGCGGTCCCGTTCGACCAGCACCTCGCAGTCGCCCCATGCCTGTGCGAGCTGGACCTGGCCGAAAGTCAGGTCCTGGCCCGGCACCAGGATGTCGTCAGCCGGCGGATCGGCGGTGAGCTGCAGGAACAGACCGCGATTCGGGCCGCCTTTGTGGGCCTGCCCGGTCGAGTGCAGGAAGCTCGGCCCGAAACCGAGCACGGACGCGCCGCCGATACGCTGGGCGAGGCCACGACGCAGGGCATCGAGCAGCTCGCGGTTGCGGTGACTACGGTCCAGGTAGGCCGAGACGACAGCGTAGCCGCGGTCCGGAAACGTCGCGAGGTGGGTGCCCAGGAGCTGGGCCAGCCCGAGCTCGCTGACCTCGCTTAGCCGGACGACGCCGACAGGCACCTGAGCATCGCCGGCCTTCATCCGCTCGACGTAACGCCGCGTGACGACCTTGGACGATTCCACGTCCGGCTGGTCGAAGGGGTTGACGCCCAGCAGTGCGCCGGCCACCGCCGTGGCGAACTGCCAGCGGAAGAGCTCGCCGCCGAGGTCGGCGGGATCGAGTTCGATGTCGAGGCGGTCAGGCGCAGGGTCCGCCGGCAAGCCCGCCGCCGCGACCGGCAGCAGCAACACGTCGCCCTTGCCGAGGGACTCGGCAATCAGTTGCTCGACCCAGGCGACGATCTCCGCGGATCCGTCCGGCGCATGCAGGTAGAGCTTGTCGCGGCCGCAGTCGTGCGCCGCGGCGAGCAGCAGGCCCAGTTCGACACCCGGATTCGTCGCTTGCTCCTCTCCGTCGACGCGGCAAGCGTCGGCCATCGCGCGGGCGCTAGCCAGCAGCGGCTCCGGATCGATCCCGGCGACCGCGGCCGGAGTCAGGCCGAACGCGGAGAGCACGGAGTACCGGCCGCCGATGTCCGGGTGTCCGAAGACGACCGGGACGCCGGCGGATTGGGCGCGTGCCGCCAGCGCCGAACCCTGGTCGGTGATCGCCAAGGCGGCCCGGGGCACGGCTTCGCCCAACCGGTCGAGCATCAACTCGAACGCCAGCCGGGTTTCGAGCGTGCCGCCCGACTTCGACGCCGCGATGACCCGCAGCGCCGACGGATCGACTCCGTCCAGCGCCCTGGCGATCTCGCGAGGGTCCGTCGTGTCGAGGACGATGAACTCGGCATCGACCCGCCCCGGCAGCGCCCGCCACAGCAGATCCGCGCCCAGCGCCGAGCCGCCCATGCCGAGCAGCAGGCAACGCTCGAACGGTGGCCCGGCGAGATGCTCGGCGAGCTTCCCGGCCTCCGTGTCGACACGCCTGCCGTCGACGTCGACGAACGTCAGGCGACTCAGGCGTTCGACATCAAGCCAGCCGAGCCACTCCTCCTCGCCCGAGTCGGTCCACAACGAGCCGTCGCCGGACCAGAGGCGGGCGGTGCCATCGAGATCACGCCACTGTCGGCGGCGGCGCTCCAGAGCCGCCGTGAGTTCAGGGTCGAACGACGTCAGGGCTCGAAGCGCTCGGAGTAGTTCTCCGGGCCCTCCTCGCGAATGTCGCTGAGCCAGTCGCCTTCGTAGGGCCATGCCTCGGGATCCTCTTCGCTCGGGCCCTGCCAGAAGCGCGCGAATGGACCCTCGGCGCCTCCTTCGAGCGACCAGGCCTGGCGGCGGAAGGACCAACTGTCGGGGACCAGGCGGTGCGCCTCGCGGAAGTGGCGGATCGCCGCCTCGTGGTGACCCTCGAGCTCCAGGTGCGAGGCGAGTTCGAAGTGGGCGTGCCCGAGGGACACGTCCGCGTCGCGCGGCCTCGACCGTTCAACGACTTCTTCCGGCGAAAGCGCGAATCGACTCGCCGTGCCCTTCTCCACCCAATCGCGCAGCGCCCGGTGGTAGGCGTCGGTGTCGACCGGGATCTTCGCCGCCTCCTCCAGCATCTCGCCGAAGCGCCCCGGAATCCCGGAGCCTGAGCCGAGCCTGGGCATCCCGTCGCTGGGCGGTGCCGGCGCCGCCTCCGCCGGCCGGACGATCGTGCCCGACTCGTCGATCCAGACCGAGCTGGGGATGTTGATCACGCCGAAGAGCCGGGCCAGCAGGTGATGCCGGTCGACAAGGGAGGGGTGCTTCGGCTCAGCGGCCTCGATGAACCGGCGGCAGCCTTCAGCCCCCAGCGTGTCGAGACCGACCGTGACCAGTTCGAAGCCCTGAGGATGAAGCTCGTCGCGCAACGCCTGCCACCCGGGCAGGTGGGCCGAGCAGCCTCAGTAGGGCGCCCAGGCGTAGACGACGACCTTCTGCCCGCGCAGACTGGACAATCGAAACGGCTTCCCGTCCAGATCGGGCAGTTCGAAGTCGGCGTCCTCGGCCGACACCAGGGCTCGTGAGCCGATCGACTCTGGGCCCACGGCCCACACACGTTGCTCCTCGTCGTGAACGACGGGGAGACCGATGGACTCGGCAACGGCAACCGCGTCCACCTGGCTCGACGACGCCGGGGCACGGTCGAAGAGGGGCACGCACGCTGAGCCCTTGCACGCGCCCTCGGGCTTCAACTGCCAGCCCGTGCCGTCCTCGAATTCCGCTCTGGACACCTTCTTCTCTGTGAGGATCATGCGTCGAGTGTAGCTCCGGAACAAACCCCGCCCGCGGCCTGTTAGTTTCAACCCATGCCCTACTCAGCCTCACGCGGCCCGACGGAACGGCCGCGGATCGCCACCGCAGCGGGCCTGATGGTCCTCGCCGGGCTCGCCTTCCTGCTGGCTGCCCGGTGGCAGGGAAACGTGCTCCAGGCGGACAGCCGCGGAGAGCCCAGGCCGGTAGCGCCGAGCGCCGGGCTCCTGCCCGAGGAACGCTCAACCGTCGAACTGTTCCGGCGGGCGTCGCCGTCCGTCGTCAACATCACGACCGTGACGAACCGCCGCAACCTCTTCTCTCGCCGCATCGACCGCGTTCCGGAAGGTAGCGGCACCGGCTTCATCTGGGATGCACAGGGTCACGTCGTGACCAACTTCCACGTCCTGCTCAGTGGCCACGAGGCCGTGGTCACTCTGGACGATCAGAGCACCTGGCCGGCCAAGGTTGTGGGTCAGGATCCGCACGTCGATCTCGCCGTCCTCAAGATCGAGGCCCCGGTGGAAAAGCTGCGACCGCTGGCAGTCGGCACCTCGCGCGACCTCGAGGTAGGCCAATCCGTCCTCGCGATCGGCAATCCGTTCGGACTCGACCACACGCTGACCACGGGCGTCATCAGCGCACTCGACCGCGAAGTACCCTCGCTCACCAAACGCCTGATCCGCGGCGCAATCCAGACCGACGCGGCCATCAATCCCGGAAACTCTGGCGGGCCGCTGCTGGACTCCAGCGGACGGCTGATCGGCGTGAACACGCAGATCGTCCCGTCGGCAGCCGGCGCATGGGCAGGCATCGGATTCGCCATTCCGGTCGATACCGTGAACTGGGTCGTCCCCGAGCTCATCGCGCACGGCCAGGTCGAACGGCCGCTGATCGGTGTCGAACTGAACGACTCCCTGCTGCGTTCGCGTGGAATCCGGGGAGCTCTGATCACCAGCGTGGTGCCCGGCTCCGGTGCCGAGAGGGCCGGAATGCGGGCAAGCCGGCGCACCCGCGGCGGCATCATCCTCGGCGATCTGATCACCTCCATCGAGGGTCGATCCGTCGCAACGATCAACGACGTCCACACGATTCTGGAGAGCTATCGCGTCGGGGACGTGGTCGCCGTGACCGTTGTACGGGGCGACGGCGAAGAGGAACTGGAAGTCCGGCTCTCCTCTTCGCGCTGACTGCAGATCCTCCTGCGAGCGTACGAACGGCTAACATCCGGCGCCGACCATGCGCCAGCACGACTTCCTGCCGGCAGCGGCACTTGCCGCCGCCCTTCTGACGTTCATCCCTGACGTCCCGGTCGCCGAAGCACAATCCGCTCCCGAGCCCGAGCGCGGCGACATCGTCCCGGTCACGGACGCCATGCTCCAGAACCCGAGCGACGACGACTGGCTGATGTGGCGCCGCGACGTCATCCAGGCCATCGACGCGGTGACCGGCGACCTCATCTGGGAGTACCGTCGCGAGCACCCGGACAACATCCTCCAGCAGGTCGGAGGCCTCGCCGCGAACAACCGCAACATCGCGATCCACGGCGGCCTGATCATCGACACCAGCGTCGACAACTTCGTCTTTGCCCTCGACGCTCTGACGGGCGAGCTGGTCTGGGAGACGATGATCCTCGACTACAAGACGCAGCCGGCAATGCAGAGCTCCGGCCCGATCATCGCCGACGGCAAGGTGATCTCGGGCCGAAGCTGCCTGCCCCGCGGCGGCCCCGACTCCTGCGTCATCGTCGCTCACGACGCGGAGACCGGCGCCGAACTCTGGCGGCGCCGCACGGTGCCCGCTCCGGGCGAGCCGGGCGACGAGACCTGGGGCGACACCCCGTTCGAGGACCGCACGCACGTCGGCACGTGGATGGTGCCGAGCTACGACCCTGGGCTGGAGCTGATCTACATCGGCACCTCGGTGACCTCACCGGCGCCGAAGTTCCTGCTCGGCGGCAGGGACCTCAGGCACCTGTACCACAACTCCACGCTCGCGCTCGATGCGAACACCGGCGAAATCGCCTGGCACTACCAGCATCTGAACGACCACTGGGACCTCGACCATCCCTTC
>WTGL01000324.1:0-1765 GCA_011523565.1 Acidobacteriota bacterium
GTGGCGAACGCGGGCGAAACGGCCGCTGCCGTCGTTCTCGAGCACCAGCACCGCTGGCCGGCTGGACAGGACGAGGTCCGGGTCACCGTCATTGTCGAGATCGACGAACAGCCCGGCGAGGGCGCGTTCCAGGTAGTCGACCGCGGCCTCCGCCGAGCGGTCGTCGAATGTGCCTTGCCGGTCCTGAACATAGAGACGGTTCGGCAGGCCGCCCTGCTCGGGCAGGAAGATGTCGTCCAGCCCGTCCCCGTTCACGTCGGCGACCGACACGCCCTGCCAGCCCGTCTTGTTGTAGCCGGCCGCCTTCGGGATCCGGTTGAGCCAGGCGTCGGGCGACTGCAGCAACTGGTCCTGGTAGCTCGGGTTGTGGCCGACCGCGGCTTCGGTGACGTCGACGAAGAGGGGGCCGCGGGGAGTCGAAGTCTCCTCGTAGTCGGAGACCTCGACCCTCAGCAGCAAGGGAGCTTCGGCGTCGTCCCCCGGCAACCTCCAGATGGTCGACCAAACCGCGTTCAACTGCCGGCTGCCGGCCGGCCCAGCGACCGAGGCCTCGAAGTGCGCGAGCGTCACGAAGCCGGCCGTGCCGGCGTCGACCGAGTAGAGCTTGAAATCCGCCCGCGGCGGCCGGTTGCCGGCAAGCCGCCCGGCGAGAGCGCCAAGGGCCCGTCTGAAGCCCTCGGCGCCGCGATAAGCCGTAGCCGCGCCACTCACGTTCCCGCTCTCGACGACGAACGTCGTGCCGCGGTAACGCGCGATCAGTTCGCCGGGCACGAACCCCGGCGACTCGAAGGCCTGATCGACGACCGACGCGACGTCCCCGGACGGCATGGCATCGGCGCCGCCCGCCGCAACCTCCGCAAGCCACGCAGCAACGCTCTTGAGCTGGGCCTCAGCCTGTTCGCTGAGTGCTTCGGTGTCCCAACCGTCGGCCCGCGGATCGACCGCAGCGGCGAAGTTCTCCGCCTCAAACGCAGGGGTGACGGTCGCCTCCTGCATCGCGGACGCGCTCCCCTGCGCCAGGGCTGCTGCCGGCCCGACCGCCACGACCAAGCCCAGGACTGCCGGCAGGATGCGCATCGCGGAGATCAACTCTAACCGCCCCGCTCCTCTATCATCGGACCGTGAGCCCCAGCTTGAGGACCCCCTTCGGCCTGGGGCAGACCAAGCCGCGCCACTACCTGGAGATGGCCAAGGTCGCGTGGCAGAACCGCGACGAAAGCGGCTATGCGTGGCGCATCCTGCGGGACGGCGTCTGCGACGGCTGCGCGCTGGGGACCTCGGGGCTCCGCGACTGGACCCTGGATGGCGTCCATCTCTGCATGGTCCGGCTCGATCTGTTGCGGCTGAACACGATGCCGGCTCTCGACCCGGGGTTGCTCGCCGACGCCGACGCTCTCAAGACACGCGGCTCCACGGCGTTGCGCGGTCTGGGGCGACTGACCTACCCGATGCTGCGGCGTGCCGGCGAGCCGGGCTTCCGTCGCATCTCCTGGCCCGAGGCGGTGGACGTCGCGGTCTCCGAACTGGCCGAGGTCCGCGAACGCGACCCCGCCCGCGCGGCGTTCTTCCTGACCTCGCGCGGCATTCCCAACGAGACGTACTACGTAGCGCAAAAGGCCGCCCGATTCTTCGGTACCCCCCACGTCGACACGGCCGCCCGTCTCTGCCACGCCGCCTCGACGATCGCCCTCAAGAGAGCCTACGGATACGCAGCGGCAACGAACTCCTACACGGACTGGCTCGACGCCGACCTGATCGTGTTCTT
>WTGL01000324.1:1775-19637 GCA_011523565.1 Acidobacteriota bacterium
CAGACCGAAGACCATCCTCGTCTGGTCCATGGGCCTGACCCAGCACCGTCACGGCGTCGACACGGTGCTCGCGATGTGCAACCTGGGACTGATGCGCGGACTTCCGGGCCTTCCCGGCGCCGGCCTGGTGCCGATCCGCGGCCATTCCGGCGTTCAGGGCGGGTCCGAGGTCGGGTGCGCACCGGTGTCGGAGACCGAACTCCTCGACCACTGGGCCGAGGTCTGGGGCTTCGAACCACCGCGCGGACCCGGTCTGGCAGCCACCGGCCAGATCGAGGCCGCAGCAGACGGCGACATCGACGCCTTCTGGATCCTCGGCGGCAACTTCCTCGAAACGACGCCGGACCGGGGGCGCGTCGAGCGCGCGCTGCAACGCCCGAGCATCCGGATCCACCAGGACATCGTGTTGAACAGCGCCATGCTGGTCGAGCCGAGCGATACGGTGCTGTTGCTGCCGGCCACCACCCGCTACGAGATCCCCGGCGGAGTCACCGAGACAACGACCGAACGGCGGATCGTCTACTCGCCACCGATCGAACACGGCGGCGCCCCGGCAAGACGCCTCGGCGAATGCCGCCCGGAGTGGGAGGTGCTTTGTGAGGTCATCGCCCGAGTTCGGCCCGAGCCGGCCGGCGTGCTCGACTTCGCGGACACGGCCGCGATCCGGGCCGAGATCGCCAGGGCCGAACCCCGTTATGCCGGGATCGAGAACCTGAAGCGAAAGGGAGACGAGTTCCAGTGGGGCGGGCAGCGCCTGTTCGAGCGTGGGCGATTCGCGACCCCGTCCGGGCGGGCGCGCTTCCTTCCCGTCGAGCCGCCGGCGGAGCGCGAGCTGGGAAGCGGGGAGCTGTTTCTCTCAACCCGCCGCGGCCGCCAGTTCAACTCGATGGTCCACGGCGACCGCGACGCGCTGACCGGTCTGAAACGCTCCGACCTGCTGATGAACGCCGGCGACGGCCGCACGCGAAGAATCAACGAGGGCGATCGCGTCGTCGTGTCGTCTCCGGTATCCCGGATGGAACTGGTCGCACGCTTCGGCCCGATCAAGGCCGGCAACGTCGAGGCCCACTGGCCGGAGTGCATGGAGCTCCTTCCGTGGTCGCTGGACCCGGACTCCGGCGAACCCGAGTACGGGGTTCGCGTACGGATCGAACGGGCGAGGCACGAACATTGACGCACAAGGCGCCGAAAGCCGAATCCCCCGGGGATGCCGCGGCCCGGCGGGTGCAGGTCGAACGACGCCGGGGCGAAGCTCGCCGCGACGAAGTGGCAATCGAGGAGCCGCTCGAGATCCGGGTCGACGGCGAGGCTCTGGTCGTCACCATGCGCAGTCCGGGCGCCGAGGTCGAACTCGCCTTGGGCTACCTGTACGCGGAGGGCCTGATCGAAGGCGTAGGAGACGTCGAGGACGCCGCCGTCCGTTCCCGCTCCGCTCGGGAAGGAGACAGCGTAAGGACGATCGAACAGGTGGACCCCGTCCCAGGCTCGATCGTCGACGTGCGGCTCTCCGCCGCGGGCCGCCGGCGCGCCCGCCGAGCGGCGGTCGCGGCCAGGCGGGAGGTCGCCTTCCGCGTCACCAGCGCGTGCGGCGTCTGCGGCAAGCCTTCGCTCGAAGACCTCTGGGTTCGCCTGCCGGCGATTCGACCGCTCGACCTCGAGCCGGATCGGGAGCGACGGCTCGTCCAGGCCTTGCCGGCCAGGATGAAGAAGCGCCAGATCCTCTTCGGAGCTACCGGCGGCGTGCATGCCGCTGCCCTGTTCGAGGCCCGTGCGGGCGGCGCCGGATTCCTGTGGCTGTACGAGGACATCGGCCGTCACAACGCGGTCGACAAGGTGATCGGCCGCGCGCTGCTGACCGGACGGCTGCCCCTGGAGGCAACGATGCTCGCGGTCAGCGGCCGCCTCGGCTTCGAGATCGTCCAGAAGGCAGCGGTCGCGGGCGTGCCGCTGATCGCGGCGGTCGGAGCGCCGTCGACCCTGGCGCTCGACATCGCCCACCTGGCGGGGATTCGGGTCTACGCCTTCGTGGCGGGCGACCGCAGCAACCTCTATCCGGCCGCACCCGTCGAGGCGCGCCTCGTGGCCGAATCGGATTGACGACATGCGCGCGCGGGCATAGGTTGACCCGGAAACAGGTTGACCTCTTGAGGGAGGGCACACAATGGCGAGAACCTGCAAGTGACGACGGCTGCCGCGGTCGCAGAGGAACGGACGGCCTCCGGCCTGACGTTCTTCGATCACGTCAACGCCGCCTTCGACGAAGCGGCAAGGCACACCGAGCACGATCCCACCCTCCTGGAGCAGGTGAAGTGGGTCAACTCGGTCTACCGGATGAGCTTCCCGCTCCGTCGCGACGACGGCTCGATCGAAGTGATCCACGCCTGGCGCGCGGAGCACAGCCATCACCGGCTGCCGACCAAGGGCGGCATCCGCTACGCGATGAACGTCAACGAGGACGAGGTCATGGCGCTGGCGGCGCTGATGACCTACAAGTGCGCTCTGGTCGACGTCCCCTTCGGCGGCGCCAAGGGCGGCATTCGGATCGATCGCAGCCGCTACTCCGAAGGCGAACTGGAACGGCTCACGCGCCGTTACACGGCCGAACTCCAGCGCAAGTCCTTCATCGGTCCGGGCAAGGACGTGCCGGCGCCCGACTACGGCACCGGCGAACAGGAGATGGCCTGGATCGCCGACACCTACTCCCAGATCGAACACGGCGAAGTGAACGTGGCCGCCTGCGTGACCGGCAAGCCGGTCGAGCACGGCGGCATCCAGGGCCGCACCCAGGCGACCGGGCTCGGTGTCTTCTTCGGCGTCCGCGAAGCGTGTTCCTACGAGGACGACATGGCGAAGCTCGGCCTCGAACCGGGCATCGCGGGCAAACGGGTCGTCATCCAGGGGCTGGGGAACGTCGGTTATCACGCGGCGAAGTACCTTCAAGGCGCCGGCGCGAAGCTCGTCGGCCTGGCCGAGTTCGAGGGTGCGATCGCGGATCCGGGCGGACTCGATGTCGATGATGTGGTGGAACACCGCAAGACGACCGGGTCGATCCTCGACTTCCCCGGCGCGTCCAACGTCGAGCCCAGCCACAAGGCTCTGGAACTCGACTGCGACATCCTCATTCCGGCGGCGCTCGAGAACCAGATCACGAGCGAGAACATCGAGCGCATCTCCTGCCGCATCCTGGCCGAGGCAGCGAACGGGCCCACGACGTCCTACGCCAGCACGGCCGCGGCGAAACGGGGCATCCTCGTGATTCCGGACGTCTACCTGAACGCCGGCGGTGTCACCGTGTCCTACTTCGAGTGGCTCAAGAATCTCTCCCACGTCCGCTTCGGGCGAATGCAGAAGCGGTTCGAGGAGAGCGTGCGCAAGGACCTTCTGCATGCGATGAGTTCGGCCACCGGCGCCAGCTTCAGCCGGGATGAAATCAAGATCCTCGCCCGCGGCGCCGACGAGATCGATCTGGTCAACTCCGGCCTCGAAGAGACGATGGCGACCGCCTACTACCAGATGCGCAGGTACCAGAAGAAGCTGGGCCCGGGCGTCGACCTGCGCACGGCCGCGATGGTAGTGGCCATCGACAAGGTCGCCGCCTCCTACCGCACGGCCGGGATCTTCCCGTAGCCGGCACCTGTCTCCTTAGCCCCCTAGCCGAATCCGTCTTGATCTCGCTGCTGCTGATCGTTCTCGGCATCGCCGTGCTCTGGGCCGGCGGCGAGATCCTCGTGCGCTCGGTGACCGGTCTGGCCGCGGTTCTGCGCGTCAGTCCGACGGTGATCGGGCTGACGGTCGTCGCCTTCGGCACTTCGGCACCGGAACTTGGCGTAGCGGTAGCCGCCGCGCTGCGCGACTCCGCCGGGCTGATCTACGGCAACGTCGTCGGCTCGAACATCGCCAACGTCGGCCTGATCCTTGGGGTCTCGGCGCTCGTGGTACCTCTCCACAACCGCTCCGACACCGCCGAGCGCCAAGCCATCCGCCTGGTCCGCCGCGAGTTGCCCTTCATGCTCGGCACGTCACTTCTGGTGCTGGTGTTCGTCGCCTTCGGACACCTCGGGCGCTTCGCCGGCGTCGTCCTCCTCTCGTTGATGGCGTACTTCCTCATCGTTCTGGTCCGCGCCGGCGATGCCGAAGCGACGGATCCCCAGGGCGTCAGCGCGCTCAAGTCCGTCCTTGGCACTCTGGTGGGACTCGCGCTGCTCGCCGTGGGCGCGGCCAGACTCCTGGTGCCCGCGGCGGAGGAGCTTGCGCTGGCCCTCGGGGTCAGCGAACTCGTCGTCGGACTCACGGTCGTGGCGTTCGGCACGAGTGTGCCCGAACTCGCTGCCTGCCTGGTGGCGGCGTACCGGAATCACCACGGCATCGTGCTGGGAAACATCATCGGCTCGAACGTCTTCAACATCCTGCTGGTCCTGCCAGCCGCCGTTCTCATACGCCCCTTCGAAACCACCTTCCTCGCCGAGGGACTGGACGCCTCGGTCATGCTCTTCTTCAGCCTCCTGATGTTCCTCGCCGTTTACCTGCTGCGACACGGGCGCAGCATCGGACGGAGCTGGGGTGCGCTGCTCGTGACAGCCTACGGAGGCTACGTCGCCTGGCTCTTCACCAGACTATGACCACTTCCCAACCGACGGCGAGCGGCAGCCTGCCCTTCGCCGACCGTCACATCGGCCCCCGGGACGCCGAGATCGACCAGATGCTCGAGGCACTCGGGCAGTCCTCGCTCGCGGGCCTGATCGACGCGGCCGTACCGGCGGCGATCCGCAGCGAAGGCGTCGACGGCGGCCTCGAACTGCCGCCTCCGGCGTCGGAAGCCGAGGCCCTGGTCGAGCTGGACGAAATCGCGAGCAGCAACCAGGTGCTGCGCAGCTTCATCGGCATGGGCTACCACGGATGCGTCACCCCTCCCGTGATCCAGCGCAACGTGCTCGAGAACCCCGGCTGGTACACGGCGTACACGCCCTACCAACCGGAGATCTCCCAGGGCCGGCTGGAAGCGCTGCTGAACTTCCAGACCATGATCGCCAACCTCACCGGCCTGGAGATTGCGAACGCCTCCCTGCTGGACGAGCCGACGGCCGCCGCCGAGGCGATGTCGCTGTGCTGGGCAGACAAGCGGCAACAGGGGAGGTTCTTCGTTTCCGAGGGCTGTCATCCGCAGACGATCGAGGTGGTCCGTACCCGCGCCGAAGCGCTCGGCATCGACGTCGAGATCGGCGATCACGAGCGGCTCGACCCGAACGGCGTCTTCGCGGCCCTGGTGCAGCAACCGGCAACCGACGGCGGCGTCCACGACTATCGGGAGCTGGCGCAGCGGGTGCGGGAAGCGGGCGGTCTCGTCATCGCAGCCGCCGATCCGCTGGCGCTCTGCCTGCTGGAAGCGCCCGGCGAATGGGGAGCCGACGTCGCCGTGGGCAACACGCAGCGCTTCGGCCTGCCGATGGGGTTCGGCGGGCCGCACGCGGCCTACATCGCCGTCCGCGACCGTCTGAAGCGGCGGCTCCCAGGCCGCCTGGTTGGCGTCACGCACGACGACTGCCACCGCCCGGCGCTGCGCCTGGCGCTCCAGACCCGGGAACAGCACATCCGGCGCGACCGGGCCACGAGCAACATCTGCACCGCGCAGGTGCTGCCGGCGGTGATCGCGAGCTTCTACGCCGTCTACCACGGCCCGGGGGGTCTCCGGTCGATCGCCGAGGCGGTTCACCGGCGCGCGCACCGCCTGGCCGAACGCCTTCGCACCCTCGGCTTCGAGCTTCAGGCGGACACGTTCTTCGACACGGTGACAGCACAGGTCGACGGCCTTCAGGAGGAACAACGGGTGCTCGCGGCCGCTGTTCGGCGCAGGCTGAACCTGCGCGGTTGGGGCTCCGGCGCGATCTCCGTCGCCTGCGACGAAACGACGACCGACTACGACATCGAGTCCGTGCTCGCCGCGTTCGCCGAAGTCCGATCGTCGTCCGCTCAGGTCACGGCTGGTGCCCCGGAGCCGCTACCCGGAGCGCTGCGCCGGACGACCCCCTGCCTCGAACACCCCGTGTTCAGCAGCTACCGGTCGGAGACCGAACTGCTCCGCTATCTCCACCGGCTCGAGGCGCGGGACCTGTCGTTGACGACTTCGATGATCCCGCTCGGCTCGTGCACGATGAAGCTGAACGCCACGGCGGAGATGATGCCGATCACCTGGCGCGGCTTCGCCCATATGCACCCCTACGCGCCCGATGACCAGAACGCCGGTTACCGGAGACTCTGCGCCGACCTCGAGGAGTGGCTGGCCAGGATCACCGGCTTCTCGGCCGTCTCGCTGCAGCCGAACGCCGGCTCGCAGGGTGAGTACGCCGGCCTGCTCGCGATTCGCAGCTACCACGAGAGCCGCGGCGAGGGCGCCCGCAACGTCTGCCTCATCCCGACATCAGCCCATGGAACGAACCCGGCGAGCGCGGTCCTGGCGGGCCTGAAGGTCGAGCCGGTCAAGTGCGACGACGAAGGGAACATCGATCTCGACGACCTGCGTGCCCGGGCCGCCGCTCACAGCGGGGACCTCGCCGCCCTGATGGTCACCTACCCGTCGACCCACGGCGTCTTCGAGGAAGCGATCCGGGAGATCTGCGCCGTCGTCCACGAACACGGCGGGCAGATCTATCTGGACGGCGCGAACATGAACGCCCAGGTCGGCGTGTGCCGCCCAGGCGAGTACGGCACCGACGTCTGTCACCTCAATCTGCACAAGACGTTCTGCATTCCACACGGAGGCGGGGGCCCCGGAATGGGGCCGATCGCCGTCGCCGGCCACCTCGCGCCGTTCCTGCCGCGTCATCCGCTCGCCTCCATCGGTCGATCGGACAGCACCGGCACGCTGGGCGACGGCACGGTCGGCGCGGTCAGCGCCGCGCCCGTCGGCAGCGGTTCCATCCTGCCGATCTCCTGGGCCTACATCCGCATGATGGGCGCCGCCGGCCTGCGCCGCGCCACCGAGGCCGCGATCCTGAACGCGAACTACATCGCGCAACGGCTCGCCCCCCACTACCCCGTCCTCTATCGCGGCGCCGGGGGCCTGGTCGCCCACGAGTGCATCCTCGACCTGCGCGACTTCAAGTCCTCGGGCGTCGAGGTCGACGACGTGGCGAAGCGGCTGATCGACTACGGCTTCCACGCTCCCACCATGTCGTTCCCGGTTGCCGGAACGCTGATGGTGGAACCGACGGAGAGCGAATCGAAAGCGGAGCTCGACCGCTTCTGCGACGCGATGGTCGCCATCCGGGCCGAGATCGCGGCGGTCGAACGCGGTGATGTCGAAATCGGGGACAGCCCGCTGCGCGGCGCGCCACACACCGCAGCCGCCATCGTTGCCGACGACTGGAATCGTCCGTACTCCCGCCGGCAGGCCGCCTTCCCGGCGCCCTGGACCGACGACCACAAGTACTGGCCCCCCGTCGGCCGCATCGACAACGTGCACGGTGACCGCCACCTGATCTGCACCTGTATCGGCATGGAGCCGTTCGAGGCGATCGGCGCCCGGGGTGCTTTCGCCCGCTGACGCGCTACTTCGTCAGCCCGAACTCGATCGCGTCGGACAGCGCTTCCCAGCTCGCCTCGATGATGTTCGTGCCGGCGCCGACCGTGGTCCACCGGTCGCCACCGGCCACGAAGTCCACGAGCACCCGGGTCGTCGCGGCCGTGCCCTGGGCACTGTCCAGAATACGAACCTTGTAGTCGGCGAGCCGCATTTCGCCCAAGGCCGGGTAGTGCGGCTCCAGGGCCTTGCGCAGGGCGTGGGCCAGGGCGTTGACGGGACCGTTTCCCTCGGATGCCGTATGGGCGATCGTGCCGTCCGGCACCTCGACCTTGACCGTCGCCTCGGCGACGAGACCCCGGCCATCGCGGTGCTCGACCACGGTCAGGAAGTCGATCAGCCGGAACGGCGCTTCGTATCCGGGTTCCGCCCGGCGCAACATGAGCTCGACGGAAGCCTCCGCAGCCTCGAAGCTGTAGCCGCGGTTCTCGAGATCCTTGACCTTGTGCAGCACCTCCCGGGCGTACGGCGTGTCGGCACCGACGCCCGTGCTCTCCGCCAGATGGACGATGTTGCCGCGCCCCGAGAGTTCGGACACCACGGTGCGCATCTCGTTGCCGATCAACTCAGGCTCCACGTGCTGATAGCTGGACGGCTCCTTGAGCATGGCCGCCACGTGGATGCCGCCCTTGTGGGCGAAGGCACTCCGGCCCACGTAGGGCAGGTGGTCGTCGTGGGCGACGTTCGCCACCTCGGCGACGTAACGGGACAGCGAGGTCAACTCGTGCAGGCTCTCGTCGGGGACGCAGGAGTAGCCCATCTTGCACTGCAGGTCCGGAATGATGGTCACGAGGTTCGCGTTCGCCACCCGCTCGCCGTAGCCGTTGATCGTGCCCTGGACCATGACCGCGCCCGCTCGCACCGCGGCCAGGGTGTTGGCGACGCCGCATCCGGCATCGTCGTGGGTATGGATACCGATCCGGACATCCGGGCCAAGCTCAGCCCGCGCCGCGTCGACCCCCGCCTCGATCTGCCACGGCAGGGTTCCGCCGTTCGTGTCGCAGAGCACGACGTAGTCGGCACCCGCCGCGGCCGCCGCCCGCAGCGTGCCGAGGGCGCACTCCGGGTTTCCGGCCAGGCCGTCGAAGAAGTGCTCCGCGTCGTAGATCACCTCGCGGCCGAGATCCTTGAGATAGCCGACCGTGTCGCCGATCATCGCCTCGTTCTCTCGCGCGTCGGTCTCGAGCACCTTTTCGACATGCAGGTCCCAGCTCTTGCCGACCAGCGTGACGGTGGGTGTGTCGGCAGCGACCAGCGCCTGAACGTTGCCGTCGTGAGCGCAGGCGCTGTGCTTGCGACGCGTGGCGCCGAACGCACAGATCTTCGCCTGTTCGAGGTCGACCTCGCGAATGGCCTCGAAGAAGTCGGCGTCCTTGGGATTCGAGCCGGGCCACCCGCACTCGATGTAGGGAATGCCGAAGGTGTCGAGACGCCGGGCGATCGCCACCTTGTCGGCCAGGGACAGCGAGATGTTCTCGCGCTGCGTGCCGTCGCGCAGCGTCGTGTCATAGAGCTCGATCCTGGTGATCGTCACAGCGGCGTCCTCACATCGGTTCCTCGAGACCGGGTCCCTGCAGTAGTTCGATCAGTTCCTCACGCGAGAAGATCTTGTTCAGACGCGGATCGTCCTCCTGCACCACGCTTTCCATCAGCCGGCGCTTGCGGTCGATGATCGCCGCGATCCGTTCTTCCAGCGTCTCCTCGGTGATCAGTTTGAAGACGTGCACCACCCGCTTCTGCCCGATGCGGTAGAGGCGGTCCGTCGCCTGGTCTTCCCGGGCGGCGTTCCACCAGCGGTCGTAGTGGATCACGACCGAGCCGCCCACCAGGTCGATCCCCGTACCGCCGGCCTTCAGGCTGCCGAGAAACACGCGGCAGTCGTCGTCGTTGTTGAACCGATCGACGACCTTGCCGCGTTCGCGGGTCGAACCCGTCAGGGTGACGTAGTCGATACCGAGCTTCGTCAGGTGGCGCTCCAGGATCGCGATCATCCCCAGGTACTGGGTGAAGACGACCACCTTCTGCCCGCTGTCGAAGCTCTCCTCCAGGAGTTCCTTGCACAGATCCCACTTGCCCGACTCGTAGTTCTCGTAGCGGTCGAGGTCACCGACCGCCAGCGCGGGATGATCGCAGATCTGCTTCAGCATGTTCAGCAATGCGAAGATGTGGATGTAGGGAAGGGAACCCCGTTCGCTCCGCAGCGTCTTCATCAGCGCCGCGCCCTTCGTTTCGATCGTCTGCCGGTACATGCCGAACTGCTCCTCGCTCAACCGGCAGGTGCGGACGTCCTCGATCTTCTCCGGCAGTTCGTCCAGAACCGCGGTCTTGACCCGGCGCAGAACGAAGGGCGCGGTCAGGCGCCGCAGGTTGACCGCGTACCAGGAGTCGGCATCGAGTTCGTTCGGCCCCATGAAGTCGACGTAGCTGTCGTCCCCGCCGAGATAGCCGGGAAGCACGAGATCGAACAGTCCCTTCAGTTCGGTCAGCGAGTTTTCGATCGGCGTACCGGTCAGTCCGAGCTTCATGCGTGCCGAAAGCGCCACTGCGGCACGGTAGCCCTGCGTGCTGCGGTTCTTGATTTGCTGCACTTCGTCGAACACGACCAGGCCCCACAGCCGCTCGCCGAACCGTTCGACATCGTTGCGCATCACGCCGTACGAGGTGAGCACCACGTCCCCCTGCTCCAGCGACTCCTCCAGATCGCGGTGGGGTCCGTGGTAGTAGACCGGCCGCAGGACTGGAGCGTACTCGCGCAGCTTGTTCCGCCAGTGACTGATCACGGTTCGCGGGCAGACGACCAGAATCGGCAGGTCGATCGCCAACTGCTCGCGCAGAATGACCATCAGCGCCATTGCCTGGTGCGTCTTTCCCAACCCCATGTCGTCGCACAGCAGGCCCGCCAGGCCGTTCTCGTACAGGAACTTGAGCCACTCGACGCCGAGCTTCTGGTAGGGCCGCAGGATGCTCTGGAGTCCCTCCGGCTCCACCAGCGGATCGGCGGGCCTCAGGGCCAGGAAGCGGCGCAGGAAGTCCGTGCGGTCTCCTTCGCCCTCGACCCGGATCGGCGCCGCGCTCGACGCCTGAAGGCGCAGCAGCTCAGCCGAGGAGAGACGCACGCGGCCCGCGTCGCCGTTGCCGCGGACGCCGGTGCGACCGCCGCCAGACCCGCGGCGGCCGGGCAGCGCGCCCAGATTGCGCAGTGCCGGCGCATTCAGATCGATCCAGCCGGAAGCGGTCTCGAGATACGGCTGGCCCGTTCGCTTCGCTTCGAGCAGTTCGTTCAGGCCAACGTCGCCACTGCCGAATCCGTAGCGAATGGACAGCAGGTCATCGTCGTCGTCTTCGCCCTCGGGCGCGATCTCTATGTAGTCGAACTCGGTGAGAATGCCGAGGCTGGCCAGGGGGTTCTCGGCCAGGGTCGGCGCCGGCTCCGAGGCCGGCTCGTCGGAGCGAAACGTGCCGATGCCCGCCCGCTCGAGTCCGAGGATCTTCGGTTCGCGCCAGTTCCCATCGCCTCGCTCCGACCGCTGAACGAGGACTCCCAACTCCTCGAGGAACACGAGGTCGCCGTAGCGGAAACGGTTGCGCTCGGGATCGTCCAGAATCTCCTCACCCTCCGCGGCCAGGCGCAGCACGTCGAGCTTGTGCCGCTCTTCGATCCTCGTGTCCGGCCCGACGTAGAAGAGGTCCGCCGCCGGCAGCGGCACGACCGAGGCCTGCCCCGTTTCCGCCAGCAGGGCGAGC
The DNA here is from genome assembly GCA_011523565.1 of Acidobacteriota bacterium. Classification (GTDB taxonomy): domain Bacteria; phylum Acidobacteriota; class Thermoanaerobaculia; order Multivoradales; family Multivoraceae; genus Multivorans. The sequence goes on from WTGL01000324.1 coordinate 13,096, forward strand.
GCGTCGGCGACCCGTTTCCGCGGTACCGCGATCTGAAAGCGAACCGTTTCGTCGGAGCCGACCCGGACCTTCAGAAACAGGCTGCCGCTGCGCAGGTCGACCGCGGGTTCGAGCCGGATCCGGACCTTGACGAGCTCTGCCATTCCAGGCCCGCCGCCCGGGATGTCGCCGTACTCGCGCAACGCGTGGTACGCGACGCGGCACCAGAGACTGCGCTCGAAGAACTGCCGGTTCGTCTGCATCCCGGCCTTGTTCAGGTGCTGCTCCTCGGGCGTCCGCATGAAGGTGGAAAGCCGCTCCAGGAGACCGGAACGGTCGGCCGTCGAGATGTCGGCCGAGAGCTTCCCGATCCGTTCCAGGAAGCGAACCACGGACGGTGACTGCTCCAGGTAGCGGAGCACCTCGACCCCACCCGGCGTGAACAGCCGAATCGCCCCACCCGGCTGCTCCTGCAGAACGCTGCAATCCGAAGCCGCAGGAAGGTCGTCCTGGAAGAGAGTCTGAGCGAGGCGGAACCAACCGCTGCGTGTGAACAGGTCGAACCAACTGCCGCCGAGGGCGCCGTGGAACTCGCGGATCTGGCCTTCGAGCTGCTTCAGATGACGGCAGCCGCTGCGCCGGCCGGCGGAGCAGCTACAGAACGTGAGCGGTCTCTTCGAACCGGCCACATTGGCGAGATGCACCGCCGAACCCGGCTCCGGGTCGTGCGGATCGGGCAGCAGTCCGATACCGGTGCGATGGAACTCCAGACGAGGAAACAACTTCACGGATGGCTGGCCGCCGGAATGCGCACGTAAACGCTCGACTATAGCGCCGATTCGGAGAGTTGTGTTGGTTCTGGCGCTAGGCTTTCCAGGAACCGACCGTTTATGCGGAGCGATGACCCTGAAGATGACGACGAAACGCCGAGCCCTGTATGCGGCGATCGCATTCGTCGTCGCCTGTGGCGCCCCGGAGACCTCCGTGACCACCGATCGCACTTCGCCCGATTACGCGGAGTCCGTCGCTCTCGTGGGTATCTCAGCCGACGGCTCGCGCGAGATCTCTATCCGCGCGGCTCGCTTCCCGGGCCGGGAACGTGGCACCCTGTGGCTCACAGTCCACGGGGGCGGTACGTCCCTCTCCCTGGGCCTCGACGATCTCCAACTCACCCCCGGAAGCGGTCCGACACCGGTCGAGACAAGCGAGGCGAGCTTCGAGGTCACAGGCGGAGCCACCGCCCGCTTCGACACGAAGGACCGCCACACGGCGGCCATGACGGGCCAGGTGACAGCGGAGGCCCTGGCCCATCGAACGCTCCACCCCTCACCCGGCGCCGGCGACCTGCCGGTCCGGATCGAAGCGAGCTTCGAGGCAGACGACGACGGCGTGAGCACCCGCACGGGACGCCTCGAGGTGTTCGGTCGCGTCCGGGCCACGCTCGAAACGCCGGACGGCGCGTTCGACCTCGACGTGCCGGGCAAGTGGCACGAGCAGATCGGCGTCCGGCCCCGGTTCGCCGGCACCTTCACCTACTTCGCCGCGCAGTCGGACGACGTGGCGCTGCTTGCCCGGGGGCGCGGCAACGGGCAGTGGGGCTATCTCAAGGAGGGCAGGGAGGTCACCCTGGTGGAGCGGGTCGACATCGATCCCCAGGGAACCGCGGTCCGGAGCTTTCGCGTGGACCTCGAGGACGGCCGCCGCGTCGAAGGGACCGCCACCGTCCTGCGCCAGGGCTCGGTGCCGATCGAGGGCCAGCGGCGACCGGGCGCGACCGTGCTGGTCGATTCGAGCGTCGGCGCGATGGTGGGCCACCTGAACGACTGGGATCCGCAGTCCGGTCCCCGGCTCGAAGCACTCGAGAACCTGCTGCAGGACGAAACTGCGGGAGGCTTCGCCGGCAGCGTGCTGGTGGCCAGCGGCGACGAGGTGATCCACCTCGCCGGATACGGTCTGGCGGACCGGGAGGCCGGCGTCCCCTTCCGGCCGGAGACCGTGTCGACGATCGGCTCGATCACGAAGCAGTTCACCGGCGCGGCGATCCTCAAACTCCAGGAACAGGGCCACTTGAGCGTCGCCGATCCGGTAGGGCGTTTCTTTCCGGAGGCGCCCGTCAAGAAAAGGGAGATCACGATCCACCAACTCCTCACCCACACGGCCGGCCTGCCGCCGGCGCTGGGTTCGGACGAGGAGTACATCGGCCGCGACGACTACCTGCAGGAGGTCTGGCGCACCGAGTTGCGTTATCCACCGGGTGAACGCCACGACTACTCCAACACGGGCTACTCCGTTCTCGCCGCGATCGTCGAACGCACCACTGGCAGCAGCTACGAAGAGTTCCTGCGAGCGGAGTTCTTCGATCCGCTAGGCATGCAACACACCGGCTATCGCCTGGCAGACTGGTCGGAGGCACGCCTCGCTACCGGCTACCGGGACGACCGGCGCTTCGGCACCGTCATCGAGAAGCAAACCCACGAAAACGGCTTCTCATGGCATCTGGTCGGCAACGGCGGCATCCACTCGACCGTCGGCGACATGTTCCGCTGGGTCAAGGCTCTTCGGGGCGGCGAAGTGCTGTCCGCCGAGTCGCTCGGCACCCTGTTCGGCGAACATGTGGACGAGGGTTACGGCGACTCCTTCTACGGCTACGGATGGGTCACCTTCCGGCTTCCGAACAGCGAGAGGATGATCGGCCACAACGGCGGCAACGGCTTCTTCTTCGCCGACCTGAACTTCTTCCCGAACCGCGGCGACCTGCTCTACTGCGTCCTGATGAACGACGCGGGTCACGAGGAGGTAAGCGGCGCGATTCGCCGGCTGCTGCTGGAATTGCCGCGCGAAGCGCGATCACAGGAGGATCCGCAATGAACACCACGCGCAGAGAGACGACGCGCAGTCGGCGCGACTGCATCCGAACGATGGCCGCTGCCGGCGGCGCGGCCGCACTGGCGAGTTGCACTCCGAACACGCGGGCCGGTTCGTACACGGGCGACCAGGAAGCAGCGACCATCGAGGCGGCGCACTTTCCCGAGGGCTACCCGCCGTACCCGTCGGCGGAGGCCACCGAGACCGCCTTCGCGGCGCACGTATCTCCCGGCAACGTCGGCGTCATGAAGGCGTTCGGCACGGAGCTTCACTTCGGCCAGCGCGAGGGCGCCCGCGTGCAGGACGCGTTCACGAAGAAGTGGTACTGGGACTGCCACCGCAACGGCACCCTGTACAACCTCGGGCACCGCAACCCGGACATCATCGCCGCGGTCAAGGAAGCGCTGCACCAGCTCGAGATCGGCAACCTGCTGCTCATCTCGGGCTACAAGGCGAAGGCCGCCGAGAAGCTCATCGAGAGCACCGGCGGCGCCCTGACCGGCGTCACCTACACGGCCAGCGGCGCGGAATCCACGGAGGTCGCGATCCGGGCGGCCCGCGGCATGACCAGGAGGACGAAGCTGGTCTCCATCGAGGCCTCGTACCACGGCCACACCTGTTTCGCCCTGGCTGCCGGCGACAACCCGGACAACCACGAGCGGTACCTCCTCGACTTCGACGACTTCGTCGTCGTGCCCTACAACGACGTGGACGCGATGGCCGCTGCGGTCGACGACGAGACCGCCGCGGTGATGATCGAGTCGTCGCCGGCGCAGTCGGGATTCCCGGTTCCCGATTCCGGCTACTTGCAGGCCGTGAACGACATCTGCCGGAAGCACGGCGCGAAACTGATCATCGACGAGGTCCAGACCGGCCTCGGCGCGACCGGGAAGTTCTGGTTCTGGCAACACCACGGCATCGTCCCGGACATGGTGACCACCGCCAAGGGCCTCGGCGGCGGCATCCTCGCCAACGCCGCCGTTCTGCTCGCCCCCGAAATCAAGGAGTGGTTCTTCGACACCGCGATCCCCCACTCCTCGACCTTTGGCGGCAACGAACTCGGCTGCGTCGCCACCGCCAAGGTGTGCGACCTGACGATGGCCCCCGGCTTCCTGGAACACGTGAACGCGCTAGCCGAGCAGTTCGCCGAGGGGCTGCGAGGCGGTCCCTACAAGGTGAACCAGCACGGGCTGTGCATGGGAATCCTCTCCGAAGAGATGGGCAAGATGGAGATGACGGCGAAGCTGTTCGACGCCGGCATCTTCACCGTGCCCGCCTGGTACACGGACGGCGGTGTGGAGTTCCGACCCATCCTGACGCTGACCGAGAACGAGGCGGACGAGATCATCCGCATCTTCCGGGACACGGTCGGCTAGCCGCCATTTCGAGTGCGGTCGTCGCGCCGTCCACTTGACAGCCGCTCCCGTCCTCTCCTACGCTCCGCTGCACGCTTTGCCATCCGGCGGGAGCGAACGTAGACCCATACCCGCAGCACCCTCTACCCAGAAGGGACTCTCGAACCGGCCATGACGCCCTTGGCATCAGGATCGACTCGCAGGAACGCTCGGACACCCGTGCGCCCCGCCTTCCTGGCGCGTGCGCTGCCGCGACAGGTCGCCGATCTCGGCGTTCCCGCCGGGCTCCTGCTACTGGTCCTGATTCTGGTCCTTCTCGTCCAGGGGGCTAACTAGGCGCACAAACCGAAACCCGAAGCGATCTAGAGCCCCCAGCACCGCCTGGGGGCTTTTTTGGTTCGGCCGCTAGCGGAGTAACTGCATGCCAATAGAACGATCTGAGTGGATCTGGCTCGACGACCAGTGGAAGCCGTGGGACGAGGCCACCGTCCACCTCACCACCCACGGCCTGCACTACGGCTCCTCGGTCTTCGAGGGCATTCGCGCCTACGACACCGGCGAAACGACGGCGATCTTCCGCCTCGGCGCTCATGTGCGGCGCCTCTTCGACAGTTGCCGGATCATGCGCATGGATCCCGGCTACACACCAGATCAGGTCGGAGAGCTGTGCATCGAGGCGGTCGCCCGCAACCGCCTCGAATCCTGCTACATCCGGCCCTTGATCTACCGCGGTGACGAGGAGATGGGCCTCAATCCCACCGACTGCAGCTCCAGGCTCGCCATCTACGCGGTCAGGTGGGGGCGCTACCTCGGAGACGAGGCGATCGAACAGGGCGTCGATGCCGCGGTGAGCTCCTGGCGGCGCTTCAACTCGAACACGGCCGTACCGCTCGGCAAGATCAGCGGGCAATACGTGACGAACCAGTTCGTGTCCATCGAGGCGCGCCAGCACGGTTACGCCGAGGGCATCATGCTCGACGACCGCGGCCTCGTCTGCGAAGGCGCGGGCGAGAACCTGTTCCTGATCCGCGACGGTGTGATCCATACACCACCCCTCTACAACTCGATCCTGGGGGGCATTACCAGGGATTCGGTGATCACGATCGCCCGGGACCTGAAGTACGACGTGCGCTTCCAGCCAATCGCGCGCGAAGAGCTGTACCTGGCCGACGAACTGTTCATGACCGGAACAGCCGCGGAGGTCAGCCCGGTGCGCTCGGTGGACCGTATTCCGATCGGCTCCGGCAGCCGCGGCGAGATCACGCACCACCTGCAGGAGGAGTTCTTCGGCCTCGTCGAGGGCCGGCTCCCCGACCGACACGACTGGCTCACTCCCGTACCCCGACTGGCTGCGGCAACATCCGCCGCCGGGGCCTGACAGAGGAGGCCGAGATGACCGACGACACGACCGCTGCGGATCGAGAGACCGAAGAGGCCGGCATGAACACGGAGGCCGTGGTGCTGACCGGCGCCGAGATCGTCTGCGAGTGCCTGCTCCGCGAAGGAGTCGACATCGTCTTCGGCTATCCCGGCGGGGCGATCCTGCCCACGTACGATGCGCTGACCAAGTACCCGCAACTCCACCACGTTCTGACCCGGCACGAGCAGGGTGCGTCCCACATGGCGGACGGCTACGCCCGGGCCACCGGCAAGGTCGGGGTCGCGATGGCGACCAGCGGCCCCGGCGCCACGAACCTGGTCACGGGCATCGCGACCGCGATGATGGATTCCTCGCCCATCGTCTGCATCACCGGACAGGTGCCGACCGGCGCCATCGGCACCGACGCCTTCCAGGAAACGGACGTCACCGGGATCACCCTGCCGATCACGAAGCACAACTACCTGGTCACCAGCCTGGACGAGCTGGCAGAAGTCATGCGGGAGGCCTTCCACATCGCGCGTACCGGCCGACCGGGCCCCGTGCTCGTCGACATTCCCAAGGACATCCAGAATCAGTCCACGAACTTCGTCTACCCAACGGAGCCGGTCACGCTGCCGGGCTACAAGCCTTCCAGAGTCGGACGTGCGGATCAGGTCGACGCCGCCCTGAAACTCATCCGCGAGTCGAGACGTCCCATCATCCTGGCCGGACACGGCATCTCCATGTCGAACGCGAACCGCGAACTTGCGCAACTCTGCGAGCGGGCGCAGATTCCGGTCGCGCTCACGCTGCTCGGAAAGGGCGCCATCTCCGAGCAACACCCGATGTGCCTCGGGATGATGGGGATGCACGGCGGCGCCGAAGTGAACCACGCCATCCAGCAGGCCGACCTGCTGATCGCCCTCGGTATGCGCTTCGACGACCGGGTGACCGGCAACCTGGCGACCTACGCCCGGGACTCG
>WTGL01000324.1:19647-23201 GCA_011523565.1 Acidobacteriota bacterium
ACTGCTCGACCGGGTCGAACGACGACCGAACGAGGCCTGGTTCGACCGCATCGCGGAGTGGCGGGCGGACTCGGAGCTGCGCGAGATCGTGCGGCCCGCCGACGCGCCCCAGCATCCCGCCGTGCCCGAGGGCAAGCTGCTCGGCGCCCAGGTCATTAGAGATCTGTTCGAGTTCACCGGCGGCAACGCGGTGACGGTCACCGATGTCGGGCAGCACCAGATGTGGGAGGCCCAGTACTACCAGCACGAGCGGCCCCACAGTCTGATCACGAGCGGCGGGCTCGGCACGATGGGATTCGGCCTGCCGGCCGCCATCGGCGCCAAGATGGCCCGGCCCGACCAAGAGGTGTGGGCGATCGTCGGCGACGGCGGCTTCCAGATGACCTCGATGGAGCTCGCCACCGCGGTTCAGGAGCAGGTCAACGTCCACATCGCGGTGATCAACAACGGCTTCCTCGGCATGGTCCGCCAGTGGCAGGAGTTCTTCTACGAGGAGCGCTACAACCAGACGCCCATGGTCAATCCGGACTTCTGCAAGCTGGCGGAGGCCTATGGCATCCCCGCGGCGCGGGTCACCGAGCGTGGAGAGATCGAAGAGGCCGTGAACAGGAACCGGGCCCTGACCGCCGGCCCGACCCTGATCGACTTCGTCGTCGAGAAGGAGGAAATCGTCTTTCCGATGGTGCCGGCCGGCGCCGACCTCGACGACATGATCCGCCGGCCGACTCCGGAGGAGTTCGAGCGCAAGCGCCGCGAACGGGCGGCGGCCGCCGAGGCTACCGAAGAGGCAACACCGGAACCCGAAGCACCGGCCGCCGCGGCCACCGTCGGCACGCGTTTCGGAGTCTGAGGACGAAGGGGCGATGGCCAAGCACATCCTGGCGGCGCTGGTCGAGAACCGCCCGGGCGTTCTGGCCCGGGTGTCGAACCTCTTCAGACGGCGCAGCTTCAACATCGACAGCCTGTCCGTGGGACGCACCCAGCGAGAGAACATCTCCCGCATGACGATCGTCATGGAATCCGACGCCGCCGAGGCCGACCGCCTGGTCAAGAACCTCTACAAGCTGGTCGACGTGGTCCATGTCGACCACCTCCACAGCCAGCCGTCCGTGGTCCGCGACATGGCCCTCGTCAAGGTCAGGGCATCGTCGGAGAACCGGCGTGAAGTCATCCAGCTCTGCGACATCTTCCGTGCCCGCATCATCGACGTGAGCGCCGAATCCCTGGTGGTCGAGATCACGGGCGAGGAAGAGAAACTCGAGCACTTCACCGAACTCGTGCGTCCCTTCGGGATCGTCGAGATGGTCCGCACCGGCGTGATCGCTCTCGGACGCGGCGGCCACACCCTGAAGGACGAGGGATACAAACCGAACCGCACCCGATCCGCCCGCCGCCGCAACGTGCTCTGACGGCCCGGAATCCGGCATCCAAACCCGCTCACTTCATCCGACGAGGACTCAACCCAGATGGCAAAGCTCTACTACGACGACGACGCCGATCTCTCCCGCCTTGCGGGCAAGACCGTCGCGGTCATCGGCTACGGCAGCCAGGGCCACGCCCATGCGCTGAACCTCCGCGACAGCGGCGCCCATGTCGTCGTCGGCCTGCGGGCGGGTAGCGGCAGCCAGGCCAAGGCCGAGGCCGACGGCCTCGAAGTGCTGAGCAACGCCGACGCCGCCGCGCGCGCTCAGATGATCATGATCCTGGCTCCCGACACCGCGCAGGCGGCCCTCTACGAACAGGACATCGCGCCGAACCTGGAAGCGGGGGACACGTTGATGTTCGCGCACGGCTTCAACATCCGCTACGGCGAGATCGAGGCGCCGGAGAACGTCGACGTCTCCCTGGTGGCGCCGAAGGCGCCCGGACACCGCGTGCGCGAGGTGTTCACCGAGGGCGCCGGCACACCGGGCCTCGTCGCGGTCGAGAACGACGCCACGGGCGGCGCCCTGGCGGACGCCCTCGCCTACGCCAAGGGCATCGGCTGCACGCGGGCAGGCGTGATCGAGACGACCTTCGCCGAAGAAACCGAGACCGATCTCTTCGGCGAGCAGATCGTGCTCTGCGGCGGCGCCTCGGCGCTGGTGCGCGCCGGGTTCGAGAAACTCGTGGCGGCCGGCTATCAGCCGGAAGTCGCGTACTTCGAATGCCTGCACGAGTTGAAGCTGATCGTCGACCTGATGTACGAAGGCGGCCTCGGCTACATGTGGTACAGCGTCTCCGACACCGCCGAGCACGGCGGCTACCACATGATCACGGAGGACGTGCGGGCGGTGATGGACAAGGTGCTGCGCGACATCCAGGACGGGACCTACGCCCGCGACTGGATCGCGGAGAACAGGAACGGCCGGCCGCGGTTCGATCCCCGCCGGGCGACGGAGAGGACGCATCCGATCGAGGAAGTTGGCCGGGAACTGCGTCGGATGATGCCGTTCCTGGACGCCAAGGAGGTGTAACGATGGCAGGACCGAGCCAGAACGGCGACTACGTCCGAATCTTCGACACCACGCTGCGCGACGGCGAGCAATCGCCCGGCGCGACGATGACCAGCGCCGAGAAGCTCGAGGTCGCGCGCCAGCTCGCCGTGCTCGGCGTCGACATCATCGAAGCCGGTTTCCCCGCGGCCAGCCCCGACGACCTGGAGGGGGTGCGGCGGATCGCCCGCGACGTCGGCGGGGGCAAGGGACCCGTCATCGCGGGTCTGGCCCGCTGCTGGCGTGAGGACATCGACAAGGCCTGGCAAGGAGTGCGGGACGCCGCCCGGCCGCGCATCCACGCCTTCATCGCCACCTCCGACCTGCACATGGAACGCAAGCTGGGGATGACCCGGGAACAGGTGCTGAGCCAGGTCGGCCACATGGTCGCGCATGCCCGTTCGTTGTGCGACGACATCGAGTTCAGCCCCGAGGATGGCAGCCGCTCCGACCCGGACTTCCTGGTCGAGGTGCTGTCACTGGCGATCACGGAGGGCGCCACGACGCTGAACGTTCCGGACACGGTCGGCTACGACATGCCGGTCGAGTACGGGGACCTGTTCCGCCACCTGATGGAGCACACGGACGGCGCCGACCGGGTGATCTGGTCGGCCCACTGCCACGACGACCTCGGCTGCGCCACCGCGAACACGCTGGCCGCGATCGAGGCCGGCGTCCGCCAGGTCGAAGTGACGATCAACGGCATCGGCGAGCGCGCCGGCAACACCTCGCTCGAGGAAGTCGTCATGGCGCTTCACACCCGCCCCCAGGTGTACGGCGTCGGCACCCGCCTGAACACGACGGAACTCGTGCGCACGAGTCGCCTGGTGGCGCACTACACCGGCATCGCGGTACCCCGGAACAAGGCGATCGTCGGTGAGAACGCGTTCGCGCACGAGGCCGGCATCCACCAGCACGGCATGCTCCAGGATCAGCGCACGTACGAGATCATGACCCCGCAGACCGTCGGCCTGACCCAGAGCAGGCTGGTCCTGGGCAAGCACTCCGGCAAGCACGCGCTCCGGGTGCGCATGGAGGAACTCGGCTTCGAACTGAACCGCGAGGAACTCAGCGAGGCCT
>WTGL01000324.1:23211-31672 GCA_011523565.1 Acidobacteriota bacterium
CGTGGTCGAGGCCGAGAACACCCTGCTCGAGTACAACGTCCACAGCGTCACCGAAGGCATCGACGCGATGGGCGAGGTGACGGTGCGGATCAAGAGCCCGGCCTCCGGCCCCGGCCACGGCCACGGCCACGGCCGGATCTTCGGCGGCTACGGCGCCGACACGGACGTCATCGTTGCCTCGGCCAAGGCCTATCTCGCCGCTCTCAACCGGATGCTGACCGTCATCGGCACCAAGTACACGGCCGGCGAGGGCGCACCGGCGACTCTCACTGTGTCGGGCCCGCAGCCGGTGAAAGCATGAGCAGGGCCCGGACACTGTTCGAGAAGATCTGGCGGCGCCACCTGGTCACCGCCGAGGAGCGCGGCCTGCCGGCGACGCTCTTCATCGATCTGCACCTGGTTCACGAGGTGACCTCGCCCCAGGCGTTCACCGACTTGGCCGAGCGGGGATTGACCGTGCGGCGGCCCGATCTGACCCTGGCGACGATGGATCACTCGACGCCGACCGATCCCTCGATCGACACGGCAAGGCTCCGGGTGCTCGACCCCGAGGGCTCGGCGCAGCTCGACCAGTTGCAGGCGAACTGCGAGCGCTACGGCATCCCCCTGTACGCGATGGGCGACGAGCGGCGCGGCATCGTGCACGTGATCGGGCCGGAACTCGGCGCCACCCAGCCGGGAATGACGGTCGTCTGCGGCGACAGCCATACGAGCACCCACGGCGCCGTCGGCGCGCTCGCCTTCGGCATCGGCACCAGCGAAGTCGGCCACGTCCTCGCCACGCAGTGCCTGCTGCAGCACCGGCCGAAGACCTACGAGGTCCGCGTCGACGGCCGCTTGCAGGAGGGCGTGGTCGCCAAGGACATCATCCTGGCCGTGATCGCCCGGCTCGGGATCGGCGGCGGCACGGGCCATGTATTCGAGTACACCGGCGAAGCGATCCGGGCGCTCGACATAGAAGGCCGCATGACGGTCTGCAACATGTCGATCGAGGGCGGCGCCCGCGCCGGGCTGGTCGCGCCGGACGACGTGACCTTCGACTACCTCGAGGGCCGGCCGATGGCGCCGTCCGGCGACGCCTGGGAGGCGGCGCTCGAGGACTGGCGCTCCCTGCCCACCGACGACGGAGCGGTTTACGACCGGACCACCACGCTCGACGGTTCGAGTCTTGAACCGATGGTCACGTACGGCACGAATCCAGGCATGGCGATCCCGATCGCCGGCGCGATTCCCGAGGACGCGGCGGTCGAACCCGAGAAGCGAGCCTCCTTCCGCAAGGCGCTCGACTACATGGCGCTCGAACCGGGCCAACCGCTTGAGGGCAAGCCGATCGACGTCGTCTTCGTCGGCAGTTGCACGAACTCCCGCTACAGCGACCTTGCGGCGGCCGCGGGCATCCTGCGGGGACGCAAGGTGGCCGACGGTCTCCGCGTGCTCGTGGTGCCCGGCTCCGACGCCGTGAAGCGGCAGGCCGAGCGCGACGGCCTCGCCCAGGTCTTCGTCGACGCCGGCGCCGAGTGGCGCGAGGCCGGTTGCTCCATGTGCCTGGCGATGAACGGCGATCAATTGGCGCCAGGCCAGTACGCGGTCAGCACCTCCAACCGCAACTTCGAGGGCCGCCAGGGCGCGGGCGGACGCACCTTCCTGGCGAGTCCTCTGACCGCGGCCGCCTCTGCGATTACGGGCCGCGTCACCGACGTCCGCGAGGTGCTGTCGTGAGCAGCCGCTTCGATCGCTTCACAGGCACCCTGGCGCCGCTGCCCATCCAGAACGTCGACACCGACCAGATCATCCCGGCTTCCTACCTCAAGGTCACCGACCGTTCGGGGCTGGCATCGGGGCTGTTCTGCCGCTGGCGCTACCGGGACGGCGATCCCGATGGCGAACCGATTCGGGACTTCGTCCTCAACCGGCCGGAACACCAGGACGCCCGCATCCTCCTGGCCGGCGACAACTTCGGCTGCGGCAGCTCCCGCGAGCACGCACCCTGGGCCCTGGTCGGCTACGGCTTCCGGGCCGTGATCAGCACCTCCTTCGCCGACATCTTCCGCAGCAACGCGCTGAAGAACGGGCTGCTCGTCGTGCCGGTGACGGAGGAGGTTTCCGCTTCCCTGTTCGACGCCGTCGCCGCCGATCCGGCCGCCGAAGTCACGATCGACCTGGAAGCGCAGACACTCCGCCTCCCCGACGGCAGCCGGACCGCCTTCGAAGTCGATCCCTTCGCCCGCCGCTGCCTGCTCGACGGCACGGACCAGCTTGGCTACCTGTTGCAGCAGGCGCCGGCGATCGAGGCGTTCGAGGCGGCGCATCCCTCCCGGCTCGACACCCGGTCGGCCTGAGCGGATCGACTCGACCTCACGTCCCCGTCCTCCCTCCGAAGCTCTCCGGCCAGCCAGCGATACGGCCCGACCCATGCAAGCCAACATCGTCCTCCTCCCCGGCGACGGCGTAGGGCCCGAAGTCACCGCCGAAGCGGCTCGAATCCTCCGAGCGGTCGCGGACCTGGGCGGCCACGAGTTACAGCTCGAGGCCCACCCGATGGGGGGCAACGCGATCGACGACTTCCAGGATCCGCTGCCGCCCGCGACCCTCGCCGCCTGCAGGGAGGCCGACGCGGTGCTCCTCGGCGCGGTCGGCGGACCGAAATGGTCCGACCCGACCGCCGAACTCCGGCCCGAGCAGGGGCTGCTCGACCTGCGGGCCGAGCTGGGGCTGTTCGCCAATCTGCGGCCGGTGCCCGTGTTCGAATCGCTCGTCCCGTTCGCGCCGCTCAAGCCCGAGTTGCTGCGCGGCGTGGATCTCCTGTTCGTCCGCGAACTGACCGGCGGCATCTACTTCGGCCCTCGCCAGGAACAGGGTGACGGCGACGTGGCGCACGACACCCTGGTCTACTCGACCGCCGAAGTGGAACGCGTCGCCCGCGTGGCCCTGAGGGCTGCCCGGAGGCGCAGAAAGAAGGTGGCGTCGATCGACAAGGCGAACGTCCTCGCCTCGATGCGGCTGTGGCGCCGCGCGGTCACCGAGGTCGCCGGCGCCTACCCCGACATCGAGGTGACCCACCACCTCGTGGACGCCTTCGCGATGCAGTTGATGCGCTCACCCGCGGAGTACGACGTGATCCTGGCCGGCAACATGTTCGGCGACATCCTCAGCGACGAAGCGGCGATTCTCGCCGGCTCCCTCGGCATGCTGCCCTCGGCGTCGCTGGGCTCCGGGCGACAGGGCCTGTACGAACCGGTCCACGGTTCGGCGCCCGACATCGCGGGACGCGGCATCGCCAACCCCATCGGCGCCATCCTGAGCGCCGCGATGCTGCTCCGACACAGTCTTGAGCTGGACGCGGAGGCGCTGCAGGTCGAAGCCGCGGTCGCGGCGGTGCTCGACGACGGGTTGCGCACCGCCGACCTGATATCGGAAGGCGGGCAGGCCGTCTCGACGGAGGAGATGGGAAGGGCGGTGGAGGCGAAGCTCTGACGGAAACCGGACGCTACGTCTGGAACAGGACCAGCAGGACGGCGCCCAGGACGAGCCGATAAGCCACAAAGACCTGCAGGCTCCGCCGCCGAACCCAGCCGAGCAGCGCGCCGATCACAAGGTAGCCGACGATTGCGGACAGCGCCGCGACCAGGAGCAGAGACGGAAGTTGCGACACGGGCAGCTCGCCGCTGAGCATCTCCAGGGTCTTGCCGCCGGCGACGAAGATGCCGGCGGGAATCGCCATCAGGAAGGCGAATCGCGCCGATGATTCGCGGTCGAAGCCGAGCAGCCGGCCGGCGCTGATGACGACTCCGGCCCGGGAGGCGCCCGGAATGAGCGCCATCGCCTGCGCCACGCCGAACACCAGCGCGCGCAGCCAGGTCAACTGACCGAGCCGGCGCTTCTGTCCGCCCCAGCGGTCGGCGGCGCCCAGCGCCAGGCCGAAGCCGATCGTCGCCCAGGCGATCACGCCCGGACCGCGGGCGGCGCCGGCGACCCAGCGCTCCATCGCGATGCCGATGACGAGCACGGGCACCGACGCCACCGCCAGCAGGGGGATCATCCGCCGCGCGTTCGCGTCGCCCGTGTCCACGCCCGGGAGCAGAGCCCGAACGTAGACCACGAGGTCCTTCCGGAAGTAGGCGACGACGGCCAGCAGCGTGCCGGTGTTCGCCGCCACGTCGACCGCCAGGCCCTGGTCGGGCCAGCCGAACAGTCGCGGCAGCAGGATCAGGTGCGCCGTCGAACTGATCGGCAGGTACTCCGTGAGCCCCTGCACCAAGGCCACGAGGATCAACTGCACGGGCCCCACGGGTCGAGGATAGCGAACCCGGGTGGCGCGATCCGCGCCACCCGTGAACCAGTCCGTGGGCCCGTCAGCGGGCACACGGATGACAGCGGCAAGCAGCGTTCCGCCACGCATCGAAAATGCGGATACGATGCGCGCCATGAACGGACCACGCACATGCCTCAGCCTGATCGCCTCAGCCCTTGCTCTTCTTGCCGTGACGCCGGCCTGCGCCCAGGAAGAGGCCGTCGCCGCTGTCGAAGACGAGGCACCGCTCGCCGAGACGTGGGATGAGAAGGCCTCCTACGCGCTAGGTGTGAACATCGGCAGCAATCTGGGGCCCGATGACCTGTTGCTCGACCCCGACCTGGTTCTCCGAGGCTTCCAGGACGCACTGGAAGGCACGGAGGCGATGGAGTCCGACGAAATCGACACCGTGCTCCGCGAACTCGGCGCCAGGATGCAGGCGCACGCGGATCGCCAGCGACAGGCGGCGCTGCTCGAGAACACCGCCCGCAGCTCGGCGTTTCTGGCCATGAAGGCGGAGGAAGACGGCGTCGTCAAGACGGATTCCGGCCTGCTCTACCGCGAGCTCCGGGCCGGCGAGGGCGAAAGCCCGACCACCGCCCAGGTCGTAACCGTCCACTACCGCGGCACGCTGATCGACGGCACGCAGTTCGACAGCACCTACGACCGCGACCAGCCCGCGACCAGCCCCGTCAACGGCTTCATTCCCGGCTGGGTGGAGGCGCTCCAGTTGATGAAGCCGGGCGCCAAGTGGGAGCTCTTCATCCCCGCCGACCTGGCGTACGGCGCGCACGGTTCACCGCCCGTCATTCCACCGGGCGCCGCCCTCAGGTTCGAAATCGAGCTGTTGGAGGTCCAGTAGCCGAACGCGGCCGACCGCCTCGGTCAATCCGCTTCGACGGTGAACCGGTAGCCGACGCCGCGGACGGTGTGGAAGTGGCGGGGCCGCTCGGGGTCCGGCTCGAAGCGCTTGCGCAGCCGGAGCACGAAGTTGTCGATCGTTCGCGACGACGGGAACGCCTCGTAGCCCCAGACGCGGTCGAGAATGTCCTCGCGCGAGACGACTTCCCCTTCGCGCTCCGCCAGGGTCTTGAGAATCATCGCCTCCTTCTGGGTCAGTTGCTGGGCCTTCCCGTCCCAGGAGGCGCCGGCGAAGGCGGTGAAGTCGAAGTGGTTGTTACCGAAACGCACCACATCGGGCGCCGTCTCCGCCGCGCCCCACGCACGCCGCCGGAGGATCGCCTGGACCCGCAGGAGCAACTCGGTGAGGTGGAAGGGCTTGGCGAGGTAGTCGTCGCCGCCGGCTTCGAGGCCGCGAATGCGATCGTCGACGGCCGCCTTCGCGGTGAGGAACAGCACCGGCGTGTCGACGCCGTTCCGCCTCGCCTCCTCGCACAGCGTGAAGCCGTCCACACCCGGCAGCATCACGTCGAGGATCACGAGCTGGTAGCGAGGATCCTGGATCCGTTCCAGCGCCTCCTCGCCATCGCCGATCCAGTCGACGTCGAGGCCTTCCGCTTCGAGGTTGAAGCGGATGCCGGCGGCCAGATTCTCCTCGTCTTCGATCAGGAGGACCCGGGCCGCGTCGTCGGCCGCGGCTCTCACGACGCCCGCTCCGCGGCCGGTTCCCGGGCGGGCCAGGTGACGCGAAAAGTGGCGCCTTGACCCGGGCCCTTACTGCTCGCCTCGACCTCGCCACCTTCCAGGGCGACGAAGCCGCGCACGAGATAGAGACCCAGACCGCTGCCCTGCTTGTTGCGCCGCAACTCGCTGCCGGGCCGGTAGAACTTCTCGAACAGGCGCCGGCTCTCGGCAGGCTCGAAGCCGACGCCGTCGTCCAGAACCAGGAGTTCGACCGCCGAACCGAGACGTCTGGCCGTGACCTCGACCCGGCTGCCTGCCGTCTGCGCCGACTCGATCGCGTTGCCGATCAGGTTGCGCAGCACGGTGCCAATCCCCACGGGATCCGCCTGCAGACCGAGACCGGGCTCGACCTCGACCTCGATATCGATCCCCGTCGCGCCATGCGCACGGTGTCCCAGCTCCGCGAAGGCCAGCGAGACCGCCTCCGACAGGTCGACCGGCTCCCGGCGCGGTACCGCCCGGCGCTCCTCCAGGCGCGTGGTCTCCAGCAGGTTGCCGACCAGACGTTCGAGCCGTCGCAGATCCTCCAGGTTGCGCTCCAGGAGTCCGCGCCGGTCCGTCGCCGCCAGGTCGCGCAACAACAGGGTCTCTGTCGTAAGCCGCAGACTCGCCAGCGGACTTCGCAACTCGTGCGACACCGCCGCCAGGAAGTTCTGCTGGCGGTTCAGCAGGTCCGCCTCCCGGTGCAGGACCCGCCATAGCACCAGAATCCCGCCGGCAAGCACGAGCAGGAAGAAGGCACCCTCCCACCGGTACTGGGACAGGTGGCTGCCGCGTTCGGCCTCGATGGCACGCAGGGCGTCCGGACGGATTCGCGCGCCTTCCGCATCGATCAGAAGGTCCGGATAGAGGTCGCGAAGCTCGTCGGACGGCTGGCCGGCCAGAAGCGACGCCTCGGCGGCCGTGCGGTCGACCTCCAGACGAGCCACGCGATCCTCGGCGATGCGGTCCGCAATCCGCGCCTGGTCGACCAGCCACCAGACGACCTGGACCGCCGTGATGGCGAGCAGCAGCAGAAAGCCGACCTGGAGCCGTCGCACGCGCAGACTCTCGGCCGACGACGCAGCGCTCAGTCCGAAGGAGGAGAATGGCCTCGGCATCGTCTTCGTATTCTGCTATGAAGGCCCGCCGATGCTCGAACCGGTTTCCGTACACCGCGTCCCATCCACCGATGGCGTCGAGCTCGCCGCCTACGACTACGGCGGAGTCGGACCGACTCTCCTCGTCGGCCATGCGACCGGGTTCCATGGACGGGTGTATGACCCCATGCTCGCGCGGCTCGAGGGCTATCGCCGGATCAGCGTCGATCTGAGGGGCCACGGCGACGCGACGGCCCCGAACGGTCTGGACTACTCGTGGGAAAGTTGCGCCGACGATCTGCTGGCCGTCGTCGACACGCTTGAACTAAGTGGCCAGGGACCGCTGGTCGGTTTCGGCCACTCGATGGGGGCGGCCGCCCTGCTGATGGCCGAGCCGCGCCGACCGGGCCTGTTCGCCGGCCTGGTCTGCTACGAGCCGGTGATCTACCCGCCGGGCGTCACAGGCGATGACGCACGTCTCGCCGTCTGGGTCGAACGGACGAAGAAGCGTCGAAGCCGTTTCGATTCGGTCGAGGCCGCGATCACCAACTACGCGTCGAAGATGCCCTACTCGCTCCTCGATCCGGCCGCGCTTGAGGCGTACGTCCGGCACGGCTTCGCCGACCGGCCCGACGGCCGGGTCGAGATCAAGTGCCGGCCTGAGGTGGAAGCGCTGCTCTACCTGATGGGGCCCCACCATCGCGCGTGGGACACTCTGAACGAGGTGCGCTGCCCAGTCGCCATGATGCGTGGCGCCGTGCTCATCCCCGGGCCCGCATACTGGGCCGAGACGATCGTGGGCGAACTGCCGAACGTCGACTTCATGGAACTCGAAGGCCTGGGCCATCTCGGACCGATGGAGGATCCCGAGCTGCTTGCGACGTTGACGGCCACCGCCCTGGAAGCAGCCACCTCTGAGCGCCGCTAGGGCCGCCAGATAGCTCGCAGGCCCGCTCAGGATGGGCGGTCCGTTCCCAGCGTGCCAGCGCTGCGATTCCGCGGCGCCGACTCCTAGCGCTGGAGCAGCTCCCGCCCTCGCGCCAGCGCCTGCCGCTCCTCGGCTGGGCGGCCCAGCCGGTTCAGGATGTCGGCGAGCACGAAGTAGCCGAGCGCGCCATCCCGGCCGGCCGGCTCCCCCTCCAGACCACGGCGCACGAACGTCTCCGCTTCGTCGAGGTCGCGGCCGTGGTCCATCAGCGCCTTCGCCAGGTGGAAGTAGCCAACGGTGAAGTCCGGGGCCGCCTCGACCGCGCCGCGGTAGGCGTCGATCTGGAGATCCGCGCGACCCTGCCGGCCGTAGAGGCGACCCAGATTGAAGCGGGGCCGGTGGTCTCGGGCGCGCAGTTCGGCCGCCTGCCGGTAGGCGGTAATCGCGTCCTCCGTCCTCCCCGATTCATCCAGCAGGACGGCGAGGTTGAAGTGGGCCTCGCCCAGTTCCGGGTTCGAG
>WTGL01000324.1:31682-32612 GCA_011523565.1 Acidobacteriota bacterium
GCGCGGTGCAGGTGCGCCTTGTCCTTCGGGTCGGCGCGCGGGCCTTCCGAGTCCCCCCGACCGCCCGCACCGCGGCCGGCGAGGTAGCCGAGGGCCCGCAACTGGGCCAGGGTGTCTTCGTCGAGATCCGGTTCGGCGCTGGAACTCGGGGCCGCCCGATCGAGTTCCGCCGCGAGCTCGAGAGCCTCCGCCCGCAGGAGGCGCGACAGATCGCGCTCTTCGAGGAGAACGTTCGCGAGTTCGCCCGGGTCCTCGACCAGGGCGTAGAGCTCGGGTTCGGGCGCTTCGATGTACTTGTGCTCCGCCGTGCGCAGCGAGCGGAGCGGCGCCCAGCCGTAGTGGTCGAGCGCGTAAAAGGACTCGGCGTAGACACCACGTTCAGGAAGAGGATTCGGCAATCCCTGAATGTCCGGCAGCAGGCTCCGGCCCTGGACCGCGCCAGCTCCGGCAAGGTCCAGAAGCTCGATCAGGGTCGGCGCGATGTCGACGTGGCTCACGGCGTCAACGATCTCCCGGCCCGCTTCGACGCCCCCGGGCAGCCGGACGATGAGCGGCACATGGACGGTCGTGTCGTAGACGAAGAACCCGTGGTAGCTCTCGCCGTGGTCGCCGAGTCCTTCGCCGTGGTCGGATGTCAGCACGACGACCGACTCGTCGAACAGCCCGCGCGCCTCGAGGGCGGCGCGGAACTCGCCGATGAGCGAATCGGTGTAGACGACCTCGCCGTCGTAGGGCCGCCCCTGGTACTCGGACCGGAACGGTTCCGGCGGGTCGTACGGATCGTGCGGGTCGAACAGGTGGAGCCACAGGAAGAAGGGCCCCTCGCCTCCCGCGCCGTCGAGCCACGTAAGCGCGTGCCCGATCGTCTCCGGACCTGCCCGCTGGACCGAGCCCAGGTTGGCGCCCGCCATCGCGTCGAGGTCGAAGTCG
>WTGL01000069.1:0-2574 GCA_011523565.1 Acidobacteriota bacterium
ACCAGCTACTGCCGCGCTTCTACGACGAGCAGTACCGCGGCGCCCGCTACACGTAGCAACGGGCGCCGGCGCTAGAAGTCGAAGCCGAGCTGGACACCGACCTCTCGCGGTGGCGCCCACACGCGCAGGGAACCGGTGTAGGTCGTAAAGAACTCGGTCAGCCGGTACTCCTCGTCGCTGAGATTGCGTCCGTAGAGACCGACGAACAGCGGCGCGGAAGACGGCGTCCAGCGCAGTTGCGCGTGCAGCACTCCATGCGACGGCTGGATGAAGTTCTCGAAGGGATCGAACGCCAGGTCGTCCGTGTACTGGTACTCGGCGCGGGCTAGGAGCGACCCCGCGGGCCCCAGGTCGAACGCGTAGCGAATCGCGGCGACGGCGGAGAAGTCGGGCGCGCGCGGCAGTCCCTTGCCGGTCTGGTCCGTGGGCTCGATCAGGTAGCCCGCTCCCAACAGGGTCGTCACGTCCAGCGTGCCGGCCTCCAGAAACCGGTCCTGAAGCGAGGCCACGTCCGTCGGGTTCTGGGAGGTGAACTCACGAAACTCGTCGTCCAGGACCTCGAAGGTGAGGTCGAAGCCGAAACGCGGGTTCGGCCGCAGCAGCAGTTCGACGTCCAGGCCGCGGATCCTGGCGCTCGCCGCGTTCTCGACTGTGGAACGGTCGGGAAACAGCACGGAGACCTGGAGGTCGTCGTAGTCGTAGCTGAACGCCGATGCGTTGAAGGTGACGCCGCCCGAGGAACGGGATTTGACGCCGACCTCGTAGCTGGTGATCGTCTCCTCCTCGAAGGACGGCTGGAGCGAGATGGAGTTGAAGCCGCCGCTCTTGTAGCCGGTGGTCACCGCGCCGTAGACCATCATGCCGTCGCGAGGCCGAAACTCCAGGCCGAGCTTGGGCGTCAAGGCGCTC
The DNA here is from genome assembly GCA_011523565.1 of Acidobacteriota bacterium. Lineage (GTDB taxonomy): Bacteria > Acidobacteriota > Thermoanaerobaculia > Multivoradales > Multivoraceae > Multivorans. The sequence continues at coordinate 910 of WTGL01000069.1, forward strand.
CAGGAGTCCTCCAGCGTCTCGGTGGCGGGCTGAAAGGTGACGAAATCGATCGTCGTCTGGCTGTGTTCCTTCGTGTCGCTGGTGTAGCGGAGGCCCGTGGTGAGAGTGGTGCGCTCGCCGAGACGCCAGTCGACCTGGCCGTAGCCGGCCCAGGACGAACTGTCGAGCACGGTGTTGAACACGTTGGCGGAAGCCACCGTTCCGGGCAGGGGCAGGCCGAGGAAGGGGGCCAGGGCGCCGTAGTAGGCCGGACCGCAGACCGTCGGCGGGGCGAAGAAGCCGAGCGAGCAGAAGTCCGCTGGATTGAACAGGAAGATGCCCGGGTTGTTGGCGAACAGCCAGACCCCGAACAGGGCGGAATCCGTGCGCGTGTCGGTCGCGGCGTTCGCTTCTTCGCCGAAGGCGTAGAGACCGGCGATCCAGCGCGCCCGGTCGCGGTCGCCGCTCACCTGGAACTCCTGCGACCACCACTCGGATTCGTAGTCCCCGACGTTCTCGACGAAGTCGACCGGCATCGCGTCCACGTCCGCCCGGCGGCTGGAAGCGAAGTCCCGCCAACTGCTGATCGAGGTCAGGTTCGCCGCGCCGCCGCTCAGCACCTTGTCCACATGGAGCGAAACCCCGTTCTCCTCGTAAGGGGACAGCGGGGCGATGTTGGCGGCGATCCGGTGGACGTCGAGCGGGTTCTCGAAGCCGTAGAACCGGCTGAGCGTGCCGACCAGGCTCAGAGGCGAGACGTCGCCCGGCTTCAGGTGGAAGTTGCCGTGGCTGTCGTCGTCCGTGCCGTCCGCCCGCAGCGTGAACGTCAGCGTGTCGGAGGGCAGGAACGTCAGGCCGGCCCGGAAGGAGAGACCGTCGTTCGCGTCGCTGCCCTGACCGAGATGATCGTTCCAGGTCGCGTCCTCGACCGTCGTCGTGGAAGCGGATGCCCGCGCCCAGACCTTCTCGGTCAGCGGCCCGGTCAGCGACAGGCCGTAGCGGCGGCCGGATGCGCTCTCGGGTGCCGCGAAGTCGCTCGCCGAGGCGAAGAGACGCCCCTTGAACTGGCCCTCCGGGGCGCGGGTGACGAGGTTGATCGCGCCGCCGGTCGAGTTGCGGCCCCACAGCGTGCCTTGCGGGCCGCGCAGGATCTCCACCCGCTCCAGATCGAGGAAGGGACTGACGAAACCCTGCGGCCGCGGCAGGTAGGCGCCATCGATGTAGTAGCCGACGGTCGACTCCGTGCCCAGCCCGAACGTGTTCGAGCCGATCCCGCGGATGACCAGGGAGACTTCTCCGGTTGTCGAACTCTGACTCGAAACGACGACGCCCGGCGCCGCGCCGGCCAGCCCCTGAACGTCGAGGATCGCCTGCTGCTCCAGTTCCTCGCCGGAGACGGCGACGACGGAGATCGGCACATCCTGCAGCGACTCCTCGATCCGCTGCGCCGTAACGGTGATCTCGTCCGTCACGACATCGGCCGGGTCATCGGGATCCTGCGCTGATGCGGCGCCGGCAATGAGGGCCAGCGTGAGGTTGACGGTAAGAAGTGGGGCAGGAGTGAAGCGCATCGGCAGGTACCTCTCGAGGCTACGGACAGGCGGACACGAACGACTCGGGTCCGACAGGAGCCAGTAATGGGCGCAGGCTACAACATAGGCACTACGCGCCGGAGGCCTGTCGGGT
>WTGL01000069.1:2584-4495 GCA_011523565.1 Acidobacteriota bacterium
CGTGATCGTTGTCGGCGCCGGTCCGGGCGGCTCGGCGGCGGCGGCGATCGCCGCGCGTGGCGGCCTGCGCACGCTCCTGCTCGAGCGGGAGGCCGCACCGGTGTTCAAGATCGGCGAGTCGCTGATGCCGGACACCCATGGCGTGTTCGAGAAGATGGGAGCGCTCCGCGCGATGCAGGAGAGCCACTTCGTCGAGAAGCACTCCGTCCAGTTCTTCACGAAGACAGGCAAGGCGTCCATGCCGTTCTACTTCGAGAAGGAACGGCCGGGGGACGACAGCGCCCGTACCTGGCAGGTGCGACGTTCCGAATTCGATGAGCTCTTGATGGAGACGGCGGCCGGGCAGGGTGCGGAGGTTCATCGTGGCGTCAACGTCCGCGACGTGTTGTTCGAGGACGGCCGTGCGGTCGGCGTGCGCGCCGCGGCGGCGAACAACGGCGGGCCGATGGAGCTCCTCAGCCGGGTCGTGATCGACGCCACGGGTCAGAGCGCCTTGCTCGCGCGACGGCTCGATCTCGGCCGGGTCGACTACGGCCTGCGGCATGCCTCGATCTACACGCACTTCCGAGGTGCGATCCGGGACGAGGGGAAGGACGAAGGGGCGACCCTGATCCTGCACACGAAGTCCGGAGAGTGCTGGTTCTGGTACATCCCGCTGGCCGGGGACGTGGTGAGCGTCGGCGTCGTCGGACCGATGGACACGCTGATCAGGAAGCGCGAGGGCAGACCGCACGAGATCTTCTTCGAGGAGGTCAGGAACTGCGCCGAGATCGAGCGGCGGATCCGTCCGGCTCGCCAGTGCCGGCCGGTCTCCGTGATGAAGGACTTCTCCTACCGGATCGAGAAGATGGCGGGCGACGGCTGGATCGCGATCGGCGACGCGTTCTCCTTCATCGATCCGGTCTACTCGTCGGGCGTCTTCCTGGCGCTCAAGTCGGGCGAGATGGCTGCCGAAGCCGCGATCGGGGCGATCGCCGCGGACGACCCTTCCGGCGACCGCCTGGGAGCGTTCCAGCCCCTCCTGATGCGCGGCGTCGAGGCCGTGCGGCAGTTGGTCAACGTCTTCTACGACCCGAACTTCAGCGTCGGCGCCTTCCTGCGGCTCTACCCGCAACATCAGAGCAAGGTCACCCGCATCCTGATCGGCGACGTGTTCGAACTGGACTTCACGTCCATGTTCGAGGACATGGCGACCTTCGCCGCGGCCGGGGGCGGCAGGGCGGTGGGTGCGCCCGAGGCGGCGGCGCAGCCGCTTCAGGCCACCTGAGCCGGAAGCGGGCGGGCGATTCCGATGGCGGCTGGAGCAGCCCGGGTCACGGCCTACGCCGCGCTGCCGGCGCTGTACCTGCTGCACAACGACCTGTGGTTCTGGAACGATCCGGGCCGGTTTCTGGGCTTGCCGGTCGGTCTGACGTACCACGTCCTGTTCTCGGCGGTGGTCGTCCTGGCGATGTGGCGGCTCGTGCGGGTCGCCTGGCCCGGCGATGTGCTCGACGAGTTGGCCGGTGAGGTCGATGACGACGGGGTGGACCGGAGGTGACTCTCACCGTCATCTTCGCCTACCTTGCGGCGGTTCTGGTGATCGGAGTCTGGAGCAACCGCCGGCTGGCCGCGACCGGCGAGGATTTCTTTGTCGCCGGCCGGACCATCGGTCCGTTCGTGCTGCTGATGACCCTGTTCGGGACGCACATGACGTCGTTCGCCCTGCTCGGCGCTTCCGCGGAGTCCTACCGGATTGGCATCGGTGTCTTCTCCCTGATGGCGTCGTCGTCGGCCCTGATGGTGCCGATCGTCTTCTTCTTCGTCGGCACGCGCGTCTGGGCCGTGGGGAGGCGCCTCGGGCTCCTGACCCAGGTGCAGTTCGTTCGCGCCCGCTGGGGCTCGGACCGGATCGGCCTCCTGCTCTTCGTC
>WTGL01000069.1:4505-4941 GCA_011523565.1 Acidobacteriota bacterium
CGTGCTCGTCCTGCTGCTCCTGCCCTATCTGCTGATCGGCGTCATGGGAGGCGGTGTGGTGCTGGGGCAGATCACGGACGGGGCGGCGCCGTCGTGGCTCGGCAGTCTCCTCGTGTCGGGGGTCGTGATCGGTTACGTGACGAGCGGGGGACTCCGCGGCACGGCCTGGGTGAACACGTTCCAGACCGCGATGTTCATGTTGCTCGGAGCGGTGACGGCGGTCCTGATCGTCACCAGCCTCGGGGGGGTTGGTCAGGCCCTCGACCGGGTCGCGGAGAGCCGGCCGGAGCTTCTCGTTCGTGGTGAAGCGATCCACCCGCTGCGACTGCTCAGCTACACGCTGATTCCCCTGTCGGTGGGGACCTTTCCCCACATCTTCGCCCACTGGCTGTCGGCGAAGCGGGCGGCGACCTTCAAGGCGCCGGTCGTCCTCTAT
>WTGL01000069.1:4964-5476 GCA_011523565.1 Acidobacteriota bacterium
CGGCGACCTGGACGAGGCACGCCAGGTGCGGCTGGGCCGGCTGTTCGTCGTCGGGATCGTGGCTACCGTGTTCCTGCTGTCCCTGGTTGCCGAGCGCAGCATCTTCGCGCTCTCGGTGTGGTCGTTCACCGGTTTCGCCTCCCTGCTGCCGGTGGTGGTGGCGGCGCTCTACTGGCGGCGCAGCACGGCCGCGGGCGCGGGCGCGGCGATCCTCACCGTGATCGCGCTCTGGACCTGGTTCTTCGTCCGCGGCATCGGCGACGCGGACTACAGTGTCGGCGGCACCGGAGTCATGCCGGTCGCCGTCGTCTTCGCGGGTTCGACCCTGGCCATGATCGTCGGCTCGCTGCTGAGCAGGCCGCCCGCGCCCGAGCGGGTAAGGCGTTTTATCCCGTGAACGGCAGGTTCTCCTCGTGAGCGATTCCGCCCAGCCGCTGCGCATCGCCTACCTGGCGGCCGGCGCCGGCGGCATGCTCTGCGGCAGTTGCATCCACGACAACACCCTCGTTCGC
>WTGL01000278.1 GCA_011523565.1 Acidobacteriota bacterium
CTCGAACACAGCGGCGTAGAGCGGGCCATGGTTGCGCTCTTCAACCAGCTCCCAGTTCGTCGCGGCCAGCACCGCGCCGGTGCCGACGCGACCCGGATCCTCGGCCGGGGCCACCGTGCGGAGAATGTACTCGTCGACCTCCAGCCGGGAGAGTCGCTTGAGCGTCTGGCGGATGCGCCGCTCGGAGATCAAACCCCCGATGCGCGCGCCGCCGTCGCCGACCTGCCTGTCATCCGCCTCCGGAAACAGGGAGAACGCACGAGCCCGCTGCTCCGCCTCGCGGAACAGCGGGTCGACATCGCCTCGTGAAGGCTCCGGCTGGTTCTGGAGCAGAATCGTCATGCAAACCGCATACTTTACCCCGCCTGCGGGCGGTAAAGGACCGGCAACGTGTAACTTGGCCGGTTCCGGGCGCTATTCCAGCGCGCCCGGAACGAGGCTCAATTTCCCCGTTCCTCGCCGATGTCCGTCACGTAGTGGAGGATGTGCTCGACCACCTCCATCACCTGGCCTTGGGGAACGTCCTGCATGATCACGTCGCAGACCGAGTTGTCGCGCTCGATCGCGGCCCACTGCTCGTCGGCCTCGTCCATGAAGCTGTAGTCGTACCCGAGGGGCACCGGAATCAGGGCGTTGTAGCGATAGTGGTTCGCGAGCAGTTCGCGCTGGAGATCGGCGTCGAGCCCGGCGTCCCGCGGAAACGACTCGGCGATCGTCCTCGCGACGAGGCGCATGTAGTCGTCTGAGATGTCGTCGCGGGCCGCCAGTTTCAGCCCGTAGACCTGCAGTTCCTTCGTGAACGGCGGCATCGCTTCGGTGGCAACCACATCGCCGTGCTGGTACACGTCCCCGGGGACATCACCCTTCGGGTCGAGCAGGATGCAGCCTCCCAGGTGGGTCGGAGCCGTTGCCACCTCCTGCACGCCGACACCGGCGGCAGAATCGGCGAGTTGCCGGACGCTACAGCCGGCCACAACCAAGACCAGAAACGTCAGGAGGGCGAGCGGGTATCTTCTCTTCATCGGACACCTCCAGGCAAGAAGGGTGAGTCTACGGGACAGCCAGTGGTAGCCTACGTTGAAACGACCCATCGGGCCGCTGCCCAGACAGGGGAACACGGCACCCGATCGTTCTGACCCCAGGGACGCCTTGAGCGTCCCTGTTTCGTTCCGGTCACCCGTGCTGGGAGGTAGCCGCTCAGGCTTGATTTCCGCCCTGTTTCCGCTTACTGTCAACTCGCCAGAGACGAACCTGACCTCCAACGTCAAGTGGAGGCCGCGATGGCCGACAACAGCACGATCGAGTGGACCGACGCCACCTGGAACCCTGTGCTCGGGTGCACCAAGGTCAGTGCCGGCTGCGCCCACTGCTACGCGGAACGATTCACTGAGCGCTTCCGCGGAGTGCCTGGGCACCCCTTTGAGGACGGCTTCGACCTTCGGCTCGCACCCGCCAAGCTGGACCAGCCCCGACGCTGGCGCAGGCCCCGCCGCGTCTTCGTGAACTCGATGAGCGACCTCTTCCACCCGCAGGTGCCAGAGGCTTACATCGCGGACGTGGGTCGGGTGATGAAGGACGTCCGCCGGCACACCTACCAGGTGCTCACGAAGCGCCACGACCGCATGCGCTCTCTCTTGAACGGCAGGCTCTCCTGGATGGGTGACTTGCCCAATGTGTGGTTCGGGGTCAGCGTGGAGAACCGCCGTCAAGGCTTGCCGAGACTGGACGCTCTCCGCGAAACGCGCGCCGCTGTCCGCTTCGCTTCCATAGAACCCCTCCTCGAGAACCTCGGCGACTTCGACCTCAGCTCCATCGACTGGGTCATCGCCGGCGGCGAGAGCGGGCCCGGAGCTCGTCCCATGCAGGAAGAATGGGTTCTGGGCGTCCTGAACCAGTGCCGCCGAGACGGCGTTCCCTTCTTCTTCAAGCAGTGGGGAGGCGCCCGCAAGCACCTCAACGGACGCCTGCTCCGAGGTAGGACGTACGACGAGTTTCCTAAGAACTGACCGGCAGACGACGGGGCCCAAACCGGATGGCACGGTCGAGGAGTCGCCGCGGCGAGGGCTTCGGGGGAGCGTGGACGAAGGAGAAGCTGGACATCCTGCAGCGCTACCTCAACGCGTACACGACTGCCCTCAAGAAGCAGCCCTTTCAACTCTGGTACATCGACGCGTTCGCCGGTACTGGCGACGTCCAATTGCGAGCCTCGGAAGAGGGTACGGAGGACTTCTTGGCAGGCTCAGCGAGGAGGGCGTTGGAGGTTCGCGATCGGCCGTTCGACCGGCTGGTTTTCGTCGAGAAGAACCAGAGCCGCTGCGATCAACTGGAGCAGCTTGGCGCCGAGTACCCGCAACGCGGCGTCCAAGTGGAGAACGCGGAAGCGAACTCCTACCTTAAGGGGCTCAGGCCCGTCCACAACGTCCGGGGCGTACTCTTCCTCGATCCGTTCGCGACTGAAGTCGCCATGACGACGCTGGCTCACGTAGCTTAGCCTCGAGTGCTTCGACACCTGGATTCTCTTTCCCGTAAGCGCCGTCGCGCGCCTCCTGCCACGGTCACGCGAACCCGACGAGATCTCGCGAAAGTGGGTCGAGCGCCTCGATCTTGTGTACGGAGACGACAGTTGGCGAGGTCTCTACCGGCCCGACCGCAACAGAATCTCTGGGGATCAGCAGACACGACGCGAACCCCGGGCATCTCTGGCCTGACCCGTATCTACCGAGAACGTCTCTCGGAGGTCTTCGGGCAGCGGCTCCTCGCTGACACAGCGGAACTCAGGAACTCAAGGGGGTCCGTACTCTTTGAACTCATCTTCTGCGTCGGTCACCCTCGCGGCATCGGTCCAGCCAAGAACATCGCGGCACACCTTCTGAACAACATCTGAGAAACGACACCATTGGACTTCCTCCCGAACATCGTCGGCTCCTTTGCCGACCCTGCGGCCGAGAATCCGACCGTCGAGATGGTCGAGGCTGCGTTCCGTCACCACGGCCTGCACTGGCGCTACCTGAACTGCGAAGTACCGGCGGACCGGCTGGCGGAGGCCGTGGCCGGTGCCCGCGCGATGGGCTGGGCCGGATTCAACTGTTCGCTGCCCCACAAGGTCGCGGTGATCGAGCACCTGGACGGCCTCGGCGAGTCGGCCCGCCTGATCGGCGCGGTCAACTGCGTCGTGCGTGACGGCGACGGCCGTCTCATCGGCGAGAACACGGACGGCAAGGGCTTCCTGCGTTCACTCGAGGAAGTAACGCCGGCGACCGGCAAGCGAGTCGCCATCTTCGGCGCCGGCGGTGCCGCCCGGGCGATCGCGGTCGAACTCGCCCTGGCGGGAGCCGCCGAGATCACGATCGTCAATCGCACCCCCGGACGAGGCGAAGAACTGGTCCGGCACATCGCCCACCACACGGCGACCCGGGCCGGGTTCGAACGCTGGCGCGGCGCCTACCGGCTGGCGGCGGATGTCGACGTGGCCATCAACGCCACGTCGATCGGCCTGTTCCCGGATGTGGACGCCGAACTGCCGCTCGAACTCGACTCCCTCCGACCGGCGATGGTCGTCGCCGACGTGATTCCCAACCCGCCCAGAACCCGCCTGCTCGAGGCGGCCGCGGAACGCGGCTGCACCGTGCTCGACGGGCTCGGCATGCTCGTCAACCAGGGTGTGAGCGGGATCCGCTACTGGACCGGAGTCGAGGTCGACCCCCGAGTCATGCGGGCCCGCCTGGAGGCGATCTTCGGCTGATCGAGCGACACCTCCGAGCACGGGAGAAGTACGTCGCAACGCCGAGGGTTAGTGCCGAGAGAAGCCTGAGATCTACGGCCGGATTCGTGGGCGGATCGTGGAGCCGCGTGGGTGCGTTAACGTGCCTTGGGGCGAGGTCGCGGCGTGACGGTCAAGGCGTTCTCCACGGACACGACTCTACGGAACCTGCTCTTGGAGCAGTCTGCGCCGGATCGGTGGGCGCACCGCGCTCCTGAACGGGGGCCTAACTCCCTTCGCGGAGCTTTCTGCGGCGGAAGGTCTCGCGCTCCACTTCTTCGGCGCACGCCATCGCCTCTTCAGCGATCCTCTCCGCTAGCTGAGCAAGGGTCTCGGCGTAGACGATCCTCTCTATCGGGTCTTGAGAAGGCAGATGTGTTTGGAGCAGTGCTGACGCTGCGGCGATGTAGCCTGATGCAGTGATGAGGGGTTCCTCAAGCCCGTGATTGCTATGGCCGATAGCAAGGAGCCCCTCGCCTCCCGCGGCCAGACCTATGGCTCCCGTGATTCCGGCGTGGACCTGAAGACTCGAATCGCCGTAGAACGGCGGGTGGCCTGGTGGCTCGCCCCTTGACAGGGTCTCCCGTGCAAGCTGTTCGAGCTTAGGGTACTTGTTCTTCAGGAACTTGCTAGCCCACCCGTAGCCATGGCCGAAGGACTTGCCATACTTGCGGATAGCTGCCCTAGCGTTGGCCTCAATGGGGCCGCGAATACTCTCCGGGACCGCCTCTGCTCCCCATTTGATCTCCCTCTTCAGACCCTTCCATAGCATGACGGCGTCATGGTCGAGATAGCGGCGACCGGCCTCGTCGCCGTGATGTGAGATGAACGATCCTACGACGAGGAGCTCATAGAGCGTTCTGCAGCGTGCATACGCTTCGTCCGCTATGCCGTGCTCAAGCAAGATGCGAACGGCGGTAGCCGTGCGAAGCATCCTGCCGAACACGTAGAAGAGCGCCTGTCGCACGTCATCGCCCTTCGTGGGCTTCCTAGACCGCCCTAGCACGGCAGCATACTCGTCGAAGCACTCCGCCGAACACGTCAGGAGGACGCGGAAGAGCGTGAGCGGCTGATTCCATAGCAGCACTAGACGCTCCCGGAAACCGGAGAGGACTCCGTCTTCGTGGGCTCGCTGCTCGGGCCAGTCCTCCATGAGAGAAGTAAGGACGCCGCTGGCATAGTCCTCAGCGAAAGCAGTCACGGATTCACCCAAGTCAACGGAGTCTGCGAGATCTAGGATCTCGTCTGCCACGTCATGAAGGTCGAGTGTTACAGCCTGGTGCTCATCCGTTCCTTCCCAGACGAAGTCATTGACCGAATCGGAGCGGATGTGATGAATCAGAGCATCTATGGGAAACGAGTCGGCGTCCACGCCTTGAGCGATTAGCTGGCCGCGAATGCGTTTCGCTAGGAGTTCGTCTACTGCTGCGTCCGTCTCCTGCTCTAGAGCGTTCTGGACAAGCTTGGTGAGGCTCTCGGTCATTTGCTACCTAGGGGCACGTCCTTGTATCCGTGAAGGAGGCGGACGCGCTCACAGCCTTGAATCTCTAGGGCCGACAACTGTCTGGAAACGCCTTGGCGTCCGTCAGGGCCGCCGCCGGTCGCCCAGGCTCGTTCCGGTACTCCTGGACCACACCCGTCGCCGTGTCCGTGACGCGGATCACGTAGCCCAGATCCGTCGTCGAAGCGCCG
>WTGL01000112.1:0-548 GCA_011523565.1 Acidobacteriota bacterium
TCCACGGTCCATAGCGAGTCGAAGCCGGCGGCTTCGGCCGCCTGAGCCAGACCCGCGGCCGGCGGGCCGTCGACGAACGGGCCGGTGTTGGCGAACATGATGCCGAATCTCATCTCTTCTCCTCGTTCTTCGGGCCTCATCTGCAAGGCCACTGGCGCGCGGGACTGTAGCAGCGTTCCATGAGCATGAGACGGGCACTCGACGCGGTTGCGCGATGGACGATCCGCTCTCCGTGGAACGCGATCGCCTGGGCGGTCTTGCCGGCTCTCGCCCTGGCCGCGTTGCTGCCGGCGACAACGGTCGATCTCACGTTCACGGGCGTCATGAACCGCGGCAACGAGCACGTCGGCCGCTACTTCGAGATGTCCGAGCAGTACGAGCTCGGCGGTCTGCTCCTGGTGCTGCTCGAGGGGGAGGAGGAGCGACTCGATCAGGCCGTAGACCGCACGATCGAGGCCGCGTCGGCGCTGCCGTCGGTTGCCGCCGCCCGGCCTCCGCTGCCGCTCGAGTGGCTCGCGGAGCAGGCGCCGTGGCTCGTCGAGCGGCCT
>WTGL01000112.1:558-3376 GCA_011523565.1 Acidobacteriota bacterium
CTCGATGGCGGCTTCGATCTCGAAGAACGGGCTCTCGCCCACCTCTTCCGCCAGCGTGCCCGGCGCCCGCCTCGTCGAGATCAAGATGGCGAAGGACCCGCTGGCGGAAGAGGTCGGCGAGAGCCCGTTCTTCGAGATCGAAGCCTCCATCGAGAGCGCTCTGGCGGGTTCCGGGGTGACGGCGGGCTTCTCGGGCCTGCCGGCGCTGTCGGCGGGCGACCAGGAGCAGACGTTAGGCGCGATCAAGCGCCTGACGCCGATCAGCCTCGTGCTCGTCCTGCTTCTCTTCCGCATCGTCGAGAAGCGACCAGGCGGCATGCTGTCGGTGGCCGCCGTTCTGATCCTCGCGATTGGCGCCGCCCTGGGCGCCGTCGGCGTCCTGACCGGGAAGCTGACGGTCATGGAGACGTTCTTCGGCGTCACCGTCTTCGGTCTCGGCATCGACTTCGCCGTCCACCTGTTCGTGCGCCAGCGAGAGGAGCTGGCTCATGGTCGTTCGTTCGAACAGGCGTTGCGGCGTACCCTGTCCGGCGCCGGCCGTGGCGTCGTCGCCGGGGGCATCACGACGGCCGGGGCGTTCCTCATCGCGGCGACCGCGCCGGACCCGGTGGCTCTCCACCTAGGTCTCTCGGGCGGGCTGGGCTTGCTGTTCTGCCTGCCGCTGACGCTGCTGATCCTGCCCGCGGTCTGGGTGCTGCGGCAGCGGCGGCACCGCCGGCGGGTCGAGACGGCAGCCGAGTCCCCGGCTGTGCGCGCGACGCCGGTCCGCGTTCCCGGCCTCCCGTCCGTGGTGCGGTGGGCGACGGAGCATCCGGTGCGCTGCCTGGCGGTGAGCGCCGTCCTGCTGGCGGCGGCCCTTGCGGGGTTGCCCCGACTGCAGGTCGAGACACGGCTGGAGCGGATCATGAACCGCGGCGTGCCGGCCATCGCGATGGTCGACCGGATCCAGGAGGTCCTGGGCACCAACGGCGCTCCGTGGATCCTGGCTGCTGGGAGTCTCGAGGAGGCGCGCGAGTTCGCGGCCCGGCTGGACGGTCATCCACTGTTCAGCGAGACGGTGAGCCTCGGCACGATCCTGCCGGCTGACCTGGCGGAGCGGGCCGCGGCACTGCACCGCGTGTTCGGCCCCGGGGGTAGGACGGTCGGGGCCGCCCCGGGAATGGGCGATCCCCGGGCCCTGGCGGTGGGCGCGCTCCGTCGAACGGCGTCGGCCGGCCCACCGGACATCGACTCGCTTCCGCCCGGGCTGCGCGACAAGTTCATCGCGCCCACCGGCGAGTTCCTGGTCTACGCCTACGCCACGGACTCGAAGGCAGACGGTGCCCTGGCCCGGCGTCAGCGGGAAGTGGTGCAGGCGATCGACCCAGGCGCGAGCGGGCTGCTGGCGGTGGTGGAAGGAATGATGATCGGCGACCGGCCGTGGATCCCGTGGATCGCCCTTTCGATCCTGGGATTCGTTCTGCTCGTCCTCTGCGTCGACTTCCGGCGGCCCGCCTCGGTCCTGCTGGCGGTGCTGCCGGTGCTGGTCGCGGTGCCGTTCACCCTGGGCGTGCTGTGCTGGGTCGGCATTCCCTTCAACGTGATGACCTGGCTCGTGCTGCCGCTGATCTTCGGCCTCGGCATCGACGACGGCATCCACGTCGTCCACCGGTTCCTGGACGATCCGGCCCAGCCGATTCGCGGGGCTGCCCTGTCGGTCGGACGGGCGATCGCGATGACGACGCTGACCACGACGGCCAGCTTCTCGATCCTGCTGTTCACCGACCATCCGGGCCTGGAGACCATGGCGGCGGTCATGCTGATCGGCCTGCCGGCGTGCCTGCTGGCGTCGGTGACGGTGCTGCCCGCGGCGGCGGTTCTGCTGCAGGGAAGACGGTAGGCTGCCGGGCTCGCTCATGCCTGAACCGATCGCACTCTGCTTCAGCGGCGGCAAGGACAGTTGCCTGGCGCTTCAGGAACTGCGCCGGCAGGGGCGGTTCGAGGTGGTGGAGTTGATCACCACCGTGACCGACGCCTTCGACCGGGTCAGCATGCACGGCGTCCGGCGTTCCTTGTTGCGCGAGCAGGCGGACTCGATCGACCTTCCGCTGACCGAGGTCGTCGTGCCGCCCGAGCCCTCGAACGTCGTGTACGAGCGCGAGATGGGAAAGGCGTTCGCGAAGCTCCGCGAAGGGGGAATCAGCCGGGTCGGTTTCGGTGACCTGTTCCTCGAGGATCTCCGCGAGTACCGCGTCCGCCAGCTCGCGGAAGCTGGCCTGGAATGCGAGTTCCCGATCTGGCACACGCCCACGGGCGAACTGGCGCGGACGTTCATCGCCGACGGCTTCCTCGCTCTCACCGTCTGCGTCAACCCGGCCGTTCTGCCCGTCTCCTTCGCCGGACGTGCCTTCGATGACGACTTCCTCGCCGATCTTCCGGCGGGAGTCGACCCGTGCGGCGAGAACGGCGAGTTTCACACTTTCGTGTTCGATGGCCCGATCTTCGACCGGTCGATCGCGGTCGATCTGGGCGAAGTGACGGAGCGGGACGGTTTCGGCTTCTGCGATCTGCTGCCGGCGGGCTCCCCGGTTCCTGCCGAGGCGGTCGTCGGTTGAGCGAGCCCCGCATCGTCTCGCTGATTGCCAGCGCCACCGAGATTGTGTGCGCGCTCGGTTTCGAGGACTGCATGGTCGGCCGCTCGCACGAATGCGACTTCCCGCCGTCGGTGGAGAGGCTGCCAGTGTGTTCGTCCTCGAAGGTCGACGTCGACGGGTCGAGCCGCGCGATCGACGACCAGGTGCGCGCGATCGTCGCGGACGCTCTCTCCGTCTATCGGGTC
>WTGL01000112.1:3386-4327 GCA_011523565.1 Acidobacteriota bacterium
CGTGATCGTGACCCAGACCCAGTGCGAGGTGTGCGCGGTCAGCCTGAAGGACGTGGAGCAGGCCGTGTGCGAGCTCGTGTCGTCCGAGCCGCGGATCGTCTCGCTCGCGCCGATGGACCTTGGCGACGTGTTCGACGACATCGGCGCGGTGGCCGCGGCCCTCGGCCGCCCGGAGCGGGCGGAGCGGCTGAACGCCGGGTTGACGGCTCGCCTCGACTCGATCCGAGAGCGCTCGATCCAACTCGCCGAACGCCCGACGATCGCCTGTATCGAGTGGATCGATCCGTTGATGCACGCCGAGAACTGGGTGCCGGAACTGGTCGAGATCGCCGGCGGCAGGGTCATGCTCGGCGAGGCGGGAAAGCACTCGGGCTACTTCGAGTTCGAGCGGGTGATCGAGGCCGATCCCGAGGTCATCGCGGTCATGCCCTGCGGCTTCGATATCCCGCGCACGGCGGCCGAGATGTCGCCGCTGGCCGCCCAGCCGGGCTGGTCCGAGCTCTCCGCGGTGCGTAACGGCCGCGTCTTCCTGACCGACGGCAACCAGTACTTCAACCGGCCGGGTCCCCGGGTCGTCGAGTCGGCCGAGATCCTGGCCGAGCTGCTGCACCCGGAGGTCTTCGACTTCGGCCACCGCGGGTCCGGCTGGACGGAGTGGGTTGACCGCTAGAAGATTCGTAGACGGGGTCGGTCTCTGGTGCGCCCTGGGCTACACGGGCCTCGCGCTGCTGGCGCGCCAGCCGGGCGAACCCGAACTCGGCTGGTTCTTCTTGCTCGTCGCCTGGACCGGACTTCCGGTCTTCGGTCTGTTCTACCGCTTCCTGAGGACCGGCGAACCGTTCCCGGTTCGCCGCCTGCTGGCCTGGGCGGTCGTCTTCCGCCTCGTGGGGCTCGTCGGCGGTCCGTTCTACGAGGACGACTTCTACCGCTACCTCTGGGAC
>WTGL01000112.1:4337-5420 GCA_011523565.1 Acidobacteriota bacterium
TCCGGCGGTGCCGGCGCTGTTCCAGGGCGTGCTCGACGGCGTCAACTACCCGGAATTGCCGACGATCTACGCGCCGGTCACGCAGTTCGTGTTTCTGATCGCGTACTGGATCAAGCCAGCGAGCGTTGCCGTGCTGCAGGCGATCCTGATCGCTGTCGATTTGGTAGCCGTCCTTCTTCTGCTGCGTCTGGCGCCCGCACGGAACGTGCTGCTCTACGCATGGTGTCCGCTGGTGGTCAAGGAGATCGCCTTCACCGCGCATCCGGACGGCGTCGGCGTCTGCCTGCTGCTGGCCGGGGTCGTCCTCGCGCGCGACCGCCGGTTCTGGACGGCGGCCGCTCTTCTTGGGCTGGCCGTGGCGACGAAGACCTTCGCGCTCGTGCTGGCTCCATTGGTCCTGGTGCGCGCGCGGCCGAAGCATTGGGCGCTGTTTGTCGGCACCGTGGCGGCGGCGTACCTGCCGTTCGTCATCGGTGGAGGCACGGATCTGTTGTCGCTCGGGGTTTTCGCGCGCGAGTGGGAGTTCAACTCGGCGGTGTTCGCGCTGCTCAAGACGGTGGTTGCTCCGTCCGGGGCGAGGCTGGTCGTCGGACTGCTGTTCGCCGCCTTCTGGGGCTGGTACTGCCTACGCTACGTCCGCAACGGGCAGCGCGGAATCCCTCGCGGCGACGTGCTGTTTGGTGTTCTGCTGCTGCTGTCGCCGGTCGTCAACCCCTGGTACCTGCTCTGGCTGCTTCCCTTCGCGGTACTCTTTCCGAGCTTCTGGGCGTGGACGGCGTCGGCGGCGATCCTGCTGAGCTACATGACCGGGCTGAACCTTCCCGACTACACGTTGCAACCCTACGCGCAGCCGCTTTGGGTCCGGGGGCTGGAGTTCGGTCTGATCGGGCTGGCGCTCGCGGTCGACCTGAGCGTGCGGCGACGGAGAAAGATGCGAGAGGCCATGGAATGACGAGAAGTAACTGGATCGGTCTGACGGCAGTGGTGGCCTTCGCAGTTGCCTGCGGCGCCCCGGAATCGAGCGAGATAGCCGGCTGGGACGTCAGCGACGAGACGAACACGGAGCAGCTCGAACACGGCTCC
>WTGL01000311.1:0-775 GCA_011523565.1 Acidobacteriota bacterium
GTCGGCGGTCGGGGGCATGAACGTCTCCTGGACCGTCGAGGGCCTGGAGCGCTACCCGATCAACCTGCGCTATCCACGGGAACTGCGGGACGACCCGGAAGCCCTGGAGCAGATCCTCGTGACCGCGCCGGGCGGCGTCCAGGTGCCGCTGGCCCAGGTGGCGGCGATCGAGTTCCGGGAGGGACCGCCGGGAATCAAGTCCGAGGGCGCCAGGCCGAACGCATGGGTCTACGTCGACCTGGAGAGCAGCGACATCGGCGGCTGGATCCGTCGCGCCCGCGAGGAGGTCGCCGACAAGGTGGCGCTGCCTCCGGGCTACACGCTGCTGTGGTCGGGGCAGTACGAGTACATGGAGCGGGCGCGCGACCGTTTCCTACTCATCGTTCCGCTCACCCTCGTTCTGACCTTCGCGCTCCTCTATCTGAGCACCCGCTCGGTGATCAAGACCGCGTTCATCGTCTCGGCGGTGCCGTTCTCGCTCGTCGGCTCGGTCTGGCTGCTCGACCAGCTCAACTACAACTGGTCGGTTGCCGTGTGGGTCGGGATGATCGCACTCGCGGGTCTCGCCGCCGAGACCGGGTCCGTGATGCTGCTCTATCTCGACCTCGTCTACGGCGAACGGAGGAGCGCGGGGACGATGAACACCCTGCGCGACCTTCGGGAAGCCGTGACCGAGGCCGCCGTCCGGCGGGTGCGACCGATCACGATGACCGTGTTGACGACCTTCGTCGCCCTGGTGCCCATCCTGTGGTCGACCGGCACCGGCGCCGACGTG
>WTGL01000311.1:785-4959 GCA_011523565.1 Acidobacteriota bacterium
GCGGTAGTTGCCGACCCGGTTCGAGACGGGAAAGAACTCGAGTTCGCCGGTGTAGGTCTCGAACTGGTCTCCCAGGGTGTCGGGGTCCTGCAGCGGACCGCCAAGCCACCGCTCGTACGGCGGTTGGGCAATGACCGGCATGCGGTCGTGGATCGGTGCGATCGACTCGCCGGCGGGGCAGGTGAGGATCGTGCAGGCCAGACCGTTGGGAGTACGGTTCCAGACCCCCGCGAAGCCAAAGGGCATGCCGCCGGGCATCCGGATGTAGTGGGGGAGCCGGGAACCGTCCGACTGCACTTGCCACTCGTACCAGCCGTCGGCGATGACGAGGCAACGCCTCCGACTCAGGAGGTTTCGGAACCAAGGCGCTTCGACGGCGGTGTCGTCGCGGAGGTTGATCTGGGGACCGCCGCGCTTTCGTGGGAAGCCCCAGCGCATCGTGCCCAGGGTGCGTTGGCCTTCGCGGTTCAGTGCGACTACGGGAACGTCCTGGGTCGGCGCGATGTTGTAGCGCGGTTCCAGGTCCGGCAGCTCGTCCAGCTCGAAGTGGGCGGCTACGGACCGAGCCTTCGAGCGGAGCGTGTAGCGGCCGCACATGGGAACGGATGATACGGATCCGCCGACTCATCGCGGCCATCGGGCGATTGACGGAGGCTCCCTGCCTCGTGCTACGGTGCCGTGCCATGAGTCTCGCGGTTACCACCTACCCACTGCTCTTCACCCTCCAGGTTCCGGTGGAGGTAGGCGACTTTGTCGTCGGCGTCGAGATGCGCGGAGGAGCCGTCGTCACGGTCGAGGACGACGACGGTACGGAGGTGTACCTCGCCCACGGCCTTCAGCCGGGCGGGATCTCGGGTACAGGCGGAACCCTCCAGGATGCCTACGGGGATCTGCGCCGAGGCATCGAACTGGTGCTCGACGACATTGCGGACGAATCGCCGAACTTCAGGGCGTTCAAGCGAGATGTGGAGGAGTTCTTCGCCGACACCGACCGGTGGGCCGAGGAGACCTTCGAGTCTGCGCGCAGGGAAGTGGCCGCCGGCAAGGTTCAAAGCGATCTGCCCCGCGTCGCGAACCCGAAGTTCAGGTGCGACGTGGTCAAGTTTCACCAGCCCCTGTCCGAGCTCGCTCCCGAGCCGGACGCGATGTGGCTGGCGGCCGCTTGAGCCCCGGCTGGCCGACGGGTGGCGCAGATCCAGCTCAGGAAGATCTTCGCCATGCTTAAGGTGTGCGCCCCGGGCCATGAGAGAACGGAGACGAAGCACCACTGGGCGATCCGGTACCGGGGAAGCGCGTATCGCAGGCTGCCCAAGGGCCAGCACAGCAGGCAACGCTCTCTACGGGGCGACGTGAACTCGTTCCATGTCAAGGCGATGTGCCGCCGCCTCGGCATCCTGGACTGCGCCAGACGGGAACTGGAACAACTGTCGTGAGAGGAGCCGGAGACAGCGTCGGGGAGGCGGCTGGCAGTAGCGCGAGGAGCGAGTGATGGGGAAGAAAGTGCTAGAGCCGGTTCATCCGGGGCGAGTTCTGCTCCGAGAGTTCCTGGAACCACTGGGCTTGAGCCATTGCCGGCTGGCTAGGAGCATCGGTGTTGCGCTCCATCGCATCAACGAGATTGTCCACGGCGAACGGGCCGTGACTAAAGAAATGGCGTCCCGCCTGTCGCGTTTCTTCGGAACGAGCGATCGGTTCTGGCTCAATCTCCAGGCGCACTTCGATCTCGAGATGGGGAAGGCCGGCCCGGGAGTGGCCCCTTCTCGCTCCGGGTCGCCTCCGATGGTGATCGCGCTTGTCGGCCTGATGTTGGTGGGAGCGGCGTGCTTCGGTATCCAGTCCGCGGGTTCGGTGCCGTCGGACGAAGAGCTCCGCCAGATCCTGGCGGAGCGCGTCGACGAGCAGAAGCGGAGCGTCGGCATAGTCGTCGGCGTTGTCGACCCGGGCGGCCGCCACGTGGTCGCCCATGGTCAGCTTGCGACCGACAGTCCGACCGCAGTGAATGGCGACACCGTGTTCGAGATCGGCTCGATCACCAAGGTGTTCACGGCGATCTTGCTGGCGGACCTGGCGGGGGAGGGCGCCCTCGAGCTCGAGACGCCGGTGCAGCGGCTGCTCGGGCCGGTCGTCAATGTACCGACGCGGAACGGCGCAGAGATCACGTTGCTGCACCTGACGACGCACAGCTCGGGACTGCCGCGCATGCCGAACAACTTCCGGCCGGCCGATGCGGGGAACCCATACGCCGACTACACGGTCGCCCAGCTCTACGAGTTCCTCGCGTCTCACGAGCTGGAGCGGGACATCGGTGCGGAGGTCGAATACTCGAATCTCGGCACCGGTCTCCTGGGACACGCCCTCGCTCTGAGCCAGGAAACGGGCTACGAGAGGCTGGTCTCCGAACGGCTTCTCGAACCGCTCGGGATGTCCGACACCTCGATCACCCTCTCGCCGTCCCACCGGGAACGGCTGGCTATCGGCCACAGCGTGCAGCTCCGGCCGGTCGCGAACTGGGATCTTCCGACTCTCGCCGGTGCCGGGGCGTTGCGGTCGACGGTGAACGACATGCTGACCTTCGTCGAGGCGAATCTCGGCTTGGGCGAGTCGCCGTTGCAGGAGGAGATGGCGGAGACCCATCAGTCACGCCGTGCCTTTCCGGCGCCCGGCATGCGAATCGGCCTTGGCTG
Organism: Acidobacteriota bacterium; assembly: GCA_011523565.1. Lineage (GTDB taxonomy): Bacteria > Acidobacteriota > Thermoanaerobaculia > Multivoradales > Multivoraceae > Multivorans. The sequence goes on from WTGL01000311.1 coordinate 3,470, forward strand.
GGTCATTCGAGGCGGCCACGGCCGCGAACTCCACTGGCACAACGGCGGTACCGGCGGCTACCGCTCCTTCCTCGGGTTCGACCTCGAATCGAGGACGGGCGTCGTTGTGCTGTCGAACTCCGGCGACAGTGTCGACGACCTGGGCTTCCACCTGCTGGATTCGCGTTACCGGCTCGTCGTGCCTCCGGCGCTGCGGACCGCGGTCGAAGTCGATCCGGCGGTCTACGACGACTTCGCCGGCCGCTATCGGCTCACCGAGGACGTCGTCTTCACGGTGACGCGGCAAGGTGACCGGCTGTTCGTCCAGCTCACCGGGCAGCCGCGCTTCGAGGTGTTCCCGGAGTCCGAGACGAAGTACTTCTACCCGCGTTGTGGACGCGCAGATCACGTTCGGGCGAGGCGACGACGGTTCCGTCGACCATCTGGTGCTACACCAGAACGATATGGATCAGCGGGCGGAGCGGCTGACCGACGGCTAGCACGCCAGCACCGCTTCCACGATCAGCTTCCTGACCGCGTCGACATCGCTGTCCCAGACGATGTCGCTGGCTGGGACTTCGGACGGGCCGATAGCCTCGATCAGCGCTGGCGGCCGGAGGTCGGCCACGGTCATGCCGCGGGTGTGCTCGCCACGCACCTCGACAGCGACTGGATGACGCGAACGCCCAAACAGATGTGGATGGGTCACTGCGACGACGGCTGTCGCGTCGTGCAGGGGAACGATCGACTGCCCGACGTACTGGCGGAAGCGGTCGCGCAGGTAGTCCGTGACGTCGGCTGCCAAAGCGGCAGCAGGCGTGTCGACGGCGCGCATCCGCGCGGTCTCTTCGGCGCCGAAGACCACTTTGTTCGTCACGTCGAGGCCGACCATCGTGACCGGGGCGGCCTTCTCGAAGACGGTGGCCGCGGCCTCCGGGTCGGCCCAGATGTTGAACTCCGCGACGGATGTGATGTTGCCGGCGCTCGCGCTGCCACCCATGATGGTCAGGCCGGCGAGGTGGCGGCGGAGATGGGGATCGCGCCGCAACGCCAGCGCAACGTTGGTCAGCGGACCGATGGCCACGAGGTGCAGGTCGTCGACGGAGCGGGCCGTGTCGCAGAGGTAGGCGACGGCATCGTCCGAGGCTTCGGATCGGTCCAGGTCGGGTAGAACCGCGTTGCCCAGACCGGTCTCGCCGTGAATCCGGCTGCCGTCCACGGGTTCCCCGGCGAGCGGTTTTCCGGCGCCGCGATGGACCGGCACGTCCAGACCGGCGATCTGTGCGACGGCCAGCGCATTTCGCGTCGTCCGGTTGATCCCGACGTTGCCGGCGACGGTCGTGATGCCGACGAGGTCGGCGTATCGCGCCGCGACGAGGATCGCGACTGCGTCGTCGAGTCCGGGATCGCAGTCGAGGAGGAGCTTCACAAGGCTACTGCTCGCCCTTCAACTCCAACGCCTTCGAGATGACGAACTGGTGGATCGCGGTCGTCGCTTCCTCGTCGAAGAG
>WTGL01000311.1:4969-5401 GCA_011523565.1 Acidobacteriota bacterium
CATGCCGAGCGGCAGCAGGCCGTCCTGGACGATGGCCATGAAGTCGTCGTGGACGGCGGGGGACATGAACCGCAGGTCGGGCGAGGCGGAGGCGACGATCGAGGTCTGACCGAGGCCGCGGTGGCAGAGCGCGCAGTGCTCGTGGTAGAGCGTGTTGCCGTACTCGATCGCCTCGGCAGAGGCGGTGAGCGGCGGCTGCTCGGGGATGGAGAAGTCGCGTTCCGGCGGCTCGGCGAGCGTGGCTTCGCCGTCCAACGAGAAGACGAGCAGTTCGCCGGGACGGTCGTAGCCCCCGCCGCCACCGACCATCGTGGCGACGTACTGCGTTCCGCCCTCCATGTAGCTGATGATCGACGAGGAGAACTGGCCGTAGGCGTTGAACTCCCAGATCTTCTCGCCCGTGTCCTTGTCGTAGGCGTTGAAGTCGCCTCC
>WTGL01000299.1:0-2944 GCA_011523565.1 Acidobacteriota bacterium
CGGCCTGGCGATGTACAGCTCGCTCTACGGCGCCGCCCGCCATCCCGCGATGGCCCGGGGCCTGCCGATCTGGGTCGCGCCGCCTCTCTCGATCAACTCCGGCCAGGTGGACGAGATGATGCGGAGGCTGCTGACGATGCTCTCCGAGTGGGAGGGCGCGGTCCTTTAGTTCTCTTCGGCGCGCCCCTTCTCTTCCAGGCGGCGCTCGAGTTCTTCCAGCCTCTTCTTCAGGGTCGCTAACCGTTCCTCCAGCGCCCTCATGTCGGGGCGCCGTTCGTGGAGGAAGCGTTGCACGTGCTCATGGCGCTCCTTCCACTCATCGCCGTCGAAGTACTCCTGGATCTTCTCGTGCACGTTCTCGGGGCTGACGAACACGTCGATCTCGCCGTCGCCGTCGAGATCCTCCCGGCCACGGAAGGAGAACGAGTAGGAACCCGCCCTGAGATCCGGGCGTGGCCGTTCGTCGAGGGTCGTACTGACCGTTTCCACCTTGCCGTCGCGCCAGATCTCGAGATCGGCCGGATCTCCGGCCTCCGCCTTCCGCACCATCGTGGTCAGCTTCCGGGAACTCGTCACGTCCTCACCGTCGAAGCGGGTGATGATGTCGCCGACCTGGACGCCGGCGCGAGCGGCCGGGCTGTCGTCGACGACGTTCGAGACCAGAACACCGCTGCCCTCCGGAACACCGAAGTGAGTTCGCAGCGGCTCGTTCAGGTTGACGAGCTCGACGCCGAGATACGCGCCGCCCCAATGCAGGGCAAGTGTCGGTCGGACTCGATCGGCCAACTCCCGCGCCACCTGGGACTCCTCCTGGGCTGAAGCTGCCAGCTTCACTGCCAACGCGCGGATGTCCTGGCCATCCTCAACGACCTCGACTTGCCCGTCCCCGAGCACCATGACCCGGACGGAGCGCTCCTCCTCTTCGGGTTCCTGTGCGAAGGCTGCGAAGCCCGAACCTGCCGCCAGAACTGCGGCCAGGGTCGTGACGAGAGTGAGGCGTGAGGCGGAACCGGGAACGAGGAAACTGCTCGTGGTCATGACGGAATGCTCCTACTGGATCCTGCGGCTCCCCGTCGACGCAAGGCTGACGGGAAGCGGTTCGATGTCGCGGAGGTCGAAGAGGACCTCGGCCTGGGGATTGATCGGAACCGGTACGAAGGGCTGCGTGTCATCGGCGAGTCGGTGAAGGGACTCCAGTTCCCGGCTCAGTTCCTGGTACTCCGACCTAAGTTGTTCAAGGCTCTCTGCGGTGACCGTTGGTTCGGCGGGCGCCGACTGCCGCGCCCACCATGCGCCGGCGGCGGCCGAGACGACGACGACCGCGGCGGCTGCCAGGGCCAGTCGCAACCGAGGCGCGGCTCGCTGGCCGTCGTCGGGCCGGACGCGCCGAAGCACTTCGGCTGTGAAGCCGGCCGAGGCGTCGACGCGGGGCAGGCGTTTCAGATCGAGCTGATCTCTCATCTCTCTTCTCCGTTCCAGTATGCGCTGAGTTCGTCGCGGAGCAGCGTCTTGCCGCGGTGCACCCGCGACTTGACCGTTCCTTCGCGGCAGCCGAGCGTCTCGGCGATACGGGCGTAGGGCCAATCTTCGATCTCCCGCAGCACCACGGCTGCGCGGTAGTGAAGGGGCAGGCGGCTCAGAGCCCGAGTCACGGCGTTTACCGCTTCGGCGCCAAGAGCGGTGCTCTGGGGCGAGGGAGCCGGCGAGCGCAGTCGGTGCTCGGCCGCCAGGGAAGGCAGAAGGCCTCGCCAGCGGGCGGCGCGACGCGCTTCGCTCCGCAACTGGTTCGTGGCGATCCGGAAGAGGAACGCCTGGAACTGGCCGCGTTCCCGGTACCGGCCGGCTGCACGGTAGACGCGCACGAAGGCGTCCTGCGCCAGGTCCTCGGCACGTTCGCGGCTGCGGGTCATCTGGGTCAGGTAGTTCACCAGGGGGTGCTTGTAGCGGTTGACCAGGTCGGCGAAGGCCTGCTCATCGCCCTGCTTCACGCGGGCCATGAGCGCTCCGTCGTCCAGGGCGCGGTCCGCCGCGACCGCGTCCACCGTGGCGGTCATCTGCACTGCGGTGCTTCGGGGCTTCCTCGGCGCCGCCAGCGGGTCGGGCCTGAGCACGGCCACCGGCATTTCACTGTTACAACGCGCGAACACGAAAACTGTTCCGAGGGATGCGCCCGTCTGGCGCATCCCTCGGTTCACGGGTGGCGCCAAGACGCGCCACCCGGGTGCCGGGCGAGCGCCCGCTAGACTCCGGCTCTTCCCTTGAAGATCAAGAGACTGGAGGAGCCCGAATGACCGTTGCCGAGATGAAGACCGCGTCCGAGCCCGAGTTCAAGGTCGATGTTCAGGATCGCGTCGCCCTGCTGACGCTCAACCGCCCCAAGAAGCTGAACGCGCTGTCAGCCGAAATCACCCGGGGCCTTCAGGAAGAAGTGCCGCGGTTGGCGGCCGACCCGGACGTCGGCGTGATCGTCCTCACCGGCGAGGGCCGTGCCTTCTGCGCCGGCGGCGACGTTTCGGGCATGGGCGGGTCGAGCAGCGCCCCATCGACCCCCGAAGAGCGCATCGACAGTCTGCGCCGCGGCCAGGAGGCGGCGTGGCTCGTTCACTCTGTGCCCAAGGTGACGATCGCCATGGTCAACGGCTTCGCGATGGGCGCCGGCCTGGGTCTCGCGGCAAGTTGCGACCTGCGCCTGGCTTCCAGCACGGCGAGGTTCGGTACCGCGTACTCGAAGGTCGGCTTCGGCGGCGACTGGGGCACGACCTGGCAGCTCACTCGCCTGGTCGGCCCGGCGGTGGCGAAGGAGCTGTTCTTCACGGCCGACATCATCGACGCCGAGGAGGCGCGCCGCATCGGTCTCGTCAATCGCATCTACGACGAGGAGACCTTCCGGGACGAGGCGATGGAGTACGCGTCACGGCTCGCTCACGGACCGCTCGTGAGCTAC
>WTGL01000299.1:2954-4119 GCA_011523565.1 Acidobacteriota bacterium
CGCCGACCACGCGCCGCCGGAGAGACCGAGCGTGACGTTGCCGTCGTACATGCCGCCGGACATGCCGCCGTAAGCGGCTGCGAAGTCGTCGCCGGCCCAGCCGGCCGAGACGTCGACGCTCCAGGCCATGGCGTCGCTCACGTCGCCACCGAACGAGATGCCGAAGTTGGCGTAGAAGTCCTTGACCTCGTCGATGTCGTAGTAGACGGAGAGGCTGGGTGAGGCGGTGATGTCCAAGCCAAGCGTGAGGTAGACCTCGCGGGTGCCGGCGAACGCCGTGTTCGGGAACAGGTACTCGATGAAGCCGACCTCGGCCGAAACGGCGTCCGTGCCGAAGCCGTAGGAGGCCGTGAGATCGATCTCGTTGAACTCGCTGCTCATGTCGTTCGCGTCGTCGAGGTCGAGGTTGCCCCAGACGTTGATGGCGAAACCGCTGTCGTTCGAGGCAGTGACCGACGGCTGGAACACGGCGCCGTCGGTGAAGGTGATGCCGCGCCAGACGTAGGCCGATGCGAAGTCGAGGGCGTAGTCCGTGTCGGCGGCTACCGGGGCGGCTACGAGGCTAAACGTGGCGAGAAGGACGAGGATCGAGAACTTCCGGATCATTGGGCGTAGGCCTCCTTTAGGGCATGTTGCCGGTCGCGCGTGGAAATAGCAACACGGGTGCCAACGGCAGCCGGGCCGAGCAATCCGGCCGTCAAACCGTTGCGGGTCAGGGCTTCGAGCCGGTGACGTCGCGCCGGATCATGACCGGGACGGACAGCCGATCCGTACAATTTTGTTGCAGGCCGAGCATGGCACAGACAAACGTGGTCGCTACCCGGCATAGCGGTTCGGGTCGATGCCGTACTTCTTGATCTTGTAGCCCGTGATGCGCGGTGTCGTGCCCAGCTTGCGGGACGCTGCGGCGATGTTGCCGCGGGAGCTCTTCAGCGCATCGCGCAGCAGGTCCCGTTCGTAGTTCTCGACCAGGTACCGGAAACTCCCGGGCGGCTCGGTGCCGGAACTCTCGGCGGTCTGAAGCGTGGGCGGCAGGTGGTGTGGATGGACGACATCGTCCTTCGCCACCAGTACCGCGCGTTCGATGCAACTCTCGAGTTCCCGCACGTTCCCGGGCCAGTGGTAGCTCATCAGCATGTCGATCACGGCGCTCGACAGCCGGCGC
>WTGL01000299.1:4129-4635 GCA_011523565.1 Acidobacteriota bacterium
GGATCGGGAAGACGTTCAGGCGGTAGAACAGGTCCTCGCGGAACGCGCCGTTCACGGTCATCGCGGACAGGTCCTTGTTGGTGGCGGCGATGATCCGAACGTCCGCCCGTAGCGTCCGTGTGCCGCCAACCCGTTCGAACTCGCGTTCCTGCAGCACCCGCAGCATCTTGATCTGGATCAGGAGCGGTACGTCGCCGACTTCGTCCAGGAAGATCGTGCCGGTGTGGGCGAGTTCGAAGCGGCCCTTTCGTTGCTGGATCGCGCCGGTGAAGGCGCCGCGCTCGTGTCCGAACAGTTCGCTCTCGATCACGCCATCGGGAAGGGCGGCGCAGTGGACCTTGACGAAGGGTCGGTCCGAACGGGCGCTGTTGTAGTGGATCGCCTGGGCCACGAGTTCCTTGCCGGTGCCGGTGTCGCCCGTGATCAGGACGCTCGTGTTGCTGCTCGAGACGGTGGCGATCTGGTCGTAGACCTCCTGCATCTCGTGGGAGTTGCCGACGATGTTC
>WTGL01000299.1:4645-5391 GCA_011523565.1 Acidobacteriota bacterium
GCCCGTCTCGATCACCTGGCCGGTCACGCCCTCGCCGAGGCGGTAGCGGGCTTCCGCGATCTGCTCGCCGCTCAGACCGTGCGCGACCTCGATCCGGATCTCGCCGGTCTTCCGGTTGAGCAGCGTGATCGTGCCGTGCTTCAGGTTCAGGTGCTCGGCCAGCGTCTCGAGCGCGGGCCGGGTGACGTCGCGCAGGTCGAGGCTCTCGCCAAGGGTCTGGCTCAGCCTGTAGAGGAGCTCGAGTTCCCTGGGTTCGCGTGAGTTCACAACGGTCCAGCCGATCGCCGGCGTAGTCGGGGCGAAGCTCGCCGCGGAATCGCGTCCGCCCTCTCCCTCGTTCGGCGGCGAAACGTGCCTTACCTTGGGTAACGATCCTGTCACAGGCCGAGTCCGCTCGGTCACAAATGTCGTTCGGAGCAAGCGCCGCCAAACCTGTCGCAGGCTCCATGTTTGGCCCCAGCCCCCACCTCACCTGCAACTCACGTCGGAGAACTTGCTTCGCTGCGTTCTACGGCGCGAGTTGCAAGAGTCGAGCCGAACCGGGGTGGCATGTATCGCTGCCTGCCGCGATAGCTTCGAACTTGCCTCCCATGAACGATCCAACGCCCAAGTCCCCGGAGGGCGCGCGCCGCCCGGCCGAGTTCGCCGACGGGGAGGGACTGGAACCGCTCGCGCCGCTCGACCTGAATGCTGTCGGTTCCTTCTCGGACCTGCTCGCGGCGATGAAGTCGACTTCCTTCGGCGGC
>WTGL01000061.1 GCA_011523565.1 Acidobacteriota bacterium
GGAGCGATGGGCCGAGGAGGGCGAGTACAAGAGCACGGCCTTCGGGGAGGAGACGAAGGACCAGTAGCTGCCTCACTAGCAACTAGCGCTGGAAGAGGTAGGTGGCTTTGAGGATGAGCTGCCGGCCCTCCGTGCGTCGCTCCCTGAGCGACGGCGCGGTCCAGTTCTCGTTGTAGACGAGGAAGATATCGGCGCCGGGTCGGTAGATCCAGTGAAAGCGGATGTTGACGCCGAGGTCCTCGGCGGCGTCGTTGTACTGGGCGATCATGTTCAGTCGCAGGTTGGGCGTGAACGACAGGTCGAGGCCCTGGCTCCAGAGGTTGATCTCGAACGCCCCCTGCGGCAGGTCGACATCGTGGTGCGACCAGGTGGTGGAGGCACGAACGAGGCGTGACAGGCGAAGACCGACCGTCTGCCGCAGGGAGACCCAGTCGCCCTGGTAGAACTCGCCCCAGTTGTTGAAACTCCGCAGGCTCACCGATCGTGATGCGTCGGTGACCGACAGCAGTTCCCATCCGTCGAACTCGAACAGGCCCGGCGGGATCACAACGCCGGGGAAGATCTCGAACGGTGCGAAGATCCGCTCCTTCGTCCGGACGGCGCCGAATTCAAAGAAGTCGTTCGTCTTGAGGATCATGCCGAGGGGGTAGACGTAGGTGTCCTCGCTCTCCAGGCGTCCGTCGCTCGAGCGCTCGAAACGGCGGTGCGCGCCCTCTGCGTACCAGGAGCGGATGCCGGCCCGTTCGATCCGGGGCTGCCAGATGAAGCGGGGGTTGAAGAGGCGGAAGTTCTCGCGCAGCAGGAACCCCACGCCCGGATCGAAGTTCTGCTGCGACTCGATGAAGTCCAGCGAGGTCGTGAGCGTGGAACCCTGGTAGCCGACGCCGGCGCCGAAGGAGGCGTCGTCACCGTCGATGCCCGGGCGCTCGCTGCGGCTCCAGTAGCCGTTGAGCTGGAGGAGCTGGGTCGGCTTCAGCTCGATGTCGAAGCCGTAGAGGCTCTCCGCTCCTGCGGCGGCGGGATCGCGCTGGGTGAAGATCGCGCCGACGCTGGAGCGCTGGCCGATGTTGCGCTTCACCCGGGCGACGGAGAAGGCGGTTTGCGGCACGCTCCGGCTCCCGACATCGGCTTCTCCCGTGCCGACCCCGAGGACGCCGAGATTCCATTCGCCGAGCCGGCCGGTCAGGCGAGCCCCCAGGTCCATCGGCACCGTCTCGCCGCCGTCGAGCCCAATGCGGCGCGAGAAGAATGCCTTCATCAGGGCGGGCAGCCACGGCACTCGCTGGGGAGGGCCGAACTCGAAGATGCCGGCGTTCTCGAGAAAGAAGTCCCGCTTCTCGGGAAAGAAGAGGGAGAACCGGGTCAGGTTCACCTGCAGATCGTCGACCTCGACCTCGGCGAAGTCCGTGTTGTAGGTGAGATCGAGCGCCATCGACTTACTCAGTCCCCACTTGATGTCGAGTCCGCCGTCGAGGTCAGTCGCCGAAGTACGAGCCCGTGGCTCTTCGGAAGCGGAACCGATCAGGTAGGGCTTGACGTCCAGGCTGCGCGAACTCCGGAGTCCGGCGAGGCCGGTCAGCCTGCCGGCCAGGGAAACCCGGTACGCCGCCTCATGGGCCACGCCGGACGTGGTGATCGGCAACGCGGAACGAGGCAGATAGGCCCAGTTGACCTCCTCGTTCTTGCGGCGGATGAGCCGCTGGACGTGCAGCCCCCAACGGTCGAGCGCCGGATCGAAGCGGAGGGTCGCGAAGGGAATGGCGATCTCTGCCGTCCAACCATCGGTCGTTCGTCGAGCCTTGACCGACCACACACCGTCCCACTCCGTGTTGACGTCGCGCCCCTCGTCGGTGACCAGGGCATCGTGACGAGCGCCGTTCGGGTTCGTGGCGAAGGCGAAAGCGTTGCGGCCGTCGAGAAACGTGTCGAAGACCAGAACGAAGGAGTCGTCCGAGGTGAGCTCGGCGTCGCGCTCCATCTCCTTGGCGATGATTCTTCCCGGCTCCCGATCGAACGCGCGCAGCGCGACGTAGAGCGTCGACGGGGTGAACGCGATGGAGAACTCCGTCCGCTCGGAAGCCGGCGCCCCCTCGCGGGGCTCGCGCTGTCGGAAGCCGGCGCCGACCTCGGCGCTGTGCCAGGCGGGCTCGTCGAGTCGGCCGTCGACGACGATCGGGTCGTCGATGGCGAGCGCCGCGATCGAGGGGCGTTCGGCGAGTTCGGCATCGACCTGACCGGTCGCCGGCGCGCAGACCGTCAGGGCGACGACGACAGGAGCCAGCACCGGCCTGACGCGGGAACGGGCCGAAAGCAATGGAGAACTCGTGGAACGCGGGAGAGTCAGGTCAGAGCCGAGACTATTCGAGCCCGGGAGGCTGCGCTGGAGCTCAGAAACCCTAAGGTTCTCTAGTGTTTTGCTCTAGATCCAACCCTGTTCGATCAGACAGAATAGGCTCTCTTCCCTAGGCGACGACAGACCGGAGGTGGCCATGTCGAAGATGCGTTTGTTGGTGTCCGTCTCATTGCTCCTCTTGTTCATCGCCGCGCCGGCACTGGCGCAGAACGTCGGCACGGTCCGCGGCGAGGTGCGGGACGCGAACGGCGACCCGCTGCCGGGTGTCCTGATCGAAGTCGACGGACCGCTGGTGCGCGGCGACCGTTCGACGACGACGGGCGTCAACGGCGAGTTCCTCGTCACGGCGCTGCTCCCGGGCACGGTCTCCGTCACCGGAACGCTAGACGGCTTCGAGGACGAGACGGTCGAGAGCATCCGGATCTCGATCTCGCAGACCAGCACCGTGCACATGGTCCTGCAGCTCGCCGCGACGTCGGAGGAGATCACGGTGACCTCGGAGCGGCCGATCCTCGACGTGACGAGCAACGTGATCAGCACCCACCTGACCGAGGAGTTCATCGACGACCTCCCGACCAAGCGGAGCTTCCAGGACTACGCCGCCATGGCCAAGGGGGTGACGCTCCAGGGGCGCGACCAGACCTACGGCGACTGGAGGTACTCGGTCTACGGCAGCGGCGGGGTGCAGAACAACTGGAACATGGACGGCCTCAACTCCGCCATGCACGACTACGGCGGCGTCTGGTGGTGGATCAATCCGGACACGATCTCCGAGGTCCAGGTGCTCGGCGTCGGCGCCCCCGCGGAGTACGGAGGCATGTCCGGCGGCGCGATCAATATCGTGACGAAGTCCGGGACGAACGAGTTCGACGGCCGCCTGAACTACTACGGCCAGTTCGACTCGCTGACCGCAGAGGGTCCGAAGATCGCTGGATTGACCGGCGAGGAGACCGGCTTCTATCGGGACAAGTTCAACAACTACACGCTGGCGCTGGGCGGTGCGTTCGTCAGCGACAAGTTGTGGTACTTCCTGTCGCTCGAGTACAAGGAGGACGCCCTCGGGGAGCCGGGTTCGGTTCGAGAGTTGGTCCTGCCGGACCTCTGGGAGCGCTCCGCCCTGAAGCTCGACTGGACCTTCAACCCGTCGAACACGCTGACGCTCAGCGCCCAGTACGAGGACTACGACTGGCAGCAGTCCTCGGACCCCTTCCGTTCGCAGGATGCGCAGACGCACGAGTTCGGCATCCGGCCTGCCTTCCGGCTCGGCTGGCAGTCCGTGTTCTCGAACCGGACGTTCTTCGAGATGAACGTCGCCGACTTCGACAACTACGACCGCGTGGCCTCGGTCACCGGCAGCACGGAACCGCCCTTCGTGGACTACACCCAGCCGGTGCCCACGACCGTCGGCGGACCTAGGTATCCGTACGACTACGGGCCCGCGATGATCCGCTCCAGCGCCAAGCTGACCCACTTCGCCGACGACCTGGCCGGCAGTCACGAGTTCAAGTTCGGCGTCCAGTTCACCGACGCGACGACGAAGACGCCGCAGCTCTACCCGGGTTCAACCGGTCTCTATTACGCGAAGTTCGCCGAGAGCTTCTACTGGCGCTACACCCGGCAGCAGCACTACTACGGCAGCGACTCGACGTCTCTCGGGCTGTTCGTGGACGACTCGTGGAACCTGGGCGGCAAGACGACCCTGAACCTCGGTGTGCGCTACGACCACGACAACGGCGGCATCCCGCCCTACGAGGTGATCCTCTCGCATGGGGGTGGCAGGGGCAACTTCGTCACGAACGGGGAGTTCTACCCCGCCTACCCCGACCTCGTCGACTGGAAGAACATCTCGCCGCGGCTGGGGATCGCCCATCAAGTCGGCGAGGGCGAGCGGCAGGGCGTGCTGCGCATCTCCTACGGCAAGTACTTCGAGGCGAACAGCACGTCATTCTGGAACGGCCCCCATCCCGACCGGCCGCCCTCGGTCTTTGCCTTCAGCTACTACCGGACCGGCCCCTGGTACGTCTACCGGTCGGTCGGGGACGAGCACCTGATCGAGCCGGACCCCAACATGAAGGCGCCCGAGTACGACCAGTACGCGCTCGGCTACGAGCAGCAGATCAGCGAGTCGCTGACGCTCGGCGCGGAGCTTGTCGTCAAGCGCGGCACGAACCTGATCGGCTGGCACATCCTCGACGACGGCGTCTACGAGGAAGTACCGTTCGAGAACCCGGAGACGGGCGAGACGATGACGCTCTACAGCATCGTCGAGGAGCCGACGCGGCGCAAGGGCAACAGCCCGGGTCCTGGCGCGAACGCGCCGCCAGGCGCGAGGTACGACCAGGACTACGAGGGCATCTTCGTGAGTCTGACCAAGCGGAAGGTCGGCCGGTGGGGGATGAATGCGTCGCTCGGCTGGTCGAAGTCGGAGGGATTTACGGCAAAGAACATCAACCAACAACAGCAGGAGCCCTTCTACGGGGGCCTGTGGGGTGCGGATCCGAACCACCACATCAACTCCGACGCGCTGTTGCAGGCGGACCGCACCTGGGTCTTCGCGGGCCAGGCCCAGGTCGACCTCCCCTGGAAGCTGCGCGGAGCGGCGGTGCTGAAGGTCCAGGACGGTCGGCCGTACGCGCTGTTCCAGCGGATACCACTGGGTCAGGGCCGGGTCGATGTCGCCCTGCGTCCGCGGGAGGACGACCGGAGGATGCCGGGCAGCGCGACGCTCGACCTGGCCATCGGGCGCAACTTCTCGCTCGGCGGCGACGCCTCGTTCGGTCTCGACCTGCAGGTCCTGAATGCCCTGAACGAAGACGCCTGGGACTGGTGGCAGAACGCTGCGTTCAGGGACGGTAATCTGGTGCCTTCCCTCTACCAGTATCCGCGCCGGCTGATGCTGCGGCTGAGCTTCGACTTCTAGGGCGCTGCGACCGCTCGGTCCCGGCCTGACTACTGACCTCGACCAGAGGAGATCACTGTGATGCGGAAAGCGACAGTCGTTCGGTCCACCGGAGCGCTGAAGCTCCTTCTGT
>WTGL01000240.1:0-4164 GCA_011523565.1 Acidobacteriota bacterium
CCCCGACGACCTCGTCGAGGAACTCGACGCGATCAACAACCCGGAGGACGCCTCGGCCGGCACCCGCAAGGTGCCCTTCTCCAGGGTGCTCTACATCGAGCGGGACGACTTCCGGCGCGATCCGCCGCGGAAGTTCTTCCGGCTCGCCCCGGGCCGGGAAGTGCGGCTCCGTTACGCCTACTTCATCACCTGCACCGACGTGATCGAGGATGACGACGGCAACGTCACAGAGCTCCGCTGCACCTACGATCCGGCGACGCGAGGCGGCGACGCGCCCGACGGTCGAAGGGTCAAGGCCACCCTGCACTGGGTATCGGCGGCGCACGCGATCCCGGCCGAGGTCCGGCTCTACGACCGGCTGTTCAACCACCCGAATCCGGCCGGCGCACCCGGCGAGATCGAGGATCACCTGAACCCCGGCTCGCTGGAGGTTCTGAAGGACTGCCGGCTCGAGCCCAGCCTCGCCCTAGCCGCTCCGGGCGACCGGGTCCAGTTCGAGCGGCTCGGCTACTTCTGCGTCGACCCGGACAGCGCGCCCGGCGCGCCGGTGTTCAACCGGACGGTGACGCTACGGGATACGTGGGCGAAGATCGAGCGGGCGCAGAAGGCGAAGCGATAACGAAGACCGATTCAGGCTCGCCGCTTCGGGGCATGGCGCCTGCGGCCGGCCAGAAGGCCGGCGCACCCAGTGTGTAGCTCCGGCCGGGGCCGGCCGCGGCCGGCCACCGTAGAATCAAGGAGGCATGGCTGTCCGCCGATCCTCCGAACAGAGCCGCGCGACCGCGCGACGGGTGAGCCAGTACGACGACCTCCTGGACACCGTCCTCAAGGCCTGCAAGGCGCACTACGGGAGCCGACTGGTCGCCCTCGCCGTCTACGGATCGGTCGGCCGCGCCACGCCCAGGGCCGACTCCGACATCGACCTCCTTCTCGTGGCGGACGATCTGCCGGATGGCCGGATCCCCCGGGTCGAGGAGTTCCGCGCCATGGAGGACCGGCTGCGACCGCTGTTCGACACGGCCGCCGACCTCGGAATCCACACTCGTCTGGCGCCGATCTTCAAGACGCCCCGGGAACTGCGCCTCGGGACCCCACTCCTGCTCGACATGACCGAGGACGCGCGCATCCTCCATGACCCCGACGGCTGTCTGGCCGGCACTCTCGATCGCCTCCGTGACCGCCTCCGCGAACTCGGTTCGAAGCGGGTCTGGAAGGGCGACGAGTGGTACTGGGACCTCAAGCCCGACTACAAACCCGGCGACGTCTTCGACCTGTTCCCGCAATGACGACGAACGGCGCCCTGGCGAGAAGCTACCTGGCCAGGGCACGCGTGCGGCTCCGCGCCTTGGCTGTGTTCGTGGCCGAAGAAGCGCACTCCGACGTCATCCGGGAAGCGCAGGAACTCGTCGAACTCGCGCTCAAGGGAATGCTCCGGCAGGCAGGCGTGGAGCCTCCCCACTGGCACGACGTGGGTGGCCTGTTTCGAGACCTGGCCGAACGCTTCCCCGGTCTCGACTCGGCCGACCTGGACCGAATCTCGGCCATCTCTTCCTGGCTGCACGCCGAACGGGAGCCTTCCTTCTACGGAGAGCCGGGCCTAATCCCCACCGAGCGCTACACGGCAACCGATGCCAAGCGGGCGTTCGAAGATGCCTCGTGGGTCGTCCGCATTGCTGGGCGCGTCATCTCCGGGGAGTAGCAGCCAACTTGCAGAGTAGAGCCGAACGGCGGCGCGCCACGGGGGTGCAGTCGCTAGAGCACGCACGCCTCGGCCTAACCGCTCTCGCACAGCGGGCGGAGCGACAGCGCATCGCGGAGCTTCAGTCGCTGGAAGACGCACGTTCCGGCTTGAGGCAGCTCGCGGAGCGAGTCGAGCGGCCGCGCGAGGTGGCGACTCAGTCGCTGAAACGCGCGCAATCCCACCTCGCCGAGCTCTCGCAGCGAGTCAGGCAACAACGAACCGCCCAGATTGCGGCGCTTCGCGCCCTCGCCGGAGCCAGGCCCGAACTCGACAAGCTCTGCCGGCTAGGTGCCAGCGAGCCACAGCGGGAACTCGACTTCCTCGAGGTGCTCGGTGTTCACCATTCGGAAGAGGCTCATTCCAACGTCCTGCGCTGGCTGCTCGATCCCGACGAAACCCACCGTAGGGACAGTGCCTTCCTCAGCAGGTTCATGACCCGAACCGCAGGTGTGGCAGAAGAGCGAGACATGGCCGGGATCGCCCCGTCACGAATGCAGGGAGCGGACTGGTCCGACGTCGAAGTCCTGCGCGAGTGGAACTTCATCGACATTCTGGTCTTGAACCAACGGGAGAGGATCGTCTGCGCCATCGAGAACAAGATCGGGGCCGCCGAAGGCTTCAACGATCAGGGTGTCAGCCAACTGACGCGCTACCGGGAACTGATCGAAGAGGAGTTCCCGCACCATGAACGGCACTTCGTGTTTCTGACGCCGTCCGGCCGGCCTTCACGAGTGAGGCACGAGCAGCAGTTCTGGATCCCCGAGAGTTACACCGCGATACAGCAGGCGGTGAAGGACCTGCTGGAAGAGAACGATGGCGCCGAGAGGTCGGCCGCCCTGTTTGCCTTGGCTCAGTACGAGACCACCCTACGGAGGAATAATCGTGACATCGGAGAGCGAAGTGAACGCGCTCGCACGGCGCATCTACCTGGAAAACCGGACAGCCATCGAGCTGGCCTTTCGACACAAGCCGGACTATAGGGCCGACCTTGCTCGGATAGTCATGGAAGCCATCTCTGAGACCGACCGACTGGTCTTGGACCGATCTACGGACGCCTACGTCCGATTCCAGCCAGCAAGCTGGGACCGCTTCGATCTACAGGGCACCGGTACCGGTTGGCCGCCCTCCAAGGCCCTGATTCTCTTGGAGGTCAACTGTCAGGAGAATCCGCTCGGTTCCAAGCTGACTCTCTGTATGGGACCGGGATCCGATGCAGCCATCCGCGAACGGCTCTGGAACTCCGCCATCCGGAACCCGCACCTGTTCAAGACCTCGGGCAGCCTGGGGGACTGGAACCCCCAACTCCTGAGGGATCCCGTCGCCCTCCTGACGGAGGAAGACCTCGGCCTCGCCTGGGACGACGGCAGAGCCACGGAGAGAATCCGGGGCCGCTTTAGCCGGTTCTTCGAGGAACGATTGCCGGCGATCGACGAGATCATCACCGCGTGCTTCGAGACGGAACCTCGGTCTGAGTCCAATCACGATCCCATCCCGCCGCCGAGCGACTCCGAGACGAGCGCCTGACGCCTCTACTCACGCGACCGATCAACCGCCGAGAACACCCGCCTCCGCCCAGGTACCAACGTGCGTCTCCAGGAACTCGTTGAGGACCAGTTCTTCTCTCCCGCGCTCATCGCCGCGGTACTGCGCACCACGAAGGCAGAGATCGCCGGCACACTTGGCTTGGGGCGTGACGCCCTCTCGCATGCTTCCCGGATCAGGGCCCAGGAGACCCAGGCTCGCCTCCGCCAGATGGTGGAGATCCTGAACCGCGTCGAAGCGGAGACTGGCTCGCCGCTTGCGGCCTATGCCTGGTTTCGCGCGGAGCCCTTGCCGGGGTTCGGTGGAGCCACCGCGGGCATGCTGCTGCAAGAGGGACGGGCCGATCACGTCCACGCCCATCTCAACAGGTTGGCGGCAGGCGGCTACGTGTAAGGCGCTACCTAGCGAGCGCCTCGAAGCGCTTCTGCAGCTTCTTCATGCGCTTGTTCGAGATGCCGCCGAGCGCCTCGATGGCGCGGCGGATGCGGGCACGCACCAGATCCGGGCCGAGGATCTCCATCGACTGGAACAGGGGCAGCGAGGACGTCTCGCCGGACATGGCGACGTAGAAGGGACGGGTCAGGTCCCGCAGACTGACGCCGAGCGCTTCGGACAGGCGCCGGAAGTGGCCCTGGATGACGTCCGACGTGAACTCCTGCTCGCGCTCCAGCGTCCACAGCATGAACTGGAACGCCTCGACGACCTGGGCCTCCTCCAGACCCTTGACGGCCAGCTTCTCCCGCTGGACCTCCGGCGTGTCGACGAACAGGAAGTTCGTCAGCCGGCCCCAGTCGCCGAGCGTCTCGAGGCGCGGCTGCGCGAGGGCCGCGATCGCGGCAAGCCGTTTCCGCCCCATCGACCACTCCCGCAAGAGGTCCGCC
>WTGL01000240.1:4174-5366 GCA_011523565.1 Acidobacteriota bacterium
GAGCTGGTCGAGGCTGAACTTCTCCTCGCCCTCGGCCCGGCTCGACACCATGAGCCCCAGGAAGTTGAGCAGCGCATCGGGAAGGAAGCCGGCGTCCCGGAACCAGGTGATCGATGTCGGGTTGCGGCGCTTCGAGAGCTTCGACCGGTTGGCGTCGTTGTTTCGCAGGAGCGGCAGGTGGCAGAAGACCGGCGGCTCGTACCCCAGCGCCTCGAACAGGCGAAGGTGCTTGGGCAGGGAGTTGATCCACTCCTCGCCCCGGATCACGTGGCTGATCTCCATCGCGTGGTCGTCAACGACGCACGCGAGGTGGTAGGTCGGGTAGCCGTCGGCCTTGAGGATCACCTGGTCGTCGATCAGCTCCCACTCGCGGCGGATCTCCCCGCGCAGAAGGTCCTGCATGACGCATTCGCCCTCGGTCGGCATGGCCAGGCGAATGGTGTGGGACTCTCCCGCCGCTGCCCGGCGCTCGGACTCGGCGACCGGCAGGTCCCGGCACCGGCGGTCGTAGCCCGGGAAACGCTGCTGGGCGCGGTTCTCCCGGCGCATCTCGTCAAGCCGCTCCCGGGTGCAGAAGCAGCGGTAGGCGCTGCCCGCGGCGAGCAGGCGGTCGACCTCCGCGCGGTAGAGGTCCAGCCGCTCGCTCTGCCGGTACGGGCCCTCGTCCCAGTCCAGGCCCAGCCAGCGCAGGGCGTCGAGGATCGCCGCCTCCGACTCGCGGCTCGAACGGGCGCGGTCCGTGTCCTCGATCCGCAGCACGAACACGCCGCCGCGGCTGCGCGCGAAGGCGAGGTTCACCAGCGCCTGGTACGCGGTGCCGACGTGGGGGTCGCCAGTCGGCGACGGCGCCACCCGGACGCGTACCGGCACCGCGGTCTCCGGTCCCGGCGCGCTCATCCGCGTGCCCTCTCGCGATACCGGGCAAGCCGGCGGCGGTACGGCTGCAGTTCGCCGTCGCCCGCGCCGGCCCGCTCCAGCGTCTCGACCACCTGCTCGATCCGGCGGGCCGCGTCGTCGTAGAGACCGGCGCCACCCAGGGCGTCCGCGAGTTCGAGCTGGAGCTGAATCATCAGTTCCCGCATCCGGGTATCGGAGGCGCCGACCCCGGCCGCTCGGTCGAGCCGCTCGAGAGCCCGCGCCACGTCGTTCTCCCGCATCGCCAGCATCGTCGTGACGAGCAGCATGTGGATGT
>WTGL01000026.1 GCA_011523565.1 Acidobacteriota bacterium
CGGCCGTGTCCGTCAAAGGGGCCTTCCTCTCATTGCCAGAAGTGGCAGGGCGTGGGCGCACGGTACCACCGTCTGCACGGGTTGTCCCCAGGGGCCCCGCGCGCGTCGTTGGCGGCGCCTCCGTTCAGTCGTCGTCGCCCAGTAGTTCCGCGATCACTTGGTCGGTGTCGCCGCCGCAGACGGGCGGCGACCGCCGGTAGCTCACCGGCGTCTCCGACATCCTGATCGGGTTGGCGACCATCCTGACCGTGCCGCTCCCGGACAGCGGGTGCGGCATGTCGATCGTCATGCCGCGGGCCGCCGCCTGGTCCGACGCCAGCGCCTCCTCGAGGTTGTGGATCGGTCCACCTGGCACGCCGCGGGCCTCCAGCCCAGTCAGCACCTCGGCGCTGCTCAGCTTGCGCACGAGACCCGAAAGCCGGGCCACCAGTTCGTCCCGATGGGCGAGCCGGCCGGCGTTCGTCCGGTAGCGGTCGTCCGACGCCAGCTCGGGGGCGTCGAGGAGTTCGCAGAACCGCTCGTACTGGGCGTCGTTGCCGACCGCGACGATCACGTGGCCGTCCGCGGTCTCGAACACCCCGTAGGGAACGATGTTCGGGTGCTCGTTGCCGCGCCTCTCCGGCACCGTACCGGAGGTCAGGTAGTTCGTGCCCTCGTTGACCAGCCACGCCATCTGCGTGTCGACCAGGGCCAGGTCGATGTGCTGGCCACGGCCGGTGCGGTCCCGGTGGCGAAGCGCCGCCAGGATCGCCGTTGCCGCGTACATGCCGCACACGATGTCGGCGATGCCGACGCCGACCTTCATCGGCTGGCCGTCCGGTTCGCCGGTCAGACTCATGATGCCGCCGTAGCCCTGCGCCAGCAGGTCGTAGCCGGCCCGGTGCGCGTTCGGGCCCGTCTGTCCGAAGCCGGTGATCGAGCAGTAGACGACACCGGGCAGCTCGTTCTTCAGATCCTCGTAGCCGAGGCCGTAACGGCGGAGGGTGCCGACCTTGAAGTTCTCGATCAACACGTCCGAACGGGCCGCCAACCGTCGCACCAGATCCGCGCCTTCGGCGGTGGCGAGGTCGATCGCAACGGAGCGCTTGTTGCGGTTGGCACAGAGGTAGTACGCGCTCTCGCTCGTGTCTTCGCCGTCCGCGTCGCGCACGAAGGGCGGACCCCAGGACCGCGTGTCGTCGCCGCGCCCCGGTCGCTCGACCTTGACTACGTCCGCGCCCAGGTCGCCGAGCAGTTGGGTACAGGTAGGCCCGGCGAGGATGCGGGTGAGATCCAGAATGCGGAGGCCGTCGAGCGCTGGCATGCTTCGTGTTTGGGCCCGTAGGGGCGTCCGGTTACTGTCGCCGGTACGCGAGCCCGGTGCGTAGCATACGATTCCGGGCGATGCGCAAGTTCGACGTGGTGGTGGTCGGCGCCCCAGGGGTTACTGCGCCGGCCCGGCCGGTTGGGCATGTTCATGCGTAGGTTCGATGTGGTGGTGGTCGGCGCGGGGTTTGCCGGCCTCTACATGATCCATCGCCTGCGGTCGCTCGGCTTCACGGTACGGGCGTTCGAGGTCGGCGACGGGGTCGGCGGCACCTGGTACTGGAACCGCTATCCGGGCGCCCGCTGCGACGTCGAGAGCCTCGAGTACTCGTACCAGTTCTCGGAGGAACTCCAGCAGGAGTGGTCGTGGAGTGAGCGCTACTCGGGTCAGCCGGAGATCCTCCGCTATGCGAACCACGTGGCTGACCGCTTCGACCTCCGGCGCGATATCGAGTTCGGCCGCCGCGTGATGTCGACGCACTTCGACGAGGCGGCATCGGGATGGCGGATCGAGGTGGCAGCGGCGGATGGAGCGGCCTCACCGCCCCTGGACCGCGACGGCAATGGCAACCGGGCGGGGAACGAGATCGTCTTCGCCCGCTTCGTCGTCATGGCCACGGGCTGCCTGTCGGCGGCCAACCTGCCGGAGTTCCGCGGGATCGAGGACTTCGAAGGCGCGAAGTACCACACCGGCGCCTGGCCGCACGAGGGCGTCGATTTCACCGGGCTCAGGGTGGGTATCGTCGGCACCGGGTCGTCGGCGATCCAGGCGATTCCCGTGATCGCCGGGGAGGCGGCGCACCTGACCGTTTTCCAGCGCACCCCCAACTACTCGATTCCAGCCCACAACGGCGCGATGGACCGGGAACGCGAAGCCGAGGTGAAGGGGGAGTACCCGGCCTTCCGGCAGCGCAACAAGCTGATGCCGGCCGGGCTCGGCGCCGATATGAACCCGATGCTCGACGCGTTCGCGGAGGTATCCCCGGAAGAACGCCAGCGGCGCTTCGAGGAGCGCTGGGAGTACGGTGGCTTCTCCTTCATGGCCTCCTTGGCCGATATGCTGGCGAGCCAGGAGGCGAACGATGCCGCCGCCAAGTTCGTGCGCGAGAAGATCCGCGGCATCGTCGACGATCCCGAAGTCGCCGACCTGCTCAGCCCGGACAACGTGATCGGCTGCAAGCGGATCTGCCTCGACAGTGGCTACTTCGAGACCTTCAACCGGTCCAACGTGACGCTGGTCGACGTCAGCTCCGCGCCGATCGAGAAGATCACGAAGTCCGGCCTCCGCACCGGCGGCCGGGATCACGAACTGGACGCGATCGTCTTCGCCACCGGCTTCGACGCGATGACCGGGGCCCTGGCGCGGATCGACATCCGCGGGCGTGGCGGCCGGACGCTGCGTTCCAAGTGGGAGGACGGACCGCGCGCCTATCTCGGCCTTGGCGTCGCCGGTTTCCCCAATCTGTTCGTGATCACCGGCCCCGGGAGTCCTTCCGTGCTCTCCAACATGCTGCCGTCCATCGAGCAGCACGTGGACTGGATCGCCGACTGCATGGCCTGGATGCGGGATCGCGGGCACGCCGCGATCGAAGCGACGCCCGAGGCCGAGGACGAGTGGGTCGCTCACGTCGGCGAGGTTGCCGGTGCGACCCTCTATCCGACCTGCAACTCCTGGTACCTGGGCGCCAACGTGCCCGGGAAACCTCGAGTGTTCATGCCCTACCTCGGCTTTCCTCCCTACGTGGAGAAGTGCGACGCGGTAGCGGCCAACGACTATGAGGGGTTCGAACTGTCATGAGATACAGAACCGGCCTCGTTTCTTCTTCCGTGGTAGCGCTCCTGGTCGCGGCGGCTCCGGTCACCGCTCAGCAGGAGACAGATGCCCCCGCCGGCGCAATCCAGGAGACCGTCGACGTCGAGGTCGTGAACGTCGATGTCCAGGTGGTCGACAGGCAGGGCATGCCGGTTTCCGGGCTCGATCTCTCCAACTTCCAGGTCTTCGAGAACGGCGAGCGGGTCGAACCGGTCAACTTCTACGAAGTCGTGCGAGAAGATCCCGACGCCAACGCGCCGATCTGGCTCGTGCTGTACTTCGATCAGCACAACATGCTGTCGGCGAACCGCGACCGTGCGTTGGCGGAGTTGGGGGTCGACCTGCCGGCGGTGCTCGAGGATCGCCGGGTACGGATCATGGTCGCCGCACACGACGAGAAGCCGGAGGTCATTCTGGACTTCACCCGAAATTGGGGGGCGATCCGGGGTGCCTTGGACCGTCTGAGGGGTCAGGAGACGGTCGGCGACGCGCGGGACGGTCTCCGCCAGAGCGCCCAGCTGTCCGTCACGGACATCTTCCAGCGGATGCGCAGCCGCGACCGCATCGATCGCCAGAATGCGGGCCTCGCGATCGACGCTCTGTTGGGCGAAATGAGGACCTACGCCCGCGAGGTTCACGCCGACTCGCTGGAGACCTTCGAAGCGCTCGGGAACTTCGTGCGAACGCTGGCCTGGCTCGAGGGCCGCAAGGCGCTCGTCTTCGTCTCCGACGGTGTGGCCGAACGGCCCGTGGGCACTCTGATGGAGCACATCCAGGACTTGCTGACGGGTGGAGCCAGCGACGCCGGCGGCCTCGTCGAGAGGGCGGGCGGCGGTCAGGCTCCCGGCGCGCCAGGCACGGGCGGCCTCTTCGACCGCGATGCGAGCATGGAGGTGGGCCGCCTGCAGCAGGAGGTCGAGCAGTACCGGGCAACGGCGACGATTCAGGCCATCGTGGCCGAGGCGAATACGTACGGCGTGACGCTGGTCGCGGCGAAGCCGCCGCCGGGCGATGCGGCGACGAGCGCCAGGCGCTCAAGGGGCCGCGGCTCACTGATCGAGATCGCTGACCGCCGGGAAGCGCTCCACAGTCTGGCCGATGGGACGGGCGGGGTCGCCCGCACAGGTGGCGGAAGACTGACCGGCCTGCTGACCCAGGCCGTGGGCGGCATGCAGTCGTACTACTCGCTCGGACTGTCGTCGGCGGACAAGTTCGAGGGCGAGTTCACCTCGATCGAGGTGAGGGTGCGCGGCGTGAGGGGCGCCACGGCGAACTACCGCCAGAGCTACGTGAAGAAGGGTGTCCGCTCGCGCATTTCGGAGCGGGCGCTGGCGGCCGCGTTTGTCGGCCAGAGCGACAACCAGCACCAGATAGAGGTCAGTGTCGACGCCATGATGCCGGTCGAGGGCGAGGACCTGTTCGACGTGCAGATGTGGATCGAGTTCCCGATCGGGAGCGTCGAACTGATCGAGGTGGACGGCGTCCACCGCTCGGCCACACGCCTCGTCGTCGTGGCGATGGACGACGAGGATGAGTTGACCGCGGCGCAACATCTGGAAGTGCCGCTGCAGGTGCCGGCGGAAGCGCTTGCGGAGGCCCTCGAGAGCCACTACAGGGCCGGGTTGAGGATTCGTCTGCCCCCGGGCCGGCAGCGGATCGCGCTCGGCCTCTGGGATCAGGCGGCGCGGGCGGGTTCCGTGCTGACCGACGCGCTGACCGTGGGCACGCCGCAGTAGACCGGCCGTCCGCCCAGTCTGGAAAGGAACTCCGATCATGAAGAACCTGTTCGACGTCTCCGGCAAGGTGGCCGTGGTCACCGGGGGCTCCCGCGGCATCGGCGCGATGATCGCCCGCGGCTACGTCGAGAACGGCGTACGCACCTACATCAGTTCGCGCAAGGCGCCGGTCTGCGACGCGATGGCGGAGGAACTCTCAGTTCACGGCGAGTGCATCTCGCTGCCGAACGACCTGTCGACGATCGAGGGGGTCGAGCGATTCCGCGCTCAGTTCAGGGAGCGCGAGGAGCGGCTCCACATCCTGGTCAACAACGCCGGCGCCGCTTGGGGAGCGCCGCTCGAGGAGTTCCCCGAGTCCGGTTGGGACAAGGTGATGGACATCAACCTCAAGGGTCCGTTCTACCTGACCGTCAAGCTGCTCCCCGAGCTGCGCGCGGCGGCGACGGAG
>WTGL01000184.1:0-4260 GCA_011523565.1 Acidobacteriota bacterium
GACGCACATCACCGGCGAGACGAGCACCATGTACCTGAACGACGGCGACGGCCTGTTCACCGATGCCGGCATGCCCGCCGGCCTGGACGCTCGCAGCCTGCCGATGACCGGCTTCGGCACCGGCTGGTTCGATTTCGACAACGACGGCGACCTCGACCTGCTGGCCGTGAACGGCGCCGTGCGGCGGCTGGACCGCGCCCGCTCCGGCGACGCGGCCGCCGCGCGCGCGGCCGCCAGCAGCGACCACGAGCGGCGTTTCGGTCAACCGAACCAACTCTTCCGCAACCTGGGCGACGGCCGCTTCGAAGACGCATCCGCGCTTGGAGGACCGGCCTTCGCGGGCTACGAGGTCTCCCGCGGAGCCGCCTTCGGCGACGTGGACAACGACGGAGACACCGACGTTCTCATCACGAACAACAATGGACCGGCGCGGCTATTACTCAACCTGACCGGCCAGGACAGCGGCTGGATCGGCCTCCGCCTGGTCGCCGCGGACGGTGACCGAGACGCCCTCGGAAGCCTGGTTCGGGTACGGCTTGGTGACGGCCGGACGATCACGCGCCGGGTCCGCACCGCGATGAGCTACGCCTCGTCAAGCGATCCGCGCGTGCTGATCGGGCTCGGGTCCGCGGAAGTCGAGGAGATCCGGGTGTCCTGGCTTGGCGGCGCGGAGGAGTCCTTCGGAGCACTCGAGCCGCTCGCCTACCACGAACTCCGGAAGGGCAAGGGCCGGCAGTGAACCGTCACTGTCTCGCAGGCGCCCTGCTGGCCATCCTCGCCTGTGGAGCCGCCGAGCGCCTCCCGCTTCCCTCCCGCTACGAAGCCCACGATCCGGCGGTTCGCGGCCAGATCGCCAACCTGGAGCGCCGGGTCCGCTCGCTCGAGGAGGCCGGCACGGCCGGCCCCGAGCTGGCGGCCGCGGTCGGCGAACTCGGCAGGCTCTACCACGGCGTGCAACTGCTTGACAGCCACGCCTTCACGGCGCTCGAGGCGGCCGAAGACTGTTACCGGGAAGCGCAGCGACTCGACGCAACCGACCACCGCTGGCCCTACCTCCGCGGTTTCGCCGAGGTGACCCGCGGCGACCACGAAGCAGCGGCCGCCTCCTACCGCGCCGCCCTGGCGATCGAGCCCGACCACGTGCCGGCGATCCAGCGCCTCGCCCAGTCGGAGGTGGAGCGCGGACGGCCCGAAGAAGCGGCCGCGCTCTGGAACCGCGCGCTGGAACTGCGGCCCGAGTTCGCGCCCGCCCTCTACGGACTCGGGAGTCTCGCTCTCGACCGAGACGACGCCGGGACCGCGGCCGGCTTCCTGGAGCGCGCCGTCGCCGCCGAACCCACGGCGGGCCGCGGACACTACGCACTCGGCCTGGCCTACCGCCGGCTCGGCGATGAAGACCGTGCGGCCCTACACTTCGCGCGGGCAAGCCACACCGACTTCCCGTTCGACGACCCCCTTGTCCGGGAACTCGCCTACCTGCCGGCCGGCAGCACCGCCTTGGTCCAGCAGGGTCTGATCGCGGTGCAGGCCGGCGAGTTCGCCGCCGCGGCGACCCTCTTCGGTCGCGCAATCGAAGCGGATCCGACGAACCTGGAGGCGCGCAAGCACCTGGCGCTCGCCCAGGTCGACGCCGGCGAGCCCACCAGGGCCCAGCGAACCTACGAGGAACTTCTGGGGCTCGACCCGACCCTGGCCTCGGCCCACTTCGAGCTGGGCCGACTCCACGCCGGCCTCGGCCGGCCGGCCGAGGCGATCGAGCATCTGACCCGGGCCACGGAGCTCGCCCCCGACTACAAGCAGGCGCACTACCAGCTTGCGCTGCTCCTCGAACGAGCGGGTCGGCCCGTGGAAGCTCTGGGACGCTACGACCTTGTGCTGAACCTCGACCCCGCCTATGCCGAGGCACGGACGCGGCGCGCCGCAGCCCTTGCGTCGTCGGGACGGCCGGCGGAAGCGCTCCGAATCCTGAACGCGCGAGTCGTCGACGCCCCCTCGGACGCCGCCGCCGTGCAGGCGCTGAGCGTCGTGCTACGACAGCAGAATCGGGTAGGAGAGGCTCGAGCCGCCCTCGAACGGAGTCTCCGCTCATCACAGTTCGCCGCAGTTGACGAGGCCCGGCTGCGCACCGAACTCGGCGGCATCCTTGCCATCGAGGGACGCCTGGTGAACGCTGCCCGGGAACTCCGGACAGCGCAGCAGCTCGATCCGACGGAACCCCAGACCAGCTTCGTCCTCGGCATGGTCCTCCTCGACCTCCGCCGCCCCGAGGAGGCCGCCCGCGCCTTCGCCGCCGCCCTCGCCGTCCGTCCCGACCTCACGTTGGCCCGCCTCCGCCTCGCCGCCATCCTCGCTCAGACCGACCGCTGCGAGGAGGCACTGGCTCTTCTCGACGATGGCCGCCGGTTCGCCGCGAACGATCCGGTCTTCGCCCAGGCATCGCAGCAACTGCGCTCCGCCTGCGCGAACCGCTAGCTACCCGAAGACGATCGCGCGGTTGTCGACGACGAGGACGCGGTGCTCGAGGTGGGCCTGGACGGCACGGGCGAGGACGACGCGTTCCAGGTCCCGGCCGCGCCGCACGAGGGTGGTGACCGAGTCGCGGTGGCTGACCCGCGTCACGTCCTGTTCGATGATCGGACCCTGGTCGAGTTCCGCCGTTGCGTAGTGGGCGGTCGCGCCGACGACCTTGACGCCTCGCATGTAGGCCTGACGGTACGGACTGCCACCCGGGAAGGCCGGCAGGAACGAATGGTGGATGTTGATCACCCGGTTCGGGAAGCACTCGAGGAACCGCGGCGTCAGGATCTGCATGTAGCGCGCCAGCACGACCAGGTCGACCCGCGCCTCCTCGAGGATCTCGATCATCCGCTCTTCCTGCTCGCTGCGCGTCTCCGGGGTCACCGGCAGGTGGTGGTACGGCAACCCGTTGTACTCGGCCTCCGCCGTGTGGTCGGGATGGTTGCTGATGATGCAGACCGGGCGCCCAGGCAGTTCACCCAGTCGCCAGCGGGACAACAGGTCGTGCAGGCAGTGCGCCGGCTTCGACGCCAGCACCCCGACCCGCTGCTCCTGGTCCGAGAACGCAATCCGGCTCCTGACCGAGAAGTGGTCGCCGATCGCCCACTCCATCAGCGGCCGGATCGTCTCCCGGTCCAGGTCGAAGTGGTCGACCTCGAACTCCAGGCGCTGGAAGAACTTGCCCTGCTCCTCGTCGCGGTGAGTCTCGGACGAGCAGATGATGCCTCCGTGCTCGTTCACGAATCCCGTGACGGTGGCGATGATGCCGATCGCGTCGTCGCAACTCAGCAGCAACGTCGCCGTCACGTCGTGCGGCGCCAGCAGGGAACCGTGTCTGTGCGTGCTCAAACCGCCGGTGAGTGTACAGGCGACCCCGACCATGACGCCTCCGGGTTCCCGTCCACACTGACGGCCGGCACGGGACGGCGCGGTATGATCGACAACGCCATGTCAGGCTGCGCGCAGCAAAGGGGATCCGCGGTCATCGCCGGTCCTGCGGTTCTGCTTGCCCTGCTGTCCGCGGCCCCCGGCGGCGCCCAGACCGCCCAGACGCCGGCCGACGGCATCAAGCTGTTCGAAGAGAACGTCCGGCCCGTTCTGGAGGCGAACTGCTACATGTGCCACTCGGACCCGGAACGGGCCGAGAACGGTTTCCTGTTGACCACGAGGGCCGGACTCCTGCGCGGGGGCGAACGGGGACCGGCGATCTCCACCTCCGAGCCCGCCCTGAGCCTGCTGCTCCAGGCGGTCGGGTACGACGACGAGCAGTTGCAGATGCCGCCCTCCGGAAGGCTCGTCGACGTGGAAATCGAAGCGATCCGGCAGTGGGTGCAGCTCGGTGCTCCGTTCGGCGGCGACGAGGACGACCTCATCGAGGTTGCGCCGGCACAGGACGAGTTCGAGATCACGGACGCCGACCGCGCGTGGTGGTCCGTGCGGCCGCTCCTGCGGCCGGACGTCCCCGCTGTGGCCGACTCCGACTGGCCGTTCAACCCGATCGACAACTTCCTGCTGGCCCGGATCGAGGACGCCGGCCTCGATCCACCGCCGCCGGCCGACCGCCGCGCCCTGATCCGGCGCGCGAGCTATGACCTGACGGGATTGCCGCCGACCCTCGAGGAGGTCGAGGCATTCGAGGAGGATCGGCGCCCGGACGCATGGGAACGCCTGATCGACCGCCTGCTCGCTTCGCCCCACTACGGCGAGCGCTGGGGCCGGCACTGGCTCGATCTCGTCCGCTAC
>WTGL01000184.1:4270-5247 GCA_011523565.1 Acidobacteriota bacterium
CTACAGGGACTGGGTGATCGACGCGCTGAACGCGGACATGCCGTATGACGAGTTCCTGACCCACCAGCTCGCCGGCGACGAACTCGACAACCCCACCGCGGCATCGGTCATCGCCACCGGCTATCTCAGGCTGGGCATCTGGGACGACGAGCCGACCGACACGGAACTCGCCCAGTACGACGATCTGGACTCGATACTCGACACGACGTCCCGGGTCATGCTCGGCATGTCGATCGGCTGCGCACGCTGCCACAATCACCGAGGCGACCCCATTCCGCAGACGGACTACTACCGGATGCTGTCGTTCTTCCGGGGCATCGCCCCGTACAAGGTCGGCGGCGGCAACGAGCCGACCCCGGAGAACTACACGGACCGGATCCCGGCCGATCTCGGAACGGCGGACGCCGGCCCTCCCGTGGAAGGTCCGCCCGCGAACCTCATCGAGGTGCTGCGGGTCAAGGAAATCGGTCCGGAAGCGCCGCCGACCCATGTCCTGATCCGCGGCAACCCCCATGCGCCGGCGGAACGAGTCGAGCCCGGGTTCCCGCTCATCCTCGGCGACGCGGACCCCGGGCTAGAGCCCCAAGCTCCCGACTCCCCCACGACCGGCCGCCGCCTCGCCCTGGCCCGCTGGATCGCCGACGACGGCAACCTGCGTACGTCCCGGGTGATGGCGAATCGCCTCTGGCAGTACCACTTCGGCCGCGGCCTGTCGCCCACGCCCAACGATCTGGGCCGCTTCGGCCAGGAGGCGACCCACCCGGACCTGCTCGACTGGCTGGCGACAGAGTTCACGGCGCGGGACTGGAGCCTGAAGTCGATGCACCGGCTGATCATGACCAGCCGCGCCTACCGGATGTCCTCGCGGCCGCCTGCCGGAGCGCTCGATGCCGATCCCGGCAACGACCTGTTCAGCCGCTTCGACATGAGGCGTCTGGCGGCCGAGGAGATCCGGGACTCGGTCCTGGCCGCGACCG
>WTGL01000212.1:0-2507 GCA_011523565.1 Acidobacteriota bacterium
GTCGGCGTTCCGATCGAAGCCGTCGACCAGGGCGGCGAAGGCGGGCTCGCTCTGGGCCCGCTGCATGATCAGGTCGTAGACGCTGCCGCCGCGGTTCGTGAGGAACCGGGTGAACGGAATGTCCTGGTCGCGCTGGTCGATGCCGAAGTAGTAGTGGGTCCGGTCGCGCTTGAACGGACCGCCGATCGAGACGCCGTAGTTCTGGGTGTCGAACGTGTCCACCGGCCGCGAGCCGTCGCGGTCGTTGAAGTCGTCCAGCGGCGAGGACGGAAGGTCCTCCGCCAGGCTGTCGTCCCGGAAGAAGTAGAAGGCCGACCCCTTGACCTCGTTCGTGCCGGACTTGGTGACGACGTTGATGAAGGCGCCGCCGTGCCGACCGTACTCGGCGGAGAAACCGTTGGTCACGACCTGGAATTGGCGCACCGTGTCCTGGGCGATGATCAGGCCGTCGTTCTCGGTTGCCTCACCGCCGCGGCCGTAGCCGAAGAAGGTGCTCTTGTTGTCCGCGCCGTCGACCGACAGGCCGGTGTACATGCCGCGCTGGCCGGCGACGGTCAGAAAGCCGCGCTGGCGGTCGGTCTGCACGCCGGGGGTCAGGATCGCGAAGTCGGTGAAGTCCCGGCCCACGATCGGCAGGCTCTCGATCGCCACCTCGTCGATGTAGTTGGCGGCGCCCGAGCGGCTGACCTCGATGATCGGCGCCTCGGAGGTGACGGTGATCACCTCGGACGACGACTCGACCTCGAGCGTGAGGTTCACGTCCTTGATCTGGCCGACCAGGACGGAGATGTCGGCCTGCTGGGTCGTCTGCATGCCCGCGAGTTCGGCGGTCACCGAGTAGGTGCCGACCTGCAGGGCCTTCGCACTGTAGAAGCCGTTCGCGTCGGTGATGACCGCCCGGTCGATGCCGGTGTCCTGGTTGGTCGCGGTGACCGTGGCGCCCGGTATGGGGTCGCCGGCGACATCCGAGATGTAGCCCTCGATGGTGCCGGTGATCATCTGGGCAAAGCCGGCGCCGCCAATCAGGAAGGCGCAGGTCGTTGCCAGGAGGATCGCAAGAAGACGTGCCCGGGAGCGGGTCCACTGCATGGTTGGTTTCTCCTCTGTTTCTGAGTGATTGTCGCCGAACTCAATTGCGAGCCCACCGGCGTGCGGTTCACACCTAGAAGGCCTGTCGGAACTGGTTGTGACGGTGGTGGGGCGCGGCGGCTCAAGGCCACGAACGAAGAGGACTATAAGGGCCGCTGCGCCGCCCGTCAAAGAGTGCGGAATCCGCTTCAAGAAGTTGAATCTCAGGTGCCGTTACGCCTATGCCCGAGTCACTCTCTTCGGCGTCCTTGAAGCGAGCGTGAAGGCGCCGTCAGCCGGTGGAGGGCAGGGGCAACTCCGTGGCTCCGGTCAGGTACTCGTCGATGCGGGCCGCGGCGCCGCGCCCCTCGTTGATCGCCCAGACGATCAGGCTCTGGCCCCGGCGGCAATCGCCGGCCGCGAACACGCCGGGAACGGAGGTTTCGTACCGGCCGGGCTCGGCGGCGAAGTTGGAGCGGGCGTCCGTGGCGAGATCCAGTTGCTCCTGGAGCGTAGCCTCGGGACCGAGAAAGCCCATCGCGAGGAGGACGAGGTCGGCCTCGAAGGTCTCCTCGGTGCCTGGCACTTCGTCCATCGTGAAGCGGCCGGATTCGTCCCTTCGCCAGGCGACGCGCACGGTCTCGATGCCGGCGACGTTGCCGGCTCCGTCGTCCACGAAACGCTTGGAGAGGACCGAGAACACCCGCGGGTCGGCGCCGAATCGAGCGGCGGCTTCGGCGTGGGCGTACTCGACGCGGAAGATGCGCGGCCACTCCGGCCAGGGATTGCCCGGCGCGCGATCGTCGGGCGGCCGGTCGAGCAGCTCGAAGTTCACGAGGGAGGCGCAGCCGTGCCGGATCGCGGTGGCGATGCAGTCGGCGCCGGTGTCGCCGCCGCCGATGACGATCACGTTCTTTCCAGAGGCGTGAATCGGCGCTTCGACGGGGTGGGCGCCATCGCTGGGCAGGTCAGCGTCGAGGAGTGCGCGGGTGTGCTCGGTCAGGAACTCCATCGCGAAGTGAATGCCCGAGAGTTCGCGGCCCGGGATCTCCAGGTCGCGCGGGTGGGTGGCGCCGCACGCGAGGAGGATCGCGTCGTGGTTGCGGCGGAGATCGCTGACATCGACGTTCACGCCGACGTGGGCGCCGGTGATGAACTCGATGCCCTCGGCCCGCATCAGGTCGATCCGGCGGTCGACGACCTGTCGTTTGTCCAGCTTCATGTTCGGGATGCCGTACATGAGAAGGCCGCCGATCCGGTCCTCGCGCTCGAGCACGGTGACCGAGTGGCCGACGCTGTTCAACTGGGCGGCAGCGGCGAGGCCGGCCGGGCCGGAACCGACGACGGCAACGCTCTTGCCGGTTCGGTTCGCCGGCGGGCGGGGCACGATCCAGCCCTCCTCGAAGCCGCGGTCGACGATCGCGTTCTCGATGTTCTTG
>WTGL01000212.1:2517-5225 GCA_011523565.1 Acidobacteriota bacterium
GCCCTGGTAGACGAGGTCGTTCCACTCCGGGATCAGGTTGTCGATCGGGCAGCCTTCGTCGGACTGGCAGAAGGGCACGCCGCAGTCCATGCACCGGGCGCCCTGGGTGGCGAGATGCTCCTCCGCGACGGGTTGCAGGAACTCGCCGTAGTGGGTCAGGCGAATGAGCGGATCCTGGTAGGGGACCGCGGCCCGCGCGTACTCCTTGAAGCCGGTGTCCTTGCCCATGAACCCGCGTGCCCTCCTCGCTTGCGGTGTTCCGATTCGCCGCCGGCCAACGGCCTCAGGCCGCGGCCTCGGCCTTCTGCTCGGTCTGAACCTCGGTTTGCGGCTCGCGTTGCGCTTCCAGGACGCGTCGATAGTCGTGCGGCATGACCTGGATGAACCGCCGCAGGGCCTCGTTCCAGCGATCGAGCAGGCGGCGCGCGACAGTGGAACCGGTGAAGCGGGCGTGCCGTTCGACCAGCTCGCGCAGTTCCGCCTCGTACTCATGGCTGACAGGCTCCAGGCCCACCATCTCGAAGTTGCAGTTGTGGTCCAGTTCGCGTCGCGGGTCGAAGACCCACGCGACGCCGCCCGACATGCCGGCCGCGAAGTTGCGGCCGGTCGGGCCCAGGATGACGGCTCGGCCGCCGGTCATGTACTCGCAGCCGTGGTCGCCGATCCCCTCGATCACGGCGCGGGCCCCCGAGTTGCGGACACAGAACCGTTCCGCCGCGCGGCCGCGGAAGAACGCCTCGCCGCCGGTGGCTCCGTAGAGCGCGACGTTGCCGATCAGAACGTTGTCCTCCGCGACGAATCGGGACCGGCGGGGCGGATAGAGGATGAGCCGTCCGCCGGACAGCCCCTTGCCGACGTAGTCGTTGCCGTCGCCCTCCAGTTCGACCGTGATGCCTGGCGCGAGAAAGGCGCCGAGGCTCTGGCCCGCGCTGCCGGTCAGCGAGATGTGGATCGTGTCGTCGGCCAGGCCGTGCTCACCCCGGGCCTTCATCAGCTCGTGGCTCAGCATCGTGCCGACGGTGCGCTGGGTGTTCTCGATGGGCAACTCGATCCGGACGCGCGTGCCACGTTCGAGCGCCGGCCGGGCGCGCTCGATCAGTTCGTTGTCGAGCGCGTACTCGAGCGCATGATCCTGCTCGATCGTCTTCGTGACCTCGACTCGCTCGTGTCTGCGGACGGCCGGCTGCAGCACCGCCGACAGGTCAAGGCCCTCGGTCTTCTCGCTCCGGACCGCGAGTTCCGGCCGGAACAGGTTCGTTCGCCCGACCAGTTCCCGGATCGTCGCCACGCCCAGGCCGGCCATGATCCGCCGCGCCTCCTCGGCGACGAGGAAGAGGTAGTTCACGACTTCCTCCGGTGTGCCCTCGAACTTGGCGCGCAACTCCGGATCCTGGGTCGCGATCCCGACCGGACAGGTGTTCAGGTGGCATTTGCGCATCATGATGCAGCCGATCGTGATCAGTGGCGCGGTGGAGAAGCCGAACTCCTCGGCCCCCAACATGCAGGCCACGACCACGTCGCGTCCGGTCTTGAGCTGGCCGTCGGTCTGGAGCGTGACCCGTGACCGGAGGTCGCTCAGGACCAGGGTCTGGTGGGTCTCGGCGATGCCGAGTTCCCAGGGCAGGCCGGCGTGCTTGATGCTGGTCAGCGGCGAGGCGCCGGTGCCGCCGTCGTGGCCCGAGATCAGGATGTGGTCGGCGTGCGCCTTGGCGACACCCGCGGCGACCGTGCCGACACCGACCTCGGACACGAGTTTGACGCTGATCCGCGAACCCGGGTTCGAGTTCTTCAGGTCGTGGATGAGCTGCTTCAGGTCCTCGATCGAGTAGATGTCGTGGTGGGGCGGCGGCGAGATGAGGCCGACGCCGGGCGTCGAGTAGCGAGTTCGCGCGATGATCTCGTCCACCTTGTGGCCGGGCAGTTCGCCGCCCTCGCCCGGCTTGGCGCCCTGGGCGATCTTGATCTGCAGCTCATCGGAGTTGGTCAGGTACCAGGAAGTGACCCCGAAGCGGCCCGACGCGACCTGCTTGATCGCCGAGCGGCGGTTGTCGCCGTTCTGGTTCGGCACAAACCGTGCCGGGTCCTCGCCGCCCTCGCCGGTGTTGCTCTTGCCGCCGAGGCGGTTCATCGCGATGGCCAGCGTCTCGTGGCTCTCGGCCGAGATCGAGCCGAAGCTCATCGCGCCCGTGCAGAAGCGCTTGACGATCTCGCTCGCCGGTTCCACCTCGTCGAGCGGCAGCGGTTCGAGGTCCGTGCGGAACTGGAGCAGTCCCCGCAGCGAGCACTTCCGGGTCGTGTCTTCGTTGGCGAGACGGGCGAAGCGCTCGTAGGCCTCGGTGCTGTTCGTGCGGGCCGCGTTCTGGAGCCGCGAGATCATCTGGGGGTTCCACATGTGGCGCTCGCCGCCGGCGCGCCAGTGGTAGTCGCCTGGGTTCGACAGGTCGGCCGTCCGGTCGCGCTCGTTGGCGGGGAAGCCCTTGGCATGGCGGCTCAGCGCGTCTTCGGCCAGCCGCTGAATGCCCGCGCCCTCGATCCGGCTGGCGGTGCCGGCGAAGCAGCGGTCGATGACTTCGGTGGCCAGCCCGACCGCCTCGAAGATCTGGGCGCCCTTGTAGCTCTGCAGCGTCGAGATGCCCATCTTCGCCATCACCTTGAGCATCCCCTTCCTGACCCCCTTGCGGTAGCGGTCGACGACGGCCTGGTCGTCG
>WTGL01000046.1:0-28675 GCA_011523565.1 Acidobacteriota bacterium
CTTCATCAGCCACGACCTGTCGGTGGTGAAGTTCATGTCCGACATGATGGCGGTGATGCTCGACGGCAGGATCGTCGAACAGGGACCGTCCGAGGCGATCTACATGACACCCCGCGAGGAGTACACCCGTCGCCTGATCGAGGCCGTTCCGGACGACTCGATCGCCAACATCGAGAGCCGCCAGCAGCAACGCCGCGAAGCGCGAAGGCGACGCCAGGCGAACTGACCGCTCCGCTAGCGACCGCATGACCACCGCCAGCGGAAGCCGGTTCCCAGAAGCCCTGGTGCTGATCTTCGCCATGATCGTGGCGGCGCAGGTGCTCACGTACCTGCTGCCGGCAGGCGAGTACGAGCGCGACGGCCGGCAGGTGCTGGCCGGCACGTACCACGCAGTCGAAGCGGAGCCCCTGGCCTGGCACGCCGCCCTCACGAAGGTGCCCAGGGGGCTCGAGGCAGCGGCCGAGATCATCTTCTTCGTCTTCCTCGTCGGCGGCGCGATCGGCGTCATCCGGACCACCGGCGCGATCGACGCGGCGATCGGCGCAGCGATCAAGAACCTGGGTGGGCGGCCGATCCTGCTGGTCGGAGGAATGACCGCCCTGTTCGCGGTCGGCTCGTCCACGATCGGCATGGCCGAGGAGTACATGCCCTTCGTGCCGATCCTGGTCGCCATGTGCATCGCGCTCAAGATGGACGCCGTGGTCGCCCTCGGCATCGTCTACCTCGGCGCCGGGATCGGCTACGGCACCGCGGCGATCAACCCCTTCACCGTGATGATCGCCAAGGACATCGCCGGCCAGGACCCGAGCACCGGCTTCGGGCTCCGCTGGGCGCTGCTGGCGGTCATGCTGGTGGTCGGGGTCCACCACATCCTGCGCTACGCGCGCCGCGTCGGCGACGATCCGGAACAGAGCCTCGTGCGCGACGTCGACTACTCCGGCGGCGCGCACGAACTGAGCGCAGCCGAACTCACGCCGGCCCGGCTCGGCATCCTCGTCTCCTTCGCGGCGATGATCGGCGTGTTCATCTGGGGTGTCAACACGCACGGCTGGTATCTGGTCGAACTCGCCGCCCTGTTCCTCGGCGTGACGATCATCGCCGCGGCCCTCGGCCGAGTGTCGGCGAACCGGACCGCCAGAGCCTTCACCAGCGGCGCCGCCGAACTGACCGGGACCGCCCTGCTGATCGGCTTCGCGCGCACGATCGAGGTCGTGCTCTCGGACGCCCGGGTCATCGACACCGTGATCCACGGCATCGCCTCCCTGCTCGCGAAAGCGGAGGCCCTGGGTTCGGGAGCCGCGGTCATCTCGGCCTGGGGCATGCTCCTGGTGCAGAGCGTGTGCAACTTCCTGATCCCCTCCGGCAGCGGGCAGGCATACGTGACGATGCCGATCATGGCGCCGCTCGCGGACCTCACCGGCGTCGGCCGCGAGACGTCGGTGCTCGCCTACCAGCTCGGCGACGGGTTGATGAACCTGGTCGTACCGACGAACGCCCTGCTCATGGGCATGCTGCTCCTTGCGCGCATCCCCTACCAGCGCTGGCTGCGCTTCATCCTGCCAGCCATCGTCAAGCTTTACCTGGTCGCGATGGTGGTGCTGGCCGTCGCCGCACTGATGCGCTTCGAGTAGGGCCGGCAGCCCCTCGGCGAACCGGTTAGAGATTCAGCTTCGCCGGCAGGTAGCGGTCGATCAGGCCTTCGTAGTACGGCTTCAACTCCGCGGCCAGGGGCGGACGGTCGCTCTTCGAGTAGAGGTCGTAGCCGTTGAACAGCCGGACCCAGGCGAACATCTCGCGGTCGCGGTCGGACAGCAGCTCCTGGTACGCGCCCTCCCGGTGGCAGGCGTAGAAGGAGTGGTAGCGGATCATGTAGAGGGCCGGCTGCGGCAGGTAGTCGCGCAGCACCTGGTACAGGTACTCGTCGTGCCCCCAGGACAGGTGAACCCGGTCCAAGCCACAGCCAGCTTCGTACACCCCGAGCGGCGTCGAGTACGCGGCATTCGCGGTGTCCGGGTTGCCCTCGAACAGCTCCGGGTAGACGATGCGGTCCGAGAACGCGCAGCCGACCGGGAAGGTGTCGCCCACCACGGCCCACTGCGGCTCGCCCCACAGGCAGAGGACCTTGCCCAGGTCGTGAACCAGCCCGGTCAGCACGAACCAGTCCGGATGGCCGTCGGCCCGGATCGCCTCGGCGGTCTGCAAGAGGTGGTCGAGCTGCGACAGGTCGATGTCCGGATCCGAGTCGTCGACCAGGGTGTTCAGGAACTCGAGCGCCTCCCACGTCGAGAGTTCCGCCCGGTCGAGGGTGAGGTACTCCGCCTTCTTGTCCTGGACGAAGTCCCAGGTCTGGTTCCGGTGGTTCAGCAGGTAGAACTCGCGCACCGTGTCGCGGGCCGGCTGTTCGAAGTCCCTGTAGTCCTCGCGGCGGTTCCCGCCGGCGTCCGCCGGCTCGGGATAGAGTTCCGCCACGAAGTCGTCCCAGTCGTCGAGTCGTTCGAGCGGCATCACGGGGCACTACGCTAGCAGCCGCGCGTCGCGGTCAGGAGGGTCGACGAAACACGGTCCAGGCCGGGGAACACGATGTCCTATCTCGCCTACAAGCTGCTGCATGTGCTGGGCGCGCTGCTGGTACTGGCGGCAGCCGGCGGTGTCGCCGTCCACGCCGCGAACGGTGGCCGGCGCGAGGACAACGATCTGCGGAGCGTCCTCGCTTCGATGCACGGCATCGGCCTGATCCTGAGCGTCGTGGCCGGCTTCGGCCTGCTGGCCAAGCTCGGAGCAGGGGTCATGCCGCCGCCATGGGCCTGGGCGAAGCTCGTGATCTGGCTCTTCTTCGGAGCCGCGCTGACGCTGCCCTACCGCAACACCTCGCTGGCGAGAGCACTGGTCGTCGCACTGCCCCTCCTGGCCGCTATCGCCTCCTACCTGGCGATGTACAAGCCCTTCTAGAAGTCACCGCGCCGGCCGTACCGCCGGCTCCGCCCTGGCGGCCAGTTCCATGTGAGCTTGTCCCCCGGTCAGGTTCCGGTCAGAAACAGGTCAGCCCGACTTCCCGTTGGACGATTGCAGAATTGAGGTCCAGAACGGATCAATCGGGGAATCTGCCTGTAACCCCAGCTGTTTCTCTTCGTACACAAGGTCGGGTTCGTGCCCTAAAGGGGCAAGGCACGGATCCGGTCGGCGCCGGGCGGTGCGAGCGTGTCGTGCCGCCCGGCGCCACTTCCTTTGACGACTCTGACGACCGATCTGGAGCGGCGGTCAAAGGAACACGCAGGTGGAGCACTCGCCAGCGTCCTGCGCCAGCCTGCGGTCCGCTTCGCTCTGGTACATCGGCTGCGCCGAACGTTCTGTCCTCTCATCGCCGCCCTCCATCACTTCCCGCTTCCAGTCGTCGTCATCCGACCAGCGGAACGGCAGCATCTTGATCGCTCCCGGCGTATCCAGCTCCTGGAAGGCGGCGAGAGACGCCGTGACGATCTCCCGTTGCAGGCGGGCGTTCAGCGCCTTGCCTGTCGTGTGACCGAGCGGATAGTCGAGAAACGCGGCGCGGGGAGGATTGACCGATCTCGTGATCGAGAACGCCGAAGTCATCGACAGCGTCGGAATGCCGTCCGCCTCAACGCGGCGGGCTATCAGTCCCACGGACTGGTGACAGACCGGTCACACGGGGACCAGCAACGCCAGATCGACCTGGTCGGCTGCCAGCCGGCAGCTCAGTTCCGGCGCCAGCGTCTCGCGTACCCGACGCGCCGAGTAGATGCCACCCATGAAGGTGTACGCGCGGGGAGACAGCTCCCCGATCACGCCATCCCTCGCGAGAGCGCGCAGCGTGTCGACGGGAAAGACGACGTTCGGATCGATCCGGGCGTCCGTCTGGTCGTAGGCGAAGTGGCTCGTCCGAAGCTCCGCGGCAGGCACGCCGGTGTCGATGATCCGCAGGGAAACGTCGTCCCGATGATGGAAGGCGACCTGCCCCGTCCGGTACACGCCTCCGGAGGCCACCAGAGCGACCCGACAATCCCCCAGCGGCTTCGCCAGCCGGGTCCACGAGGGCGGATCGACGTTCCGGACCCACCGGTAGGGTTCGTGTCCCAGGCTCGAATACAGCTCCCGGGTGCGGACGATGTGATCGACCGGCGCTCTTCGTGTTCCCATGTTCCCGATTCTGCCCTAAACCTGACGCGGCGATAGGATGCCAGCTGAATGAGCGATGACAACCCGCGACCTGCGGAACCCGGCTCTGAAGGTGTTCCGCAGAACGAGCGGATCGACCTGGCCGAATCCGAATGGCGCGCCAGACTGGCTGACGACGAGTTCCGCGTCCTGCGCCAGGAAGGGACGGAGCGGGCCTTCACGTCGCGCCTCAACGCGGAACATCGGGACGGCGTTTTCGTCTGCGCCGGGTGCGGCGCCGAGCTGTTCCGCTCCGACCGGAAGTACGAAAGCGGCACCGGTTGGCCCAGCTTCTACGAATCGATGCCCGGCGCGGTCGAAACGAAACGTGACTTCAAGCTGTTCGTGCCGCGGACCGAGTACCACTGCGCCCGCTGCGGTGGACATCAGGGACACGTATTCAGCGACGGTCCCGCGCCAACGGGCCTGCGCTACTGCAACAACGGAGTCGCCCTCCGCTTCCGGCCGGCCAAGCATCCCGCCCCAGCCAAGGAGGACTGAACATGTCGCCCACCCTGAACACCCGTCACGCCGCGGCCGGGGTTTCCGCAGCCCTCGCACTGACGCTGGCCTGTGGCGGCCAATCGGTCGAGCCCCTGACGTCGACCGTGGCGACGGAGTCCGGCGTCCTCGAGGGTGCGACGCTTCCGTCCGGGGTTCTCAAGTTCAGCGGCATACCGTACGCGGCGGCGCCGGTCGGTGACTTGCGCTGGAAGGCTCCCCAGCCGGTCGCGGCCTGGGAGGGAAGCCGCGACGCGACCGCCTTCTCGCCGAGCTGCTGGCAGCCGCTGTCTCCCCCCGGCTCGTTCTACGACTCCGGCGAGATCGAGCGCAGCGAGGACTGTCTCTACCTGAACGTCTGGACGGGCGCCGAGCACGCCGGGGCGACGCTGCCGGTCATGGTCTGGATCCACGGCGGCGGACTCCAGACCGGCTCCGGCAGCACCATTCTCTACGACGGCGAACGTCTGGCGGGCCAGGGCGTGGTCCTGGTGACGATCAACTACCGGCTCGGACCGATCGGCTTCATGGCCCATCCGGAGCTCTCGGCCGAGAGTGAATCGGGAGCCTCCGGCAACTACGGCATCCTCGACCAGGTCGCCGCACTCCAGTGGGTGCAGGGGAACATCGCACGCTTCGGCGGCGATCCCGGCCGGGTCACGATCTTCGGCGAGTCGGCCGGCTCCTGGAGCGTCAACTACATGACCGCGACGCCACTGGCGGCAGGCCTGTTCCAGCGGGCGATCGGACACAGCGGCGGCGTTTTCTGGCCCATGCCACAGCTCGCGGATGCGGAGTCTGAGGGCGTGCGAGTGGCCAAGCGGCTCGCCGCCAGCGACCTTGCGGCAATGCGCGGCGCTTCCGTCGAGGAGGTCTACCAGGCGGCGAGCGAATCCGAAGCACTACAGTACGTCGGCATAGGCGACGGCCACGTCTTTCCGCGCGACATCTACGACATCTTCGCTGCCGGCGAGCAGAACGATGTCGACACGATCGTCGGCTTCAACAGCGACGAGGGCACCGCCCTCTTCGCAGGTGCCGGCGCCATCGCCGTCGCTGACTATCGACGGTCGCTCGAGGACACCTACGCCGAGCATGCCGACGCGATGTTCTCGGTCTATCCAGCCGAGACCGAGGAGCAGGCGCGCGTAGCCTCCTACGAGAACACGGCCGACAACTTCTTCGCCTGGCAGATGCGGACGTGGGCCCGTCTGCAAAGCAGTACCGGCTCAAGCCCCGCGCGCATGTACTACTTCTCCCGCGTTCCGCCCTGGGACGAAGCCGAGACGTACGGCTCGTACCACGCCGCGGAGATCATCTACGCCTTCGACAATCTTCACCGGAGCGGCGAGATGCGGGACGGGATCGGACCGTTCAATCACGCCTGGGACGACACCGATCGGGCGCTGGCCAGCACCATGTCGGCCTACTGGGTCAACTTCGCCGCCACCGGCGACCCGAACGGGAACGGACTGCCCAACTGGCCGGTGTACGACCCGAGCGCCGATGGCGTTCTCGAGCTGGGCGACACCATCGGCGTGATCCAGGACCTGCTCAAGGATCGCCTCGACGTCTTCGACGCCTACTACGAAGACCTGCGAACCGGCTCGTAGCCGTAGACGGTCGCGGTCGCGTTGAGCCGCGAGCCGGTGCCGCCCGGCACTCGGATCAGCCCCCATCGATGGGCCCTCCAACCGGTCTTTGTGCTAGCCTGCCGCACCCAAGGCAGTGGGTGCAGAGCTCACGCGACGAACCAGGATGCGCCTGTCGTTCTCGAGTGTTGATTGATGTGGAACCCGAGGCCGAGAACAGGAGCAGCAGATGGCAGTGAGAATCTACGTGGGCAACCTGCCCTTCGACACGACAGAAGAGGCGGTGCGGAATCTCTTCCAATCCTACGGCGATGTCAGCGAGGTCTCGCTGATCAACGACCGGGAGACCGGACGGCCCCGGGGGTTCGGTTTCGTCGAGATGGCGACCGGCGGCCCGGAAGCCATCTCTGCTCTGGATCAACAGCAGTTCGGCGGTCGGACGCTTCGCGTCAACGAAGCCAGACCCCGCGAGGAGCGGCGGCCCCGCTGGTAGGCTGCCCGGCAGCAAAGCGACACGGAGCCCCTTCCCGCGGGCGCTCCGCTACATCACCGGATTGAAGTACTGCGCGACCGCGACATCGGGCAGCGGCGACGGCTGGAGATCGATGACCTCGTCGCGCACACCGCCCTTCTTCATGTTGAACGAGGCATTGACGCGATCCGGGGCGTCCCAGAGCACGACCGCGAATTCGCCGTTCTTCTCGATCGGTCCGGCCGCCGTGAACTCGCCGTCCCCCGACGTGACCGTGACCTCGCCTCCCCCCTTGACCGCCTTGCCCCGCTTGTCTTCGACCCGGCCAACGAGCACCGTGCGAACGCCTTCAGGCTCCATTGACTCGCCTTCGCGGAACAGGATCGGATAGACCTGCTGGGCTCCGTCGCGCTGGACCGAGACTCGTGTCAGCACGGAACGGTATCCGTCGCGCTCGAACGTGATCCGCAGCACGATGTGCTCGTAGTCTTCCCGGCTGTACAGACGCCCCATGTTCCGCAGGAGGTACGTGCCCGTCTTGCGCCCCTTGGCCCGTACTCTGGCCGCGGGTGAATTGTCATTCTGAAGCCAGATGTCGACATCGGAAAGCGGGTTTCCGCTCGAGTCCAGGATGGTCCCGAAGACGCGCGTGTTGTCACGGCCGCCGACCGCCCCGGTGACGTCACCGCCGCGCAGGTCACCGCCCACGTTGACCTGCCCGGGATCCTGGGCCAGCAAGGGGCCGGCAACAAAGAGCGTCGGCACGAACAGCAGGAGGAACAGGAGTCTCTTCTTCATTTGATGGCGCCTCCGAGACGGGTCCACGGGTAGCGAGTCCACGACAGCCGAAATGGAGAGTATCAACGCTGGAGCCGGGAGGCTGCGAGAGGTTCCGGCGGCGCTAGGATGACCGGGTGCCGCTAACCGAACCCGATCCGGCCGCGCGGCTGCGGCTGCGGCAGATGCTGGCCGCGGCCGCCGTCGGTGTCGCGGCGGCCCTCCTCGTCCTGCGCTGGACGACGCCCGACCCGGCGTCGGCCGGCTTGGACGACCGCACCGCGGTCACCCCGCCACCTCTGCCGCCGAGGCCGGAGCCGACTCCCATCGCGCCGCTGCCGGCACAGCTCAGCGAAGCGCTGGATCTGATGGCGATCGGCCGGTTGCAAGAGGCTCAGCGCCTGATGCTGGACTTCAGTCGCGGTTCCGGCGCCGAAGCACTGCCGCCTGAACATCGGGAAACGATGACGGCGATGCTCGGCCGGCTCGCGAACGATCCGGTCCTTGCGGCCGCCGTCGAACTGGAGGAGGGCTTCGAAAACGCCGACCTGAACCGTCTCCGCCGGACACTGGGCTCTCTGGCGCGGGAGCAGATGATCTCCCTGCGGCGCGACCCGCAAGCGGCCCGCCGGGTCGACGACGCTCGGCGGCTGACAGCGGAGGTCGACGCGATCGAAGCCCGTCTCGACAGCGATCGTCTGGCTGCGCTCCGGCTGGCCCAGGACTTCCGGCGCCGCCATCCGAGGTTCGCCACTGGCCTCGACTTCGAGCGCCGCGCCGCCGCCGCGATCGACGAAACGGCCGGGCGGCTGATCGCCGCGAATCGCCTCGAGGAAGCGAGAACTCTGCTAGTGGAACTCAAGACCCTGCGCGGCGACCAGGCGGGTGAGAGTCCCCGCGTCGAGGCCAAATTGGCTGCCATCGAGGCGGTCTTCAGACGCCGCGACGACCTGGACGCCACAATCCGCGAGATCGAGGTCCTGGGCTGGAAGAGGCCGCACGAGGCGCTGCGACTCCTTGCCGGGATGGAGCGCACCCCGGAGAACCGGGATCGCTTCGCCCAGTTGCAATCGACCCTCACCATGCTGTTGGAGGATCTCGATCGGAACGGACCGGAAGTGGAGATTCTGATCCCGGAGGATCCGGAGAAGGCTCCGGGCGTGTACAGCAGGGACGAGGATGTCGTCCTGCGGGTACGCGCCATGGATGACTACGACGTCCTCTCGGTGCGGTTCTTCTGGCGCTGGTTCGACCAGGACGGCACCGGCGAGGTCGTCGAGGCGACCCTGCGGCCGGCGACGCCGACACCATTGCCGGCACCGGCGGGCGCGGCGGGCGCCGAGACGGCTGAAGTGGAGTTCGAGGTCACGATCTCCGCCGGCGAACACCGGGGCCGCAACCTGCAGTTCTGGGCCGAGGCGGCGGACCGCGGCGGGCGCGCCTCACGAAGCGCCGAAGGCGAGCTCAGGCCGGAGCGGCGCGGCTTCCTCCGGCGGCTCGGCCTGCGGCGCGGAATATGATGACGGCCGTCGTGTCGGACCATGGAGGCTCTCGGGCGGAAGATGCGGAGGTGCGGGCCGCCCTCGCCGCGATTCCCCAGCATCCTGTCGAAACCACGGATCGCGACTTTCTCGGCCTGGGCCTGGAGTCGGCGGTTCTGGAGGTCGTAGCCCGGATCGGCTTCGAACACCCGACGCCGATCCAGGCTTCCGTGATTCCGGATGCGGTCGCAGGCAAGGATCTGATCGGCCTGGCGGAGACCGGCTCGGGCAAGACGGCCGCCTTCGTGCTGCCGATCGTCCAGCGGCTCCGGCGCGGCAGGGGGGTGCGCGGGTTGATCGTCTCTCCGACCCGGGAGATCGCCCTGCAGACGAAGGCCTTCCTGGACCTGTTCCGCAAGAGCCGCCTGCGCGTGAACTCCGTGTGCCTGATCGGCGGCGTGAAGATCGGTCCGCAGTTCGACCAGTTGCGCAGGGATCCCGATGTGCTCGTCGTCACGCCGGGACGGCTCCTGGATCACTCCGAACGGGGCACCGTGAGCCTGGGTGGAGTCGAGGAACTGGTTCTGGACGAGGCCGACCACATGCTCGACCTGGGATTCATGCCTCAGATCCAGCGCATCGTGAGCCAACTGCCGAGGCAGCGGCACACCATGCTCTTCTCCGCCACCATGCCGCCGCCGATCGAACGCCTGGCGCAGCGCTACATGAAGGACCCGCTGCGCATCGACCTTTCGCCAAAGGGGGCCGCGTCGGGGATCGAGCACCGCCTCTACCTGGTAGACGAAAAGGACAAGAAGCGCTGCGCCCTGGCCCTCCTCGAAAAGGTGCCCGGGGCGACGCTGGTGTTCACCAAGCGCCGGTCCGACGCCGAGTGGCTCTGCAGGGTCCTGGAGCGCGGAGAGCACAGCGTCGCGCGCATCCACTCCGACCGCTCGCAGCGGCACCGGGTCGCTGCTCTGGAGAGCTTCCGCGCCGGACGCCACCGCATCCTCGTCGCGACGAACATCGCGGCTCGGGGCATCGATGTCGTGGGCATCGAACACATCCTGAACTACGACCTCCCCGACACGCCCGAGGACTACATTCACCGGGCCGGGCGCACCGCCCGGGGCGCCGCCGAAGGCGTCGTATCGTCGATCGGCACCTGGCTCGACAAGTCGCTGATCCGGCAGATCGAGACCGCGCTCGGACACCCTCTGCCCCGCTGCGAGGCGGACGGCGTAGCCCCGTACCGCGAGATGCAGTCCCTCCAGGAACGCCGCCGGCGATCGCCGCTGCGCCGCTAGAGCCGCCAGTGCTTCCCATCCCGGACCTGCTCAACCGGGAGCCCTTCCTCGGCATCGACCGGAAGGCTCTGTCCGACCTGCTGGGCCTCGCCATTCTCGGTCGCGAGATCGGCACCGAGTTCCACGACGCGATGGCGGAGGCCGAGACTCCCGACAGCACCTGGCGGCCGGAGTTCTTCGAAGAGGACCTGTTCGTCGACCGCCTGATCGAGGAGAGCTTCGAGCTTCGGATCGACGGAGTTCACTACCCGATCAACGAGCGCTTCCTGCGCCGCGTCCTGACCGCCACGCCCACCGATCTGGAGACGACCCTGTTCCGTCAGGAGATACTGCGCGAGCTGGACGAGGACGAGAACCTCCTAGCGGCGGCCCAGCGTCTCTACCGTGAGCTGTTCGGCCTCCTCTCGCTCCACAAAACGCCCCGCTATCACCGCGTCCTCGACTCGGCGGCCCACAACCTGGACATCCTGAAGCAGAGCCGGCTGGTCATCGACCTGATGCATGACCTCTTCGAGTCGGCGCGCTCCGGGCTAAGACGTCTCCACGAAGGCGCCGTAGCCATCCGCGAGACCGACGAGTATGCGACCCTGGTCGCCCTCCTCGACTACGAGAGCCGGCTCGCCGAACTGAACCTGGACATCACTCTCGGCGCGGACGGGCGCATCCGCGGCCTTGAAGTGCGCTCACTCGAGGAGTGCCGAGACAACCCGTTCTGGGCCCGCCCCCTCAAACGCCTCTGG
The DNA here is from genome assembly GCA_011523565.1 of Acidobacteriota bacterium. Classification (GTDB taxonomy): domain Bacteria; phylum Acidobacteriota; class Thermoanaerobaculia; order Multivoradales; family Multivoraceae; genus Multivorans. The sequence continues at coordinate 11,044 of WTGL01000046.1, forward strand.
AGCCGGCTCCGGCTTGGCATGGGCGGCTACTCGATGAGCAACCGGGAACTCCTGAACCGCGTCGTGGAACGAGTCTACGTGTCCCTCTCGCCCGCCCTGATCCCCCTGATCCAGATGCTGGGTCAACTCGAACTCTATCTCGCGGTCCGGGCTTTCCGGGACCGCTGCGGCGCCCGCGGTCTCTCGATGTGCATCCCCGAGTTCCGGCCGGTCGACGACGCCGGTCCCGCAATCGAGTGCGAACACCTGTTCAACCCGCTGTTGCTCGGGCAGGAGGAGGCCCCCGTGCCCTGCACCGTCAGGACCAACGGGAACGTGCCGATCACGGTCGTCACCGGGCCGAACTCGGGAGGCAAGACGCGTTTGATCCAGGCCATCGCGCTGGCTCAACTGCTCGGTCAGTCCGGCCTCTACGCACCCTGCAGCCGCGCCCGGCTACGCGTACAGCGGGGGCTGTTCGTTTCCCTGATCGAGCGCGAGAGCGCGGATCAGGTCGAGGGCCGCCTGGGGCGCGAACTCGTGCGCATCCGCACCCTGTTCGAAGAGATGGAGCACGGCTCGATGGTGGTTCTGGACGAACTGTGCTCCGGCACGAATCCGTCCGAGGGAATCGAGGTCTTCACGCTCGTGCTCCAGCTCCTCAGGCGGGTGCAGCCCGTGGCCTACGTGACCACCCACTTCCTCGACCACGCCCGCGCCCTCGAGCAGAACCACACGAAGCTCGGCCTCGAGTTTCTCCAGGTGGAACTCGACGACGAACGCCGGAGCACCTATCAGTTCAGGGACGGCGTCGCCCGCACATCCCTGGCGGCGCTCACCGCCGAACGGCTCGGCGTCACCTTCGAGAACCTGTCGGCCGCGGTTGACGGCCGGCGGGCGCCGGCCGGCTAGGGCCCGGCATCAGAACGGAACGCCGGTCGCCCGGCAGACGAAGCGCATCAGGGGCGAGACCTCCCCGCAAAGCCCGGTGAACTCGTCGAGGAAGCCGCGGCTCAGGAGCCGCGTCTGGTTCAGGCGAGCTACCGCCATGAAGGACTTGCGCTTGATGTCGGCGATGCGCGGGTGAGCGGCGTCGAACCCCCGCGGCGCACGCTTCAGGCTCTCGCCGCCGAGTTCCAGCGAGTCGCCGAGACCGGGGTCGACGGTCACCTCCCGCCAGCCGCCTCCGTCCGTGACGATCTGCTGCCGGATCGCCCGCAGGGCCTCGGGATGGGGCCGCCACATGCCGCCGCCCACGAACACGCTGCCAGGCTCGATGTGGAGGTAGAAACCGGGCGCGTGGGCATCCTTGTGCTGCTTGTGACGGAAGTGAATTCCCAAGTGGGTCTTATAGGGACGCTTGTCGCGCGAGAACCGGACGTCGCGGTGGATGCGGAAGAGCGAACCGCCGACCTTCTTCGGGACGGCCAGGAAGTGCGTCGAGACCGAGTCCAGCCTCGTGCCGAAGTCGCTGATGAACTGGAGCGCCGGCTCTCGCACGACGTCCTCGTAGCGCTCACTGTTCGCTCTGAACCAGTCGCGGTCGTTGTTCTCCCTGAGGTCGCGGAGAAAGGCGAACGTCTCGCGAGAAAACGGGTTCTTCCAGTCAGCCATGGGGTGCTCCCTCGTGGTTCCGGTTCCGGGGCGGCCTGCCGGCGCGAAGTGTATTCTCCAGGGCTCTCGAAGAAGGAGGGCCGCATGGACATCTTCGTTGCCGAACTCGTCGGCACCGCGCTTCTGATCATCCTGGGCGACGGCGTGGTGGCCAATGTGGTCCTGGCCCGAACCAAGGGCAACGACAGCGGCTGGATCGTCATTGCGACCGGCTGGGGCCTGGCCGTCGCGCTCGCCGTGTACTCCGTCGGCAGAATCAGCGGAGCGCACATCAATCCCGCGGTCAGCGTCGGTCTCTGGTCGATCGGCGAACTCGAAGCCGCCCTGTTGCCGACGTACATCGGCGCCCAGTTGCTCGGCGCCTTCGCCGGAGCTGTCATCGTCTGGCTCGCCTACCGCCCGCACTGGAGCGCCACCTCCGACCAGGGAGCCAAGCTGGGCGTGTTCTGCACGGCGCCGGAGATTCCCGGACGCCGGGGCGCGAACCTCATCACGGAGATCGTCGGCACGGCGGTGCTGGTCTTCGGCGTACTGGCGATCGCGGCCAACGCCTCGGAACTCTCCGGCGGCGAGATCGACCTCTCCGCCGTGTTCGCCACCGGCCTCAACCCGCTGCTCGTCGGCTTCCTGGTCTGGGCCATCGGCCTCTCCCTCGGCGGTCCGACGGGCTACGCGATCAATCCGGCCCGCGACCTCGGACCGCGCATCGCTCACGCGGTGCTGCCGATCCCCGGCAAGGGCGGTTCGGACTGGGGCTACGCCTGGGTGCCGGTGCTGGGACCCCTGGTCGGGGGCGTCCTCGGCGCGCTGGCCTTCCAGGGTCTCGGCTGGTAGGCGAAGCCGAACATGGTCTACGTTCTCGCCCTGGACCAGGGCACCACGTCCAGCCGCTCCATCCTTTTCGAGCGCCGGGGAACCGTAGTCGCCTCCGCGCAGGAGGAGTTCCCGCAGCTCTATCCCTCGCCCGGCCACGTCGAACACGATCCCGAGGTCATCTGGAACACCCAGGTCGAAACGGCGCGCGCCGCCATCCGGAAAGCCGATGCGGACGTCTCGGACATCGCCGCCATCGGCATCGCCAACCAGCGTGAGACGGTCGTGCTCTGGGAACGCGACAGCGGCAAACCGGTCGACAACGCGATCGTCTGGCAGAGCCGCATCACCGCGCCGTTGTGCGAAGAGCTGAAGCAGCATGGGCACGAGGAACTGTTCCGCAAAAGAACCGGACTCGTGCTCGACCCCTACTTCTCCGGCACGAAGATCGCCCATCTCCTGGGCAAACACGACCTCCATGCCCGAGCGGCACGGGGCGAGATCCTGGCGGGAACGATCGACAGCTTCCTCCTCTGGCGGCTGACCGGCGGCCGGGTTCACGCCACCGACGCGAGCAACGCCTCGCGCACCCTGCTGTTCGACATCCACCGGCTGGACTGGGACGACGAGCTGCTCGGGATCCTGCGGGTGCCGCGCGCCATGCTGCCCGAGGTCCGCGATTCGAGCGGCGACTTCGGCCATACCGAGGCGGATCTGTTCGGTCGACCGATCCAGGTGGCCGGCATTGCCGGAGATCAGCAGGCCGCGACCTTCGGACAGGCCTGCTTCGAGCGGGGCATGGTCAAGAACACCTACGGAACCGGCTGCTTCATCCTGATGAACACCGGTACCCGGGCGGTGGCATCCGAGAACGGCCTCCTCTCCACCGTCGGCTGGGTGCTCGACGGAAAGCCCACCTACTGCCTGGAGGGTTCGGTCTTCGTCGGCGGCGCCGCGGTTCAGTGGCTGCGCGACGGCTTGGGCCTGATCGAGAGATCCGAGCAGGTCGAGGAACTCGCGGCGAGCGAGAAGGACAGCGGCGGCGTCTACCTGGTGCCCGCCTTCGTCGGCCTCGGCGCGCCCTACTGGGACCCTTACGCGCGGGGCCTCCTGATTGGCCTGGAGCGCTCGACCACCGCCGGCCACGTGGCCAGGGCCACCGTCGAATCGATGGCCTACCAGAGCCTCGACGTCGTCCGCGCCATGGAGGCCGACGCCGGATCCGGCATGAGCGGCCTGCGGGTCGACGGCGGGGCCGCGGTCAATGACAACCTGATGCAGTTCCAGGCCGACCTCCTGGGCACCCGGGTCCAGCGGCCGGTGGTCGCCGAGACCACGGCGCTGGGCGCCGCCTATCTCGCCGGGCTCGCTACCGGCGTCTGGGCCGACCAGGACGACGTGACCAGGAACTGGGCGCTCGACCTCGAGTTCGAGCCCCAGTCCGCGCCGACCGAACGGGAGCGCCTGGCCGCCGGCTGGAGGCGCGCCGTCGAGAGAACCCGGAGCTGGGCCGAGCCGTAGCTGAGGTACGCTCTCGCCCGTTGACCCACCACGCATCCGGAGATCGCAAATGACCGACGTAGCCGCCCGCCCCCGTCTTGTCGTCGACATCGAAGCCGGCGTCGCCGACGTGCGTCTCGACCGCGCGGACAAGCTGAACGCACTGGACGGCGCGATGTTCGACGCCCTGGGCGCAACCGCCCGCGAGCTGGCCGAGGACTCGTCCGTGCGCGCGGTCGTGCTCTCCGGTAACGGCCGTGCCTTCTGCGCCGGCCTCGACTTCGGCAGCTTCCGCGCAATGCTGCAGAACGCGGGGAGCAGTTCATCGTCGCGCGAGTTCGTGCAGCGCACCGACGACAACCCCGCCAACCGCGCCCAGTTCGCGGCCTGGGGCTGGCACGCGATGCCCGTTCCCGTGATCGCGGCCGTTCACGGCGTGGCCTACGGCGGCGGCTTCCAACTCGCGCTAGGCGCCGATCTCCGCGTCGTCCACCCGGAAGCCCGTCTCTCGGTGCGCGAGATCGTCTGGGGTCTGATCCCCGACATGGCCGGCCCCCAGTTGCTGCAACACCTGGTGCGCTCCGACATCGCCAAGGAACTGACCTTCACCGGCCGCGTGATCAGCGGCGTCGAGGCGGCGGAACTCGGCCTCGCCACCCGGCTGTCCGAACAGCCGCTCGACGACGCCCTCGCCCTCGCTCGCGAGATTGCCGGAAACTCGCCGCACGCGATCCGCGCCGCCAAGCAGGTGCTCGACGCCGCCCGGACGGTCAGCGTCCGCGAAGGACTCGAAACTGAGGAGCGGCTGCAAGTCGGCCTGATCGGCTCACCGAATCAGGTCGAAGCGGTGACGGCGAACATGCAGAAGCGGGCGCCCGACTTCGCCGACGTCGACTGACGGCGCTCCCTACTCGAGGTGCCAGCCGTGGCCTTCCTCGAGCAGCGCCCGCTGTGAATCGAACGGCGGTTCCCCTCCCTCGGGCTCGACGCGAGTGTAGCGACCGTCGGACTCGAGACGGCGGCAATTCGCCGTGTCCATCAGGTGAGGCGCCAGGATGTCGCGCAGGGCCGCCCGGCGCAGAGTCGGATCGAGGATCGGGCAGAGCAGCTCGACGCGTCCGTTCAGGTTGCGAGGCATCAGGTCCGCGCTGCCGGTGAACAACTCCTCGTCCCCGCCGTTGCGGAAGTAGTAGAGCCGCGAGTGCTCGAGGAACCGGCCGACGATCGACGTGACCGAGATGTTCTCGGACAGGCCGGGCACTCCGGGCCGCAGGCAGCAGATGCCCCGCACCTGCAGCAACACCTCGACCCCGGCCTGGGAGGCGCGGTACAGGGCGTCGATGCACTCCCGGTCCACCAGCGAGTTCATCTTGAAGATCAGGCGTCCGTCACCGCGCAGCCGGTGGCCCTCGATCTCCCGGTCGATTCGCCGGATGAGTTCCCGGCGCATCTGGTGAGGCGCGACCAGAAGCCGGCTGTAGCGCTCCTCGCGGGCGTAGCCGGTGATCGCGTTGAACAGTTTGGCGACGTCCGAGGCGATCTCCGCGTCGTCAGTCAGGATTCCGATGTCCGTGTAGATGCGCGCCGTGACCGGGTTGTAGTTGCCCGTCGCGACGTGAACGTAGGAGTGCAGCTTTCCTCCCTCACGACGCACGACGAGACACATCTTGGCGTGGGTCTTGAGCCCCATCACGCCGTACACCACATGAACGCCAGCCGCTTCCAGCGCCCTCGCCCAACCGATGTTGTACTCCTCGTCGAAGCGCGCCTTCAACTCGACCAGGACTGAAACCTGCTTGCCGTTCTGCCGCGCCTCCATCAGCGCTTCGACGACCGGCGAGTTCGCGCCCACGCGGTAGAGAGTCTGCTTGATCGCGATCACGTCGGGATCGGCCGCGGCTTCCCGTAGCAGCCGCACCACTGGAGAGAAACTGTCGTAGGGGTGGTACAGGAGGTGATCGCGGCGGCGGATCGCCCCGAAGAGGGACTCCTCGCTCCTGAGCGCGGCCGGCCGCACAGGCCGGATCGCGCTGTCGCGAAGCTCCGGCCGGTCGAGGAAGGCGATCTCGCTCAGGTCGGCCAGGCCGAGGGGCGACGGCAGCGTGTCGACCTGGAACGGCGCCAGGCCCATGTTCTGCTCGAGCAGGGAGCGGATCCGCTTGGGCATGTCCTCGTGCACCTCGAGACGGACGACAGAACCGAAGTGCCGCTGGCCGACGACTTCGACGATCGCGGTCAGGAGGTCGCTCGCTTCGTCTTCCTCGATATCCAGGTCGGTGTCGCGGGTGACGCGGAAGGTATAGGCCGCTGCGATCTTCATGCCGGGGAAGAGCAGGTCGAGGTTCGCCGCGATCAACTCCTCGATCCAGACGAACTTGCCGCGTCCCGACTTGCCCAGACCGAGTTCGTCGCGGCCACCACCGGGCGCCCGCACCAGCCGCGGCAGGACCTGGGGCACCTTGACGCGGGCGAAACGCTCGCCCTGGCTGCCGTCGTCGATGACGACCGCCAGGTTCAGGCTCAGGTTGGAAACGTGGGGGAAGGGATGGCTGGGATCGAAGGCGAGCGGCGTCAGAACCGGGAAGATCTCGCGCTCGAAGTAGGAGCGCAGCTTGCGCTTCTTCTTGGCCGGGAGCGAGTCGTGGGAGACGATCTCGATCCCGGCGTCCCTGAGCTTGGGCAGCAGATCCTGGTGCCAGCAACCGTAGACGAGCGTGCGCTCCCGCTGAAGCTGGGAACGGATGCCGGCCAACTGCTCGGACGGGGTCATGCCGTCGGGCGGCGCCTCGAGCGCGCCGCGCTCCAACTGCCGGCAAAGTCCCGACACGCGGACCATGAAGAACTCGTCCAGGTTGCTCCCGTAGATCGAAAGGAACTTGACCCGCTCCAGCAGGGGATGGCGCGAATCGCGTGCTTCCTCCAGAACCCGGCTGTTGAACTGCAACCAGCTCAGCTCCCGGTTGTTGTAGTGCTCGGGCAGTCCCGGCGCGATCGTCGGCCGCGGCGCTTCGGCCGCCGTTTCGGGCTCGGAATCGCCAACCGGCTCCGTGGCCGACGCCACGGACGGCTCGATCAGGTTCTCGGCGGCTGCGGATTCTGGATTCGCCACGGTAACCGCTGATTCTACACCACTTCCGCAACCGGCGGCACATCAAACAAGCACGCCAGAAAGCGGCGCCTGGGCGGTACCGAGCGCCCGTTTGGTCCGGTGAAGGCCCCTAGTCCGGGCGCCGCCGGATCACCACGAAGGTCACGTCATCGGCCGGGATTCCTCCAGGCGAGAGGTCCTCGACCCAACGCTCGTACTCCGCGACCGCTTCCGACGCGGGAAGCTGGCCCACCTCGCGCCAGCGGCCGGCCACGGCGGGGTAGCTCACCGGCTCGCCCTTCGCATCCAGCATCTCGGGCAAGCCGTCGCTCATCAGCAGCGCCGCGTCACCGGGTTCGAGCCGGACCTGGCGGCGCTCGTAGGAGGCCTGGGCCATCGTGCCGAGCGGTACGCCGGACGTCATGATCTCCTCCACGTCGCCCGATGGACTGCGACTGACGAGCACCGGCGGCATCCCGGCCGAGGCGAGGTCGAGAACGCCCTCGTGATAGCGCGCGAGGACCAGCGCCATTGCCCGCCGGCCCAGGTTCATCGAACGGATGGTCGCCGTAGCGTGGGAGAGGAAGTCCGCAAGGTCGAGGCCCAGGTCCGCGGACGCCAGGAGCGTCTTGACCACTGTGACCATCGTGCCCGCGCGGGCGCCGTGCCCGGTGGCGTCGCCGACGGCAATGATCAGGGAACCATCGTGGCGGGATCGGAAGTCGTAGTAGTCGCCTCCGACCTCCGAGGCCGTGCGCAGGAACACCGCGATCTCAAGGTCCGGGTGCTCCGGCAGCGCCGCGGGCAGCAGGGAGAGCTGGAAGCGCCGCGCCTCCTCGAGTTCCACCGTCTGCCGCTCGTTCTCCGCTTCGAGCAGACGGCGGTCCACCTCCTGCTGGCGGCGGAGCCGCTCCTGCTCCAGCAACTGCCGCCGGTTCTTCTCCTGGTCGCGCGCCATGCGATTGAACGCCTCGCCCAGCGTGCCCACCTCGTCGCGCCCACCCAACCGCGCCCGCGCCGCGGCGTCGCCCCTGGCCAGACGGTCGACCTGTCGAGTCAGGTGGCTGAGCCTGCGGGTGAGACGGTTGGCCAGCGGAGCGGCCGCGAACAGGGACAGGCTCATCAGGCCGACACCGACCCCGAAGTTCCTGAGCGAGGCGCCGCGCATCTCGGCCAGCGACGCGCCGATCGGACGGACGATGCCGTAAACCAGTTCGCCCTCCGCCGCGGCCTGGGTCACCACGACCCACTCGCTCATGCCCTGCCACAGGGCCTCGTCTCCCGCCACGAGCGCCTCGGGAAGCGGTTGCCCACCCGGACATCGCACGCCCTGGAGCAGCTCCAGCTCCTCGGGTTCCGATGTGTAGATCTCACCTTCCCCGTCGATCGCGAACGGCACCGCACCGCCTGCCCGAGGAATCCTGCGCAGCACGTTCCGCATCAACATCTCGGGTCGGATGCCCGCGTGCAGTTCGCCGACCACGTGGCCATCACGGTGGACGGGAGTCGAGACCGGGCCGCCGAAGATTCGGGCCATTCGATCCCGCGCCCTGCGCATCCACTCCGGCTCGTCCGCCCCGGTACTCGGCTCCACGCCTCCTTCCGTGATCCCCCGCTCCGGCCGATCCTCCGCCCGCAGCCCGTCGCGGTCGCCGAACCGCGACCACAGGAAGCGTCGGCCGGGCCTTCCAAACGACCTGGGGTCGCCCGGAGCACCGGCGCCGAGCGCCTCACGCGGCGAATCGGCCCCTCCGGACCCTGGCGCGCCAGCGGGCACGAACTCGAGCGCCTCGACGAAGTTCGCGCCATCGCCCAGGTTGCTCAGCAGTTGGTCGACCAGCGCCTCCCGGTCGACGTACTGGGGGTCGTCGAACGGGAGCATCATGCCGAGCGACACCACGTACCGCTGCAGGTCCTCCCGAGTCCGGCGAAGGCCGACCGAGATCTGCCCGGCGATGTCCTGCGCTTCGGCCTGGACCGCGGCGCGAAACGCGTTTGCCGATGAGACGTACGAGTAACCGACGATGCCGGCCAGGGGCAGGACCGCCAGCACCAGGAAGGCGAGAATGAGTTGACTACGTAGCTTCATCGTAAGAACTAACCGGAGTCGGGCCCCTGAGCTTCCCGATCCGCCCCTGATCGCTGAGCCGGCTGCCGCACCGATCTACCGTCCTTGCGCCGACCGGTCAACGAGCTGACCACTCCGTGGAGCGCCCGAACCTCATGTTCCCGAAGTTCGGCACGGTGCAGGATACTCCGCAGGTTGCGCACCATGATGCCGCGCTTCTCCGCCACGCGCAGGAACCCGGAGGCGTCGAGTTCCTGCTCCAGGTGCTCGAAGAGGTTGACGAGCTCCGCCCTGGTGGCAAGCGGCGTCGTCGACCTCGGGCCGCTCGCCGCCACCGGGTTGTCCGCCCCGGCCTCGAACCAGGCGTGGGCGACCAGCAATACCGCCTGCGCCAGGTTGAGCGAGGAGTACTCCGGATTCAGGGGAATGTGAACGATGTGCGACGCCAGGGCCACGTCGTCGTTGTCGAGTCCCGCCCGCTCCGCACCGAACAGCACGCCCGACCGGAGCCCCCGCCCGGCGAATTCTCGCACTTCGGTCGCCAACTCACGTGGTCCGATCGCCGGTTTGAGCAGGTCGCGGCGGCGCGCAGTCGTGGCGTAGACCCGGTGCAGATCGGCCACGGACTCCGCCGTGGTCCCGAACACCGCTGCCCGGTCGACGATCTCACGGGAAGCGCCGGTGGCCATCGCCTGTGCAGCCTCATTCGGCCAGCCGTCGCGCGGCGCGACCAGGCGCAACTCCCTCAGTCCGCAGTTCAGCATGGCCCGCGCCGCCGCCCCGACGTTCTCTCCCAACTGCGGACCCACCAGGACGATCACCGGCAACGGCGAACCCGCTGACGCCTCGTCCAAACCGCTGGCCGACAGTGCCCGGGTTTCTGCCTGAGATTCCTGACTAGCCATTCTTCCTTGCAGCGTTTCGCCCTAGGCTACACAGGTGACTGTCGCCCGCCTGGCGGATCGGCTGCCCGAATCACCGGGGGCCCTTCCTCCCAACGACATCCTGGCCCGCTTCCTCGACTGGGTCGCCGGGCTGGGCTTCGAGCTCTTTCAAGCCCAGGAAGAGGCCCTGACCGAACTGATGGCTGGGCGTCACGTGGTCCTCGACACGCCGACCGGTTCCGGCAAGTCCCTGGTCGCGATGGCCCTTCTGTTCAAGGCGCTGTGCGAAGGACGGACCGCCTTCTACACGGCGCCCGTGAAGGCCCTCGCTTCGGAGCAGTTCTTCCGCATGTGCGACGACTTCGGCGCCGAGCGAGTGGGCATGCTCACCGGCGACGCCAGCATCAACCCCGATGCTCCGATCGTCTGCTGCACAGCCGAGGTGCTCGCGAACATGGCGCTGCGGCGGGGCGAGGCGCTGCCGGTCGACTACGTGGTCATGGACGAATTCCACTACTACTCGGACCCGGAGCGCGGCGTCGCGTGGCAGGTGCCCCTGATCACCCTTCCCAGGACCACCTTCCTGTTGATGTCGGCGACGTTGGGCAACATGGCTCCCATCAGCGAGAAGCTCGAGCGGGACACCGGCCGGCCGATGGCGCTGATCAGCAGCCGGGTCCGTCCGGTGCCGCTCGAGTACGAGTACCGCGAAACGCGGCTCGGCGTGACGATCGACGAACTGGTCAAGGAAGGCAGGGCGCCCGTCTACGTCGTCAACTTCACGCAGCGCGACTGCGCGCGCCTCGCCCAGAGCCTGACCAGCCTGAGGCTCTGCACCCGGTCCGAGAGAAAGGCGATCTTCGACGCCGTCTCCGACTTCCGTTTCGACACCGCCTACGGCAGACAGGTGCGGCGCTTCCTGAGCTTCGGGATCGGCATCCACCACGCCGGTCTGCTGCCGAAGTACCGGCTGCTGGTCGAACAGCTCGCGCAACTCGGGCTGCTCAAGGTCATCGCCGGGACCGACACTCTCGGCGTCGGCGTCAACGTGCCCATCCGCACCGTGCTCTTCAGCCAGCTCAGCAAGTACGACGGCCGGGAGGTCGCCATTCTCAAGGTCCGCGACTTCCAGCAGATCGCCGGGCGAGCCGGGCGCAAGGGGTTCGACGAGCGGGGCTGGGTCGTCTGCCAGGCGCCCGAACACGAGATCGACAACCGGCGCCGCCGGGAGAAAGCGCGGACCTCGCCTCGAGGCCGAAGCCGCAGGCAGTTCCGCAGGCGGCCTCCGCCGCGCGGCTTCGTGCCCTGGGACGAGAGCACCTTCCGGCGCCTGATCCACAGTCCGCCGGAGACGCTCGAATCCCGGTTCCGCCTCAGTCACGGCATGGTGTTCGACCTGATCGTGGCCGATGAGGCGACCGGCAACGGCCGCCCCCACCGGAACTTCCGCTCCATCCGGCGGCTGATCGCCGCCTGCCACGAACAACCGGCCAGGAAGAGGCGCCTGATCGGCCAGGCGGCCGAACTCGTCCGGTCACTTCAACGGGCGGGCATCGTCCGCATGGCGCCTTCACGCGGCAACGGCTACCGGCTCGAGGCGGACCGGAACCTCCAACTCGAGTTCTCCATGCACCAGGACCTGTCGCTCTACCTGGTCTCCACCCTGGAACTGCTCGACCCCGGGGATCCCGACTATCACCTCGACCTGCTCAGTCTGGTCGAGGCGATCCTCGAGAATCCCGAGATCGTGCTCCGCCAGCAGGCCCGAAAACTGAAGGGCGAGCTGGCCGCCAGGCTCAAGGCAAGGAGGGTGCCCTTCGAGGAGCGGATGGAACGGCTTCGCGAGGTCACGCATCCGAGGCCGCTGGCCAACCTCATCGAGCCCACGTTCGAGAAGTTCCGGCGCTCCCACCCCTGGGTTCCAGGTGTCGGGGTCGAGCCGAAGCGCGTCGGCCGCGAGATCTACGAGGACGGCCTGAGCTTCGACGAGTTCATTGGTCGCTACCGCCTGGAGCGCTCCGAGGGGATCGTTCTCCGCTACCTGAGCCGGCTGTTCAAGGTCCTGAGCCGCGGCGTGCCGAACCGGTTCAAGACGGACGCGGTGTTCGATCAGCTCCGCTGTTTCCACGCCCTGCTGATCCGCGTCGACCGCAGTCTGCTCAGCGAGTGGGAGCGGCTGTGGTCGCTTCAGGACGATTGAGCGGCCCGCGACCCTACCGGCTCCGGCCGACGCCCAGCTTCGGGCACCACTCCTCCACCGGACAGCGGGAACACCAGGGACTCACCGGCACGCACAGCTTCTGTCCGAAACTGACGAGCGTCTTGTTCAGGCCGATCCATTGGCTGCGCGGCAGCTTCGCACGCAACGCCATTTCCGTCTCAAGCGGGGTCTTCGTGTCCACGTAGCCCCAGAGGTTCGTGATCCGGTGCACGTGCGTGTCGACGCAGATGCCGGGCCGCCGGAAACCCTCCGTGACCACGAGGTTCGCGGTCTTGCGCCCGACGCCCGGCAGCTCGATCAGTTCCTCGACCGTCCGCGGCACTTGACCGCCGAACCGGTCGAGCAGCACGCCCATCGCGAGGCGGATGCTCTTCGCCTTCGTGCGGTAGAAGCCCACCGGGAAGATGAGGCGCTCGATCTCGGCGGCCGGCAAGCGTCCGATCTCCTCCGGCGTCGAAGCCACGTCGAAGAGCCGCCGGGTCGCGGCCGCGGTCGCCTCGTCCTTCGTCCGCGCGCTCAGAATCGTCGACACCAGGACCTTGAACGGATCCCGCTCGGTCTCGGCGATCAACGTCACGATCGGGAGCCGGGAACCCTCGAGGTGCCGCCGGATGCGGCGAAGCATCGCCGCCAGACGGCGGTTCGACGGAGGCGTCGGCTGCTCGGGCACGGCGAGCCGAGAATAGGAACCCGCGCCACGGAACGCAACGGAGTACGCTCGGAGGCAATAGCGACGCCCTGGACTGCTGTTACCTTGAAGTGATGAAAGTCGCAATCAGCGGGGCCTCGGGCCTGATCGGCGGCGCCCTGATCCGGGCACTTCAGGAGTCGGGCCACGACTGCGGCCGGCTGATACGCCGCGCCCCGCGCAACCCGGGCGAACTGGAGTGGCACCCCGGGCGCGGCTTGGCCGAGCCGACGGCCGTCGAGGGATTCGACGCCCTCGTTCACCTGGCCGGCGAGAGCGTCGCCGGCGGCCGCTGGACCGCCGAAAGGCGTCGCCGCATACGGTCTTCCCGGATCCCGGCGACACTGCGCCTGGTGGAGTCCCTCAGCACGATCGAGCGGCCACCGCGCGTCTTCGTCTGCGCCTCCGCCGTCGGTTACTACGGCGACCGGGGCGACGAGCTGCTGGACGAGGACTCCTCCGCCGGCAGCGGCTTCCTGGCCTCCGTCTGTCGCGACTGGGAAGCCGCGGCCGCGACCGCGGCGACGCTATGCGAGCGGGTGGTGATCCTCCGCTTCGGCGTCGTGCTGTCAGCCTCCGGCGGTGCGCTGCCCCGGATGCTGACGCCGTTCCGCCTCGGCGTCGGCGGCCGCCTCGGCTCGGGCCGGCAGTACTTCCCGTGGATTCACCTCGAGGACGCCGTAGCCGCCATCCTCCACCTGCTCGCGCGAGGCGAAGGCCCCGTCAACCTCACCGCGCCGGAGACGGTCACGAACGCGGACCTCACCCGCTCCCTGGCAAGCACCCTGCGGCGGCCGGCCCTGTTCCCCGTTCCCCGCTCCGCGCTCCTCGTGGCGTTCGGCGCGATGGCGCGCGAGACTCTGCTCGCCAGCGCCCGCGTCGTCCCCGCACGACTTCTAAGCGACGGCTTCGCCTACCGTTATCCCACTCTCGGCTCGGCACTCCGGCACGAGTTGTAGAATCCGGGAAGCCAAGCGGCGCCCGGCGTGTTGGGACCCTTATGGCTTTCAAGCTCGAGAAACGCAAGACCTCCGGGTCCAGATCAGCGGCCTCTTCGCTCCATCTCGGCGGCGCGCCCTACGAGCTGGAGCCGCAGAGCAAGACGCCCCTGCGCGTCGGCATCGCCGTCACGATCGCCTTCCACGCGCTGCTCTTCCTGGTCACCTTTCCCAGCATGAAGCCCCGTCCGCTCCAGGCGGCGCAGGCGCAGAAGACCTTCATGGTCACGACGGTCCGCTTCAAGCCGCCGCCGCCAGCGCAGGCCAAGCCGATCCCGAAGCCCAAGACGCGAAAGATACCGATCCCGGATCCGACCCCGGACGACCCGGAGCCGCTGATCCAGGAAGAGGTCTTCGATGCGCCGGATGTCGATTTCGAAGGCATCAGCGACGTGCTCTTCGACATCCCTGACGCTCCCTCTCCCTCCGGTCCGCCGGGAACGATGTGGATCGAAGGCGACGTCCTGCCGCCCAAGCGAACCTATGCCCCCCGGCCCAACTACACCGAGGAGGCCCGCCGCGCCCGGATCCAGGGCGTCGTCATCCTCCAGGCCGTGGTCGACACCGTCGGCAACGTGGGCTACGTCAAGGTCCTCAAGGGCCTTCCGGAGGGCCTCACGGAGTCCGCCGTCCAGGTGGTCGAACAGTGGCGCTACGAACCCGCCACCCTGAACGGCGAGCCGGTTCCCGTCTACATCAACCTGACGGTCAACTTCTCGCTGCAGTAAGCGACTATCTACTCCCCGCCTGACCCCGAACCCGTGCTCGCGCTCTTCCCCTTCTTCTCGTAGTACTCCTTCTCCAGCAGCCGGGCGCCTCGGAGGATGTTGCCCATCGCGTAGTTGCCTTCGTGACAGGCGTACTCGTAGAGGAGGTCGTCGGTTCCCGGCCAGATGAGTTCGCCGCTGTAGGGCGCGGCGTAGTCCGTGTCATGGACGGTGAACCCGTAGAGCAGGTCCTTCGCGCCGTGGCGGCTGAAACGCTCGATGACCTTCAGGCCATCGCGCGGATCGCTCTGGCTGTCGAGGAAGTTCGTCGTCTCGACGACCAGGGTGTCGCCCTCCCACCAACCGATCGAGTCGCCGCCCATGGAGCGGTAGTCGGGCGGCGGGTGCTCGGCGTTCAGCCGCACGACCTTGGCCCAGTGCATCCACTCGACCAGGATGACGACGTGGTCCTCGGTCTGGGTGATCGTCTTCAGGTTGTTGTAGGGCAGTGAGCGGACCGGCGTCGTGGCGACGCCGGTATAGATGCAGCGGTCCCCGGGCGTCAACGTCTCGGGGCCGTCGTAGGGGTCGTCGCCGGCCTCGATCCACCAGGCGTCGCCCGTGTTCTTGTAGAGGTACGGGTTGACAGTGGCCCGCCGCGCCTTGCCGGCCTCGGTTAGTTCCGGCATTCGACCGTTCGGCGGGTCGATGAGGACCGATGTCCGGTACTGGCCATCGATCGGGTACGCCCGGCTGCCGAAATCCAGCCAGAAGAAGTTGTAGCCGCCGACCGCGCCGGACGCGCCCGCGGAACCGTCGCCGCCAGCCGGCGGCGCCTCACGGTCCGGGTCGCTGACCGCGTTGGCGCCCGCGCTTGCCGCCGCCATTCCGCGTGCGATCTGCTCCGCCTCCTCGGCCGTCATGTGCAGCTTGTCGCCCAGGCGGGGATCCCGTTCAAAGGGCGTCAGGTTGCCGACATCGTAGTTGCCGGAGAGATCCGGGCGGCCGCTTGGAGTGCGTGGAATGTCCTCGTCCCCGGCGGCGGCCAGGGGCGCCGTCAGAAGCGAGGCCAGCGCGACAGTGCGAAGCAGGAAGTGCGAGCGGCGGAAGGACATGACAACTCTCCTCGCGGAAGTTCGCTTGGACCGGTTCTCTCTCCGTGAACGGAAGCGAGCGTAGCGCACGGCCTGCCGTCAGCGCGGCGGCAACCAGCCCCGCGGCGGCCGGAAGTAGACCTTCAGGTTCGCTTCCCGCCGGGTGTCGGCGGACAGGTTCTCGAACACGCCGTAAACGAACGTACCGTGGTCGTGACGGTGGATGACGGGATTCCCCCGCCACTGGGCATCGCCGATGTCGCACGGCTGCTCGGGGAGGCAACCGCCGCGCGCACTGAGATCGGCAGCCTCGTACTGGAAGCCGACGAACCTCACATCCCTCGGCAGCAGAATGCCGATGACCTGACAGGAGCGCTCGGGATCGAGGACGGGGATCAGCAGCTCCTGGACCTGGGTCCGGGTCTCCGGCGGCAGCAGCCGCAGCACGTCGTTGCCTTCGGGCGACGCCAGCGCGCCGGTGTAGGCGAGGAACTCCTCTGGCAGCGATCGCTCGACGATGCCAGCCACCCGCTCCAGACGCCCGGCGAGATCGCCCGCGCAGGCTGTCGTCCCGGCGGTTCTCGGTTCCGCCGGCCAGTTACTCGACACGGACCACTCGCCGGGCGCGCATTCGGGGCAAGCGCCGGCGGGCAGCAGCGTGGGGTTCGCCCGCAGGCGGACCACGACCGGCTCGGGTTCGGGTTCGGGCGCGGGTCGCTCCGCCACGGCTGCCGGCTCGGTCTCCGCCGCGGGTTGTTCCGCCACGACGACCGGCTCGGGCTCCGCCGCGGGTTGCTCCGCCACGACGGCCGGCTCCGGTGTCGGCGCGGGTTGCTCCGCCACGACGACCGGCTCCGGTGCTGGCGCCGGCTGCTCCACCACTTCCTTCGACTCGGGTTGCGGTGTCTCCGTTGCCGGCGGCGGCTCGACGACCTGGGCCACGTTCTCCCGCCGAAGCCGTCGCTCGCGCTGCTCGGCGCGACGTTCCGCCCGGCGTTGCGCCCTGTTCATCGCTCGAGCCGAACCCGCGCGGGCGGTCGAGCTTGCCGCGCCGAGGCTCGAGTAGCTCACGTTCATGGGCGCCCAGAAGGGACCCGTTCGTTGACTCGACGTGAAGCCCACCTGGGGCCGCTTCCCGTCCTGCAATCTCAGGTAGGAGTTCACGATCATGAAGCCCTGGCGCATCAGTTCGACTTCCCACTCGCCAGCCGAGAGGCCGGTGACCTCGACCACGCCCTGGTCGTTCGTCAGCATCGGCGGCGGCCCTCCGGAGCGGTCCGCCTCCGCGAGCCGCACGATGACCCTGACCTCCGGCACCGGTTGCCCGGCATCATCCGCCACCGTGACCCGGATTCCGTGGTCTCCGCTCCAGTCCTGGGCCGCCGCGACCGCCGGTAGGGCCGCGAGCGTTGCCGCCAGACTCAACAGGAGCGGGCGCCACCTCATCCACGCGCCCCCGGCGGTGTCACGTTCTTCTCGGGAGGTTTGTCGGGCGGCGGGCGCCGATCGCGCCACATGCCCGTCATCAGCGTGAGCAGGCCCAGCACGGCCTCGTCGACGAAGGGCAGGAGATCCGGTACGAAGAGGTCGACGAGGAACAAGATCGCGAGCAGCACGAAGAGTTGCGGGAAGCGCAACCCGCCCAGGAACGAAAGGACAGACGCGCCGCCGCCGCGCGCGGGAGGCTGATCGGCCATCGGACCGGATTCTATCGCCCGTGGGGGCTAAACGGACGCGCCGGGGACCGGAGTACAGCGGGCCGGTCGGTGCAGGCCGCGCCGGCCGGCTTCGTTGCGTTCCGCAGCGGAGCCTCCTAGGCTGAACGGCGATGAACGAGCCGGCGATCGTCTACCCCGCGCTCGCGCTCGCCGGCTGCGTCGCCGGCGCGTTGAACGTGGTCGCGGGCGGCGGCTCGTTCCTCACGCTGCCGATCCTCATCTTCTTCGGCCTCCCTCCCGGCGTTGCAAACGGCACGAAC
>WTGL01000046.1:28685-30167 GCA_011523565.1 Acidobacteriota bacterium
CTGGGGCTTCCACCGCCACGGCGTTCTAGACCGGCGGGCGATCCTGTGGGCGGCGCTGCCGGCAACCGCCGGCGCCGGGCTGGGCGCCTGGGCCGCGCTCGTCATCAGCGACGACGCCTTTCGCCGCATGCTGGCGGCTCTGATGGTCGTGGTGACCCTTTGGACCCTGTTCTCGCGGCGCTCCGAGCCCGAAGACCAGCCGGCGTCCCTGCGGGTCGGCCTGCTGGCGCTCGGCTTCTTCGGCGTCGGCATCTACGGCGGATTCGTCCAAGCGGGGGTCGGCTTCTTCATCCTCGCCGCGACCTCGCTGGCCGGGCTCGACCTGGTGCGCGGCAACGCGGTCAAGGTGCTCAGCATCCTCTGCTTCACCGGCCTCTCCCTGCTGCTGTTCGCGCTCTCCGGCCGGGTCGACTGGGCGTTCGGTCTCGCCCTGGCGGCCGGGAACATGGTTGGCGGCTGGATCGGCGTGCGACTGACCGTGCTCAAGGGTCACGCCTGGGTGCAGCGGGTGGTGACCATCACCGTGATCCTGTTCGCGATCCGCCTCTGGCTGGGCTGAGACCGGAGTTAGCCGGAGACGGCTATGCTCCGCGCCGCACTTTCAAGGAACCAGGGAGATCAACCGTGGCTTACGACGCATTCGACCTGAGCGGCACCGTCGGGCTGGTGACCGGCGGCAACTCCGGCATCGGACTGGGCTTCGCCGAGGGCCTGACCCGGGCGGGCGCCGATGTCTGCATCTGGGGAACGAACGAGGCGAAGAACACGGCCGCCAAGGAGCAGTTGAAGCGCCACGGCACGAAGGTCGAAGCGCTCATCTGCGATGTCGGCGACGCCGACGCGGTGGCGGCATCGTTCGAGCGCACAGTGGTCCTCCTGGGCAAGGTCGACTCGTGCTTCGCCAACGCCGGCATCGGCGGCCGCGGCACGCCCTTCGTCGACATGTCGATGGAAGAGTGGCGCCGCATCTTCCAGGTCAACATGGAGGGGGTCTTCCAGACGTTCCAGCAGGCGATCCGGCACATGGTCGAGCGCGGCGAGGGCGGCTCCCTGGTCGCGACCAGCAGTTCCTCCGCGATCTTCGGAGCCCCGCGGAGCGAGCACTACGCGGCCACCAAGGCCGGCCTGAACGCGATGGTCCGCGGACTCGCCGTCGAGCACGCACGACACGGCATCCGGGTCAACTCCATCCTGCCCGGCTGGATCGACACCGCGATGACGGAAAGGGCTCTCGGCACCGAGGCCTTCCAGACCAAGGTCCTGCGCCGCATTCCCCAGCGCCGCTGGGGTGTCGGCGACGACTTCAGCGGCATCGCCGTGTATCTGGCCAGCGGGGCATCCGCCTACCACACCGGCGACGAGTTCGTGATCGACGGCGGCTACGCGTGTTTCTAGGAGGCCGCGCCCTCCATCGAGCGGAAGACCGGCACGACGACTTCCGGCATCCGGCAGTGGTTGCCGGACGCCTTGTCGACCCAGACG
>WTGL01000046.1:30177-31011 GCA_011523565.1 Acidobacteriota bacterium
CGCGCGGCAGTGATGGGTGCGGGCGAGTTCGAGCCACACGAGGTAGTTCGAGTGGTGGACCACGGCCATCTGGTCCGTTTCCTTGTAACGAACCTCGATTTCGATCTCGCTGGCCGGCACTTCCCCGCCAGCGGCGTTCACGGCGGTACCCGTCATCCCGTTCATATCGGCCCGCGACTGTAGCGGAGAACGGTCGCGACGATCTTCCAGCCGGCTCGCACGGTGCCGGAAACCGTGCCGGTGATCTTGGAGACGCCCGTCCGGCGACGGTAACTCACCGGTTCCTCTACCACGCGCAAATCCTGCCGCAGCGCCTTGACCTGCATCTCGGCCGTCCAGCCGAAGTTCGGGTCCCGCATGCCGAGCGACTCGAGCGCCCGCCACGAGACGGCGCGGAACGGCCCCAGGTCGGTGTAGCGATGCCCGTAGAGCAGGCGAATGAGCAGGCACGCGAACCGGTTGCCCCACCGCGCCTGCGGCAGCAGGGCGCCGGGCTCGGCATCTCCCAACGCCCGCGAACCAATGACCAGATCCGCCTCGCTGCGCGCGATCGGCTCCACGAGCCGCGGCATCTCGTCCGGATGGTCCGAGTAGTCCGCGTCCAGGAAGACGACGATCTCCGGAGGTCCGGTTCGCCGCAAGTGGTCGAGACCGGCCAGACAGGCGCTGCCGTAGCCCTGGACCGGTGCCGGCACGACCTCGGCGCCCGCTTCGCGCGCCCGCGCCGCCGTCGCGTCGCGCGAGTTGTTGTCGGCGACGACGACCCGGCGCACCAGGTCGGCCGGAATGTCGGCGAGCACCAGGCCGATCGACTCCTCCTCGTTGTAGGCGGGG
>WTGL01000327.1 GCA_011523565.1 Acidobacteriota bacterium
CGCGGCCAGGGCGACGCCGACCAGCACGAACAGGCCGAAGATGTCGACGATCAGCGACTGGAAGATCAGGTAGAAGTGCCCCTTCATGATGTGCAGGGGCGTGTCGTGGTGGATCGCCACAACGGTAGTGGCCAGAAACAGGACGATGAAGCCGGTGTAGACGAGGCTGTGGAACAGACCCGCGTAGCGACTGCGCAGGGTGCGGCCCTGACCGACGGCGTTCCTCAGGAAGAGTCGGAGGCGCTCGCCGGGCCGATCGAACCTGGCGGCGGGCTGACCGGCGCGCCAGCGGCGGATCTTGAGCCAGAAGCCCCAGCCGAATACGGCCAGGGTGGGGACCATCAGGACGTACACCAACCACGTGTACTCGATGTTCCAGAAGACCTCGCGGGTTGCCTGGGTTGGGTCCATGGGCGTCACTGTAGCGTCGAGTCGAAGTATCCGGCAATTCCGGTCAGTGCTTTCGTCGTCTTAACCTCTTGCTCCTGAACGACTTACGCCGAAGGCGCCGGGCGCACCGGATCCGGTGCGGACCGGACGTAAACTACTGATAACAAAGAGTTTACAAGGTCTAAGTATGGTGCTTCTCCGCAGGCTTTTCCGCAGATTCTGCGGACTCCGGCGGGATGCGGGACAGCTTCCGGCCGCGTGGACGGTCCAGCCAGGCCTTGTGGCGTCCTGGAACCCGAGGTTCGAGCGGCCCGGGGCTCGGTTCTCGGGGCGTCAGGTACCTCCGCCGGAGTGCCTCGGATAGCCGATCTGGCTCAGGGTCTGCCCGATTTCGTCCAGGATCGCCGGGTCGTCGATCGTGGCCGGCACGGTGTAGGGCACTCCGTCCGCGATCCGCCGCATCGTGCCTCGGAGGACCTTGCCGGAGCGGGTCTTCGGCAGGCGGTCGACCACCGCCGCGACCTTGAACGAGGCGACGGGGCCAAGCTGGTCGCGCACGATCTGGACGAGTTCCGGCACGATCTCGGCTTCGCCGCGGTCGGTACCCGCGTAGAGGACGACGAGTCCCAGGGGCACCTGGCCCTTGAGGGAGTCGGCGACTCCGATCACGGCGCACTCGGCGACCTCCGGGTGAGACGCGAGGATCTCCTCCATGCCGCCGGTCGACAGACGATGGCCGGCGACGTTGATCAGGTCGTCGGTGCGGCTCATGATGTAGAGGTAGCCGTCCTGGTCGACGAACCCGGCGTCGCCGGTCTGGTAATAGCCCTCGAACTCCGAGAGATAGGAGTCGACGTAGCCGTCGTCGTTCTTCCAGAGGGTCGGCAGGCAGCCGGGGGGCAGGGGCAGACGCAGGGCGATGGCGCCCGTCTCACCGGGCGGCAGTTCGCGGCTGCCGCCGGCGGCGTCGCCTTCCTGTTCCAGGATGCGCACGTCGTAACCGGGGACGACCTTGGTGGGGGAGCCGTGCTTGACCGGAAGCGCTCCGAGGCCGACGCAGTTGGCGGCGATCGCCCAGCCGGTTTCCGTTTGCCACCAGTGATCGATCACCGGCACGCCGAGTTTCTCCTCCGCCCAGCCGACCGTGTCCGGATCGGCGCGCTCGCCGGCGAGGAACAGGGTCCGGAGGCTGCTCAGATCGAAGTTGTCGATCAGTTTGCCCCGGGGATCCTCCCGCTTGATCGCCCTGAACGCGGTCGGTGCGGTGAACAGGGCCGAGACGCCGTGGTCGGCGATCACGCGCCAGAAGGCGCCGGCGTTCGGCGTCCCGACCGGTTTGCCTTCGTAAAGCACCGTGGTGCAGCCATGAATCAGCGGCGCATAGACGATGTAGGAATGGCCCACGACCCAGCCGATGTCGGACGCCGCCCAGTAGACCTCTCCCGGCGCCATGCCGTAGACGTTGCGCATGCTCCAGTCGAGCGCGACGAGGTGCCCTCCGTTGTCGCGGACGACACCCTTTGGCACGCCCGTCGTACCCGACGTGTACAGGATGTACAGGGGATCGGTCGCTTCGACCGGGACGCAGTCGGCCGGCGCCGCGGCGGCGACCGCGTCCAGCCAGTCGTGGTCGCCGGGGCCGAGCTCGGCGCGCTGCTGTGGCCGTTGAAACAGCACCGTGGCGCTCGGCTTGTGTGCCGACATGGCGATCGCTTCGTCGAGCAGCGGCTTGTATTCGACGATCCGCGCGATCTCGATGCCGCAGGAGGCCGTCAGGACGACGCGGGGTTTCGCATCGTCGATCCGGGTCGCGAGTTCCTTTGCCGCGAAACCTCCGAACACCACGGAGTGAACGGCGCCGAGCCGGGCGCAGGCCAGCATCGCGACCGCGGCTTCGGGGATCATCGGCATGTAGACGAGCACCCGGTCGCCGCGCCGTACGCCGAGGTTTCTGAGGACACCGGCAAGCCGCGCCGTCTGCTCCTTGAGATCTGCGTAGGAGAGCGCGGCCACCGTGCCGGTGACCGGGCTGTCGTAGATCATCGCAGGCTGCTCCCCGCGGCCGGCTTCGACGTGGCGGTCGACCGCGTTGTAGCAGGTGTTGACCCGGGCGCCCGCGAACCAGCGGTAGAACGGAGGGTTCGAGTCGTCCAGCACCCGGTCCCAGCGCCTCGCCCAGGAGATCGCTTCGGCGGCTTCGGCCCAGAAACCCTCGGGGTCGTCGCGGGCCCGCCGGAGAGTCTGTTCGTAGAGCGTGGTCACGGCCGGCGATGATAGCCGCGTCCGGCCGTCCACCTTGCGGCTGCGCGCTACTGCGGAGCGGCGGCTTCCGGTTGTTCGGACGAGGGTTGCCGGCTCCGGACTTCGTCCCAGATGCCGATATCGAATCGCCCAAGCGAATCGGCCGCGCCCCGGAACATGGCGTTCGTGTTGAACTCCATCGCGATCGTGCCGTCCGGGCCGACCGCGATCAGGCCGCCGTCGCCGGGCTGGAGCTTCTCGTGGATCACCTGCCGTGCGGCCTCCTGAAGGGTGAGGCCGCCGTACTCGATTCGCGCCGAAACGTCATACGCCACCGTGTGGCGGATGAACTCTTCGCCCCGGCCCGTGCAGGAGACGGCGGCGGTGGCGTTGTTGGCGTAGGTACCGGCGCCGATGACCGGCACGTCGCCGATGCGGCCGATGCGCTTCAGCATCGTGCCCCCGGTCGACGTGGCGGCCGCCAGGTTCCCGTAGCGGTCCACTGCCACCGCGCCGACGGTGGCCAGGTGCGAGGCGCCGCCGAGAGCGGCGGGAGCGCCGGCGTTGCCGGTGTAGTCGCCGGCCGCCCTCGCCACCGCGTCGCCGCCGCCTTCCTGGCTGATGCCCCTCTGAGCCCGGAGCTCGCGGAACCGCTGCAATTGCCGCTCCGTGGTGAAGTACGCCTGCGGCTGCCGCCGCACGCCGGCGATGACGCCGAAGTTGTCGGCTCCGGAGCCTGCCATCAGGACATGGCGTGTGTCCTCCATGACGCGGCGAGCCAGTCGGACCGGGTTGCGGACGTTCTTCACCCCGGCTACCGCACCGCAGGCGAGGCTGCGGCCGTCCATGATGGCGGCATCCATCTCGTGAGTTCCGATGGACGTGAAGACGGATCCGCGGCCGGCGTTGAAGCGCGGGTCGTCCTCGAGTTCCGCGACGACGTTCTCGACCACCTGAAGGCTGGCTTCGCCGGCGGCCAACTGCTCGGCGCCCATGGTCAGGGCCCCTTGCAGCGCCTGGTAGTAGTCCTCGGCGTCGGTCGTGGTGCGATTCGCGCTGCCGGCGCCGCCGTGAATCGCCAGAGCCCAGCTCGGTGCCGCTGCCTGCCCGGCGCCCTCGCCGTTCGTCTGATTCAAGTTCTGCTGTTCCTGATCGATCTGTTCGCCGGTGCCGTTCGGCCCTGTGCATCCCGCGCAGCCGAAGGCCAGAACGGCGAGGGCGAGGGTGCGGAGGGTCGGTCCTGTCTCCTGAAGGACGCTCACGGCGTTCGCGCGCCCCGGTCTCGTGGACTGTCTTGTGCGAGAACCGAACCCGCCAGACTCGCTACGAGGCGAGCGCGGGCAGGGTATCACGCGGCCCCGGTCCGCGGCCGGCGACACCGACCGGCCGCCCAGGGGCGGCTCTGGGACATAATCCGCCCTCGGTGCCTGACGACAGAGCCTTCACGGAGTACAGGGACGAGCGGGATCCGGACGTCTTCTGGGCGGCGATCCGTCCGGCTGACGAACCCCTGCGTCACCGCTGGTTCCTGCCGGTGGTGGTGGCGATTCTCGTCGTCAGTGTGCCCTGGTACCTGCCGTCCTCGATCGGCGATCGGCTCGCGCTCGGTCTTCCGGTCTGGACCTGGATCACGATCCTCTGCGGTCTGCTCCTGGCCGTGGTGACGGCGTTCGCGTCCTTGCGGCTCTGGCGGGACGGTGGCACCGGCGTCCACGGCGAGCAGGGGCAGGACCCGGAGCGGGGTGCCGCCGGGAAGGACGAAACGTGAACTCCTCCGTTCCCGAGGTGACGTTCGGACCGGGGGCGCTTCTCGTCCTCGGCGGCTACCTGGTCATCATGCTCGGCTTGGGCTTTCTTGGTCGCCTGCACCAGAAGGAGCGTTCGCTCCGCGACTTCTACCTCGGGGGTTCGACCTTCGGCTTCGCGGTCCTGTTCCTGACCCTGTTCGCGACCCAGTACAGCGGCAACACACTGCTCGGTTTTGCCGGCCGTTCCTATGTGCAGGGAACGACCTACATCGTCAGCATCACCTTCATGATCCTGGTCATCACGGTGTTCATGATCTACGCGCCGCGCCTGTTCCACCTGGCGCGGCGGTTCGGCTACATCACGCCCACCGATTTCGTGTACCACCGGTTCGGCTCCCATCCGCTGCGCGTCCTTTGCGTCGTGCTTCTCTGCTGGGGGCTCGCCAACTACGTGCTCGAGCAACTCGTCGCGATGGGGCATGGCGTCGAAGCGATCAGCGGCGGCCGCATGAGCTTCATGCAGGGCGTGCTTCTCCTGGTCGGAGTGATGCTGATTTACGAGTCGCTCGGCGGCATGCGGGCGGTGGCCTGGACCGATGCGGTGCAGGGTTCGCTGCTGCTGTGCGGCTGCGCCGTAATCCTCTACACCCTGGTGACCGCGGACGGCGGCCTGGCCGCGGCGTCAGAGGGGATCCGCGCCACGGCGCCGGAGAAGCTCGAGGCACCGGACGCCCGCGGTCTTCGGACCTGGGTCAGCACGCTCCTCATGCTCGGCCTCGGCGTCGCTCTGTATCCG
>WTGL01000243.1:0-475 GCA_011523565.1 Acidobacteriota bacterium
CTGGTTGTCGAAGATGTCGATGCCCATGGCGACGATCGTCAGGATGTGAACCGGAAGATCGACGCCCTCCACCTGCGATGGAACGACATCGAGGGCCGCGTCGGAGCCGATGAACGAGATGTCGCGGGAGTGAATCCAGGGCATCGTCGAGGCGTGAAGGCCGGCCGCGTTCTGCGACACGGCCCAGGGTCCGAGTTCGGCGCGCCGGGCCCAGCGCCCGGTGCGGATGAAGACGGCGTCGCCCGGGCGGACCCGGATCCCGGCCATCTCCTCGAAGGCCTCGAGATCCTCGGTGTAGATCGGCGTGCCCGGCTCGAGGTACGGCACGCCCTTCAGGCGGGGAATGTCGAACACGATGCCCCTCGTCACGATGCCGCCCCGGAGGTTGAAGATCGACGACCGCGTGCAGCCCTCCTCGGTCACCGTGTCCTGCGAGTAGCCGTTGTACATCTTCCCCTTGTAGAGGATGTGACAC
>WTGL01000243.1:485-1875 GCA_011523565.1 Acidobacteriota bacterium
CTCGAACGGCAGCGGCACGTCGACGGCCTGCTCGATGATCAGCGGATGGGCGAGCGAGACGGAGATACCCTCCGTCGCCAGGGCCAGCGCCTCCAGGCGCTTCTCCGGTGTGATCAGGTTCGCGGTCCCCAACTCGTCGTCGTCGCCCCAGCGGCCCCAGTTGGAGAGTTCCTCCATCAGGCGTTCGATGTCCGCCTGGGTGAGATCGCGCGATTCAGGCGAGTAGCTCGGGACGGGTTCGGGCGCGGGCTCCGTCTCGCCGTCCTGGGCTTGCCCGCAAGCGGCAGTCACGCCGATCAGCAGTGTGCATGCAACGCCGAGACTCAGGTGTGTGGACTTCATGTGCTCCCCCCCTCTTCCGGATCCGGGCCGATCTCCGGCTCTCGCGGCAGGCTAGCGCAACACCCCATTTGCTAGCTTGCCGCATGTTGCCGGGGAGGAAGCAGATGAAACGGTGGGTGAGGCTGGACGTGAGGCTCGCGGTTCTGTCGCTGCTGTCACTCGCCGCCATTCCGGCGGGCGGTCAGGAGCAGGAGCCGAGAACGGTCCGGATCGACACCCTGGGCGTGAGGGACACGCTGTACCACCTGTCGGGCGGCGGTGCCAACTCGCTGGCGCTCATCGACGAGATCAACGGCGGCGTGGTGTTGATCGACACGAAGCGGCCGGGGTGGGGCCAGCCGGTGCGGGACGCCCTCGACGGGGTGACCGATCTTCCGGTGACGACGATCATCAACACCCACGCGCATCCGGATCATGCCGGCAGCAACGGCGAGTTCGGGGACGCCACCCTGATCGTGGCGCACGAGAACACGAAGGCGAACATGGCCCGGATGGACCTCTACTCGGGACCGAACGCCGCCTCGTTGCCCACGAAGACGTTCACCGACCGGTTCTCGCTGCTCGAGGACATCGACCGCATCGAGCTGTACCACTTCGGCCCGGCCCACACGGACGGCGACATCATCGTCGTCTTACCCGCCAAGGGGGTGGCGTACATGGGAGGCCTGTTTCCTTCGAAAGCGACGCCGGTCATCGACACGCAGAACGGCGGGAGCGGCGTGGCCTTTCCTGACACGCTGGCGAAGGCGGTTGCCGGGATCTCGCGCGTGAGGTTTGTCGTCACCGGCCACGGCCAACCTCCTGTGACGTACGCCGGCCGGGGTCGCCTGGAAACAGGGGCGAACCGCCCGGGGACGGGGTTGATGACGTGGGAGGATCTCGAGGAGTACGCCGACTTCAATCGCGACTTTCTGGCGGCCACGGAA
The DNA here is from genome assembly GCA_011523565.1 of Acidobacteriota bacterium. Lineage (GTDB taxonomy): Bacteria > Acidobacteriota > Thermoanaerobaculia > Multivoradales > Multivoraceae > Multivorans. The sequence continues at coordinate 1,754 of WTGL01000243.1, forward strand.
GAGGCCCTTCGAGCCGGCCTGAGCGTCGAGGAGGCGGCGGCGACCCTCGACTTGCCTGAGCGTTACAGGGACTACGGCATGGAACACGCGAGAGCGAACGTCGAAGCGATCTATGACGAGCT
>WTGL01000243.1:1885-5099 GCA_011523565.1 Acidobacteriota bacterium
AGGGTTCGCGGGCCCCGCCGTGGCAGGCGGCCGCGTCTTCATCACCGATTTCGAAGCCACGCACGGCATGCGTGGAACCGAGCGGGCGCTCGCGCTCGATGAGGTGACCGGTCGCATCCTGTGGACGCGAGAGTGGGAGGCTGACTACGCGGGGATCCAGTGGGAAACGGGCCCCGGCGCGACCCCGACGGTCGATGGAGACCGCGTCTACACCCTGGGGCGCACGGGCGTCCTGTCGGCGTTCGACGTAGAGACCGGCGCACTCCTCTGGCGCAAGGACTACGCCGAGGACTACGGCGTCGACCGTTTGCAGTGGGGGTTCGACTGGGGCTTCGCCAGCGCGCCGCTGGTCGACGGCCCGCGGCTCGTCAGCTTCGTCGGCGGCCCCGAGAACGCGCGGGTCGTCGCGTTCGACAAGATGACCGGCGAGGAGATCTGGCGCGCGCTCGACAGCGAAGCGGACCTCGGCGTCGCGCAGCCGATCATCATCGAGGCCGGCGGCGAGCGTCAGCTCATCGTCTGGAATCCGGAAGAGGTCGTTTCACTCGATCCGACGAACGGCGAGTTCTACTGGCGGCAGCCCTACACGGTCGGCGGCGCGATGACCGTCGCGACGCCGGTGCAGGTCGGATCGCAACTGTTCTTCACGACGTTCTACGACGGACCCCTGATGCTGACGCTCGACCAGGACAGGCCCGGCGCCACCGTCGCCTGGAAGGGCTCGAGCAACAGCGAGATTCAGACCGACGGGCTGCACGCGTCTCTGGGAAACGCAGGAAGCGACCGGAGAACGACGGCGCTGGGTGTCCGGCTTCCTCGTTCGGAACGGCGACCGAGTCTTCATCAACAACGATCGCGGCGACCTGATCATCGCCAGACTGAGTCCTTCCGGCTACGAGGAAATCAGCCGGACGCACCTCATCACCCCCACGTCGCGGCCCGGTAACCGGCGGGAGCTCCGCTACGTGAGCTGGGTTCACCCGGCCTACGCCAACAGGCACATCTACATGAGAAACGACGAGGAGATGATCTCCGTGTCGTTGAACCAGGCAGACTACGAGTGACGCCCGGAGTTCGTTGGACTGGAGCTGCGCCGGCAGCCACCTAGCAGGGAGGTCGCAGTCGTAGCGGTGCTTGCGCGATGGATGAGTGTGCCGTCATCGTTGGGTTCGTCCGGTTCCTTGGTTGTTGCCGGGGCAACCCAGAGCTGGTTGTGGATAGGTGGCCGGATAAGGAAAACAGAACAGAATCGGAGATCGACGCAGTTGCGGGCGACTTTGCAATCGAACACACGAGCGTAGACGCCTTGAATCAACAGCGGGAGCGTGATGCTTCGTACCTACGCGTCGTGGGCGACTTGGAGCCGTTGATCGAGGAACACGTTGGTGGTGGCTTCACAGTCGCTTTGGAGTTTGACGCTATCGGAAAGGGAATGGACTGGAGCCGCGCACGCGCCTCTCTCAAGAAGTGGATTGAGGAAGAAGCGCCGCTCCTCCAAGATGGGAGCCATAGGGTCTCTTTGCCAACATCTGGTTCCACTGAAGTCCGCATCACGATGCACGTTTGGAAAGGACCGGTACCTCGTAGTACCGGTTTCCGCCGGTTCGAGCCGAAAGACGGCAGCTTGTCGACGCGTATCAGGGCGCTCGTGGATAGAAAGGCGAAGAAGCTAGGCAAGTACCAAGGTCCTTCCTATACGACTGTCTTGTTGATCGAGAACGACGATATCGCCCTCATGAACGAGGGCAAGATGCTCGGAGGAATCCAAGAGGCCTATCCCGAAGGGTGTCCTCCAGGAGTGGATGAGATCTGGTTCGCTGACACGTCCATCCCGGACAACCCCCAGTTCTACGACTTCACGACGAGAATCGTGGAAGAGTGAGTCAGTGGCCGCTACCGGTCGGGGTGGTCCGGGCGGCGTGTGCGGGCGGGCCCGGCGTGCAACGCCGGTCGCGGAGTAGACTCAGAAGCTGAGAGGTCGATCGTGACGTCCACGGCGAACAAGGAGCTTCTCGCTCGAATCACGGCGCGTCCGGATGTGTTCGGCGGCAAGCCGATCATCCGTGACATGCGGATCTCCGTGGAGTTGGTCCTTAGTCTCTTGGCGCAGGGGGTGACTCCGGAGGCCATCCTGGATGACTATCCGGAGCTGGAAGCTGACGACATCCGGGCTTGCACCGCCTACGCCCACGCAGTCATCGCGCGCGACACGCTGTCCGCGGTGTCCATCGCGAAGTAGTGCGGTTCCTTGTAGACCGATGCGCCGGCCGTCGGCTGGCCGAGTGGCTACGTGAGCAAGGACACGACGTCGCCGAATCGCTCGAACCCGGCCCCGATCCGGGCGACAGAGCGCTACTCCATCGGGCGGCCGAGGACGATCGAATCCTGGTCACGATAGACACGGATTTCGGCGAGCTCATCTTCGGGCAAGCGGCAGCCCATGCGGGCCTGGTGCGGCTTCCCGATGTTCCCGCAGCCCGACGGATCGCGTTGATGCGTGAGCTCTTGGGGCGCCATCGGCACGAGCTGGAGGCGCGAGCGGTGATTACGATACGAGGTGAGAGAGTCCGGGTCTCCCGGCCGCCTTCCTGACTCCTCCTGGGTCCTAATCTTCGAAACCGGCTGATCGGAGCCCGCCATGCGACCTCCTCGACTCCTTCTCCCGGCGATCCTGGGGATTCTCCAGGCGGCCGCGCTGCTCTCACCTGCCGGCGGGCAGGAGCGCTCGGCGTACTTCGGCGACCTGCACGTGCACACCGCCTACTCGTTCGATGCGTTCTCGTTCGCCACGCGGACGACCCCCGACGACGCATACCGTTTCGCCGCCGGCGAGGCGATCAGGCATCCGTCAGGAAACGAGATCCAGCTCGACCGGCCTCTCGACTTCTACGCGGTGACGGACCACGCGGCGTACCTGGGGGTCCTGCGCGCCCTCGCGGACCCGAGCCACCCGCTCGCGGACGATCCCGAGGTCAGGCGCTACGTCGACGCGACGACGGTCAAGGTGCGGGGAGGCTACCTGCCGGGCGCCTCGGAGTTCGTCGCCCGGCACGATGATCCCGAAACGCTCCGGACGGCGTGGCAGGAGATCGTCGCCGCCGCGGAGCGCCACTACCGGCCGGGCACCCTGACGACGTTCATCGGCTACGAGTACACGCCATCGCGGGACGGCGGCAACCTGCACCGGAACGTGATCTTCAGGGGCGGCGCGCCC
>WTGL01000179.1:0-1361 GCA_011523565.1 Acidobacteriota bacterium
GATCTGGGGGTTGATCTGTTCATCGAGGACGCGCTGGACATCGGCGGCGACTCCTTCGCCCCAGACCGAGTTCGGGTTGTCGAACTTGAAGCCGCTCTCGGAAAGCCGGGTGACGAAGTCGATCGTGGCGCCCTCGAGGTCGGGGGCGCTCTCGGAGTCGACGTAGACCTTGAATGTCTCGGTGTCCAGGATCTCGTCGCCGGGCCGGGCCTCGTCGAGGCCGACCAGGTCCATCTGGTATCGGAAGCCGCCGCCCGTCCGGCCGGTGATCGCGATCCGGAGGGCGAGGTCGTCCCGCTCCTCGTCCTTCATCGCTTCAGCGACCTTCTTCTGTGCCAGCTCGGTGATCGTTAGCATGCGGCGCATCTTACCGAAGGAGGTACGGCGCCATGAGTTTCGAGCACATCCAGGTGTCCCACCAGGGTCCGATCACGCGGTTGACCCTGAACGTGCCGTCGCAGTTGAACGCGATGACGCCGGCGATGGGCGCGGAGATCCGGGACGCCGTTCCCGTGATCAACGAGCGGGACGAGACCCGGGTGGTCATCGTGAGCGGGGCCGGCCGGGCCTTCAGCGCCGGCGGCAGCCTGAAGAGCATCCAGGAAGAGGTCAGCGAGGAGCCGGGCGCGGGACCCGGCCTGGGCGGCGGCTCGAACTTCTACCGTCTCTACCTCTCGGTTCGGGACTTCGAGGCGCCCTCGATCGCCGCGATCAACGGCCACGCGATCGGCGCCGGGCTCTGCTTTGCTCTCGGCTGCGACATGCGGGTGATCAGGACCGGCGCCCAGGTCGGCATGACCTTCGTGAAGCTCGGGATTCACCCCGGGATGGCCGCGACCTGGACGCTGCCCCGGCTGATCGGTCCCGCCCGGGCCGCTGAGCTCCTCTACAGCGGCCGTCTGATCGACGCGGCGACGGCGGTCGAGTGGGGGATCGCCAGTCGCGAGGCCGACGGGGACTTCAACCAGGTGGTCGAGGATCTGGCGCTCGAGATCGCCGCCGCGGGTCCGATCGCGGTCAAGGCAACCAAGCGTACGGTACGCGGGACCTTCGAACGCTCCCTCGGCGAGGCCCTCGACCTGGAGAGCGCGGAGCAGGAGGTCACCTTCCGCACCGCCGACGCGCGCGAAGGCGTGCAGGCCCTGACGGAGCGCCGGTCGCCGCGATTCGAGGGCCGCTGAGGCTAAGCTAGCCCCGAAACGCCTCGCACGGCTCGGAGTTTCGGCCCATCCCGTCCTCACTATGACCTTCCGCCTGGAAACTCGCTTCGCTGCGTTCTGCGGCGCAAGCTCCTAGTCTTGATGCCAACGGCAGCGGCGCTGATCATCGGGAACGAGATCCTCACCGGCAAGGTGGAGGAG
>WTGL01000179.1:1371-5044 GCA_011523565.1 Acidobacteriota bacterium
GCTGCCTCTGCTGCGCGACCGGTTGGCTGCCGGCCGGCGGTTCTACAGCCGCGCGGTCTACACGATGTGCCGCGAGACGGACATCGCCGAGATGCTCGATCTGGTGGTTGCCGCTCACGCGGAGGTCGAGATCGGCAGCTATCCGGTGATGGACGGCGACTACCGGGTCAAGCTGACCGTGGACAGCCGCGACCGGGGCGCCGCGGACCGCGCGCTCGAGGCGCTGGTCGAGGCGCTGCCCGTGGGCGCGGTGGTGCGAGTGGAAGGCGGAGCGGCCGCCGCCGGCAGCCGGTGACGAGGACCAGGGAGGAACCATGATCGAGTGGAATCGGCTTTCGGGGCTTGGCGCGAGTTACGGTGTCCGGTCGGCGATCGCTTCGCTTGCCGTCTTCTTCTGCGTCGTCGTCGCGGCCGCCGCGCAGCAGGAGACCGACGGCGATGCCGGCTGGACCTACGAGCTGACGGAGGTTCTGCCGGAGGATCCGGCAGTGCTGACGGGACGCCTCGACAACGGGCTCCGCTACTACGTGCGCGCCAACGGGCGGCCGGAGAACCGCGCCTTCCTGCGCCTGATCGTGCGTGCCGGCTCGGTGCTCGAGGACGACGACCAGCTCGGGCTCGCCCACTTCGTGGAGCACATGGCGTTCAACGGAACCCGGAACTTCGAGAAGACCGAGCTGCTCGACTACCTGCAGGGCATCGGCATGCGCTTCGGCCCGGACGTCAACGCCTACACCAGCTTCGATGAGACGGTCTACATGCTCGAGGTGCCGACCGACGACCAGGAGATTCTCGACAAGGCGCTGCTCGTGCTCGAAGACTGGGCGTCGGGCGTCAGCTTCGAGGACGAGGAGATCGAGCGCGAGCGCGGGGTCGTGGTCGAGGAGTGGCGGGGCGACCGGGGCGCGGGCGCGCGGCTGCGCGACGCCGAGATCCCGTACCGGTTCCACGGTTCCCGGTACGCCGAGAGGCTGCCGATCGGCGATCCGGAGATCCTGCGCGAGGCACCGCCGGAGCGGTTGCGGGACTTCTACCGCGACTGGTACCGGCCGGACCTGATGGCGGTCATCGCGGTCGGCGACTTCGACGCCGCCGCGATCGAGGGCGAGATCAGCCGCCGATTCGCCGATCTTGCGGGGCCGGAAGAGCCGCGCGAGCGGTTCGAGGCCGAGATTCCCCCGCACGAAGAGACACTGGTCTCCGTGTTCACGGACCCGGAACTGCCGCGGTCTTCGATCTCGGTCGCCTACAAGGGCGCGGTGGATCCGTACACGACCGTTGCCGACTACCGCGCGCGCCTGGTCCGCGGCCTCTACAACGGGATGTTGAACAACCGTCTGGCCGAGCGGGCCGAAGAGGCCGATCCGCCGTTCATCGGCGCGACGAGCAGCAGGGGAACTCTCGCCCGTACGCGCAGCCTCTACCTGCTTGCGGCGGGGGCACGCGAGGGCGCCGCGGTCGAGGCGCTGGAAGCGCTGCTCACCGAATCGGAGCGTGCCAGCCGCCACGGCTTCGAGGAGAGCGAACTGAAACGCGCCAAGGTGAACACCCTGCGGGCGATGGACCGCGCCTACGACGAGCGTGACAAGACGCACTCCGCCGCCTACACGAGCGAGTACCAGCGCAACTTCCTCACCGACGAACCCTTCCCGGGCATCGCTTACGAGCGCGAGATCGTGCGGCGGTACGTGCCGGAGATCACCCTGGCGGAAGTCAACGCGGCCGCCAACGGCTGGATTCACGACGAGGATCGGGTCATCCTCACCAGCGGGCCCGAGAAGGACGGCCTCGAACCGCCCACCGAGGAGGAACTGCTGGCCGTCTTCGGCCGTGTCGGCGAGGTCGAGATCGCGGCCTACGAGGATGATGTCGCTGAAGGCGCCCTGGTGCCGACCCGGCCCTCGCCGAGCGAGATCGTCGAGCGCAAGGCGATCGAGGAACTCGGTGTGACCGAGTGGCGCCTGTCGAACGGCGTCCGCGTCGTGCTGCGCCCCAGCGACTTCAAGAACGACGAGGTCCTGTTCGCTTCCTTCAGCCCCGGCGGCACCTCCCTGGTCCCGGACGAGGACTGGCTGGAGGCGAACCTGGCGACCTCGGTGGCCCAGCTGTCCGGATTCGGCAACTTCAGTCTGACCCAGTTGAACAAGGCGCTGGCCGGCAAGGTGGCGCGGGTCGGCCCGGTCATCGGTCCTCTGTTCGAGGGCATCAACGGCCGCGGCTCGCCCAAGGACCTGGAGACGCTGTTCGAGTTGATCTACCTCGGCGCGACCGCTCCGCGGCGGGATCAGGAGGCGTTCGAGTCCTTCCTGACCCGCCAGGGCGCCTTGCTGCGCAACCAGAGCGCGATGCCGATGTACGCCTGGGTCAAGACGCTTCGGGAGATCCTGACCCAGGAGCATCCGCGGCGGCGCATCCTGACCGAGGAGATGCTGGAGGATCTCGATCTCGACCGCATCTTCGCCGTCTACGAGGACCGGTTTGCGGACTTCTCGGATTTCATCTTCTTCTTTGCCGGCAGCTTCGAACTGGACTCGATCGAACCGCTGGTTACGACCTGGCTTGGCGGCCTGCCGATGGCTACCCGCGAGGAGAACTGGCGCGACGTCGGCGTGCGCACGCCGGAGGGGAGGATCGAGCGGACCGTCTACAAGGGCCTGGAGGAGCAGAGCCAGGTCGCCGTGGTCTACAGCGGCCCCTTCGAGCAGAGCCAGTTGAACCGCTACCGGCTGAACTCGATGGTCTCGCTGCTGCGGGATCGTCTCCGGGAGCGCCTGCGGGAGGATTTGGGAGGCACGTATAGCGCGAACGTCGCCGGGGGTTCGGATCGGATTCCGGTATCCACCTTCGCCATCCAGGTTTCCTTCAGTTGCGCTCCGGACCGCGTCGAGGAGATGCTCAAAGCGGTCGAGGAGGAGATTGGCCTTCTCCGCAATGACCTGGCCGCGGACGATGAGATCGCCCAGATCAGCGAACAGCAGCGTCGCGGCCGGGAGACGGCGAAGGAGACGAACGGCTTCTGGCTCGGCGTCCTGCAGAGCGTGTATCAGTACGGCGACGATCCGCTCAGCATCCTGGCCTACGAGGACCTGTTCGATGAACTCGACGCCGAGATGATCCGCGGCGCCGCCGTGGACTACCTGGGAGGCGAGAACCGGGTCCAGGTGCTGCTGATGCCGGAAGCGGCGGAAGCGAACGACGAAGTCGCCGGCGGGGAAGCCGCTGAGCCGGCCGCGGCGAGGGAGGCAGCATGAGCCGAACGAGAGTGGAACCGCGACGTCGAGGCCGAGGCGGCTGCCGCCGCCTCGCCGTCTACTGCATCCTTCCGGCGCTCTTCGCGGTGCAGGCCGCGAGCGGGGCGGACTGGCCGAACTGGCGCGGGCCCGCGCGAAACGGCTACAGCGAACACACCGGCCTGCCGGTCGAATGGTCGCATGACGGGAACGGCGAGCGGAACATCCTCTGGAAGCTGGAACTGCCGGACCGTTCCGGATCGACCCCGATCGTGGTCGGCGATGTCGTGTTCCTGAACGTCGCCGAGGGCGACGATCTGTCGCTGTGGCGCGTCGACGCCGGTTCGGGGGATGTCGTGTGGCAACGAACGATCGGAGGCGGCAACCGGTTCCAGCGCAAGCACAACATGTCGTCGCCGTCCCCGATCACCGACGGTGAGCGG
>WTGL01000053.1 GCA_011523565.1 Acidobacteriota bacterium
CTTCGCCGCGTTCCAGGCGATCTCGGGCGACAACCACCCGATCCACTACGACGTGGAGTACTGCAAGTCGCTCGGCCACGCCGGGATGCTCGCCCATGGCCTCCAGGTCCTCTGCTACAGCGCGGCCGGCGCTGGCACGTTCGCCGACGTGATCGGCCACGCCATGATCGGTTTCATCGAGCAGTCCTGCCGGTTCCTGAAGCCGGTGTATCCGGGGGACACCCTGTACCCGACGCTGCGCATCGCGGAGCTGAAGCGCCAGCGGACCACCGCGGTCATCGTGCTAGCGAGCGAGATCGACAACCAGCGCGGCGAACTGGTGCTGGAGGGCCGCCAGAGCTACCTCGTGCGTCTGGAGGGAAGCTCCTAGGCCAGCGGTTCGAAGTCGAAGACCGTCGACGCGGCGCCCGAGAGCGGTACCGCCTCGACCTGAAACACGCGCCGAACGAGGCCAGACTCCAGCACCTCCGCGGGCGGGCCCTCGGCGACCAGGGCGCCGCCGTCGAGCACGGCCACGCGATCGGCAAACCGGGCGGCGGCGTTCAGGTCGTGAAGGACGAGGACCACCGAGCGACCCTCGTCGACCAGGCCGCGCGCCAGCCCCAGCAGATCCAGACCATGCGCGAGATCGAGATTCGAGGTCGGTTCGTCGAGAAGCAGTACTTCCGCCTCGGTTGCCAGGCAACGCGCCATGAGAACGCGCTGCAGCTCGCCCCCCGAGAGCGTCGTGACCCTGCGTTCGGACAGCCCCAACACGTCCGTGTCGTCCAGGCAGCGGTCGATCCAGTTCCGGTCGGCCGAACGGGTTCCGAAGAGCCGGTTCTCGTGCGGGTAGCGGCCGAGGGTCACGAACTCGCGCACCGTGAACTCGAACGACGGACGCACTGACTGCGGAACGTAGGCCACGCGCCGCGCCGCCTGCCGCCTCGGCAGTCCGGCAAGATCGAATCCGCCCAGGAGCGCCCGGCCCTCCGTCAATTTCCAGGTACCGCTCAACAGCTTCAACAGAGTGGACTTGCCGGCCCCATTCGGACCCACCACGGCGGTCAGCATGGCGGGCTCGATGACGAGATCGACGTTTCGCAGCAGCCAGCGGCCCCGCCGCTCCACGCCGCCGCCCGCGAGTTCCAGCCGCGGCGTGCTCTGTGCCGGGCCCGGCGCCGCCGTCACCGTGACACCGCCACTTCGCTCTCGTGACGGACCAGCAGATAGAGGAAGAAGGGCGCGCCCACGAAGGCGGTGACCACACCCAGGTGGACTTCCTTGGGCGCCGCCAGCGTGCGCGCCAGAAGATCGGCGCCGACGACGAACCAGGCGCCCGTCAGGAAGGCGGCCGGAAGCAGGCGACGGTGACCGGGGCCCAGCAGCAGGCGTACGAGATGCGGCACGACGAGACCGACGAAGCCGACTACCCCGCTGACCGCGACGGCACTGCCCGTGAGCAAAGCCGCACTCCACAGAACCGCGCGCTTTGCCCGCTCGATGTCCACCCCCAGCGATGCCGCCACTTCCTCGCCTTCCAGCAGCAGATCGAGGTCGCGCGCGAACCAGGCCGCCACGACGCAGCCGACGACCAGCCCCGGCAGCAGCATGGCGACGTGTTCCCAGCTCCGATCCGCGACTCCGCCCATCATCCAGAAGGCGATCTGACGCGCCGCCTCGTACTGCTCCCAGGAGCGGGCGATCAACCACGAGTTGACCGCGCCCAGCAGGGCGTTGAGCGCCACCCCGGCGAGCAGCAGGGTGGTCACGGGTGTGTAGCCGTCGCGGGTGGCGATCCGGGTCACGACCAGCAGCGACAGCAGCGCACCCGCAACGGCGAACAGCGGCGCCGCGAGAAGGAACGCTCCGGCCAGGCCGAACGTCAGGGCGAAGACGGCGCCTACGGCGGCGCCGGTGCTCGTGCCCACGATCCCCGGGGAAGCGAGTGGATTGCGGAACAGTCCCTGCATCTGCGCGCCCGCGAGCGCCAAACAGCCGCCGACCATCGCCGCCACCACCACGCGCGGCGCTCGAAGCGACCAGACGATCGTGTCCACCTGCGGGTCGACGGGGCCGTACTCGCCCGGCAACAGGTGCCGAGCCAGCACCGCCAGGACGTCCGCCGGATCGAGAGCGACCGAGCCCCGGTAGAGACCGACCGCCGCGAACGTCACGAGCAGCACCGCGCCGGCGGCCATGTACCACCAGAAGCCGACCCGGCGAACCCCGGGAACGATCCTCATTCCGTCCCAACTGCCGCCGGCTGGGGACCGCCGGCCGCTTCCATCCGATCCGCGGCCCCCGCCAGCGCGTCGGCGAGCCGTTCAACCAGTCCAGCGACGTGATGCGAGACGGCGGCCATGTCCCGGCCGTCGAGGGCTACCACGTTTCCCAGTCCGGCCGCCCGCGTACCGTTCGGGACCCCGACCGCCGCGCCGCCTCCCACATACGAGTCGGTGAAGATCACGTCCGGGTTCCAGAGCACGATCTGCTCGGCGCTGATCCGCGGCCAGCCGACGAGACCTTTCTCGGCCGCGACGTTCACCGCGCCGAGGTAGCGAATGGCGTCGTCGAACACGGTACGCCCACCCAGCACAACGCCGCCGTTGTAGTGGACGACGCGCAGGCCCGCCACTCGAGCTGCCGTCCGCTCACGCGCCGCCTCCAGCCGGGCCCGCATCGACGCCACCAACCGTTCCGCCTCGCTCTCGCGGCCGATCGCGAAGCCGACAATGCGGATGTTGCCCTCGATCGCCGCCAGGCTCTCGTGGTCGAGCAGAACGAGGACGGGCACACCCGCCGCCTCCAATCGAGCGAGCGTCTCCTGGGTGTTGAACCCGGCCGCGAACACCAGGTCGGGCGAAACGGCCAGGATCTCCTCGGTGCTGAAGCCGCCCACGCGCCCCAGACGCCGTGCCGCCTCCGCACTGGGACTGAACGCCGGATCACCGGCAAACGGCGAGAGCAGCGCGATCCGCTCCGGCTCGGCGATCTCCAGCAGGATCTCGTCCGTTGCCAGCGTGCGGGACGCGATCCGTTCGGGCGGCGCCGCCAGCCGCACCGATCGTCCGCCACCGCTGATCTCCCGCCAGGCGCCATCGCCGCCCGGCTCAAGGAGCTCGAACTCGGCCTCCGCCACGCTACCCAGGTACGCGGAGTACTCAGCGTCCAGGTCGAACGTGCCCGCCTCTCCGGCCGGAGCCCCGTCGGAAGTCCGGGCGCAGCCGCAGACCAGGAACGTCACACCGACCACGCGGACGAACCGCATCCAAGCCCGAAACGTCCCCGTCTGCACACGACACCGCACGAGCCGCGATCATAGTTATACTGCCGCCCCCATCGGACCCAGCAACGCCAGGGAGCAACGCTCATGAGCATCCAGACCGGGGACACGATCCCGGAAGCCAGCTTCAAGCAGATGACATCGGACGGCATCGTCGACATCTCCACGCGGGAGCTGTTCGAGGGCAAGAAGGTGGTCCTCTTCGCGGTGCCGGGCGCCCTGACCCCGACCTGCTCCGAGGTCCACATGCCCGGCTTCGTCGAGCACCTGGAGTCGCTCAAGGCGAAGGACGTCGACACGGTGGCCTGCCTCGCAGTCAACGACGTCTTCGTGATCAACGAATGGCGCAAGGTGCGGAGCATTCCCGACGGCATCCTGCTGCTCTCAGACGGCAACTGCGAGTTCACGTCCAAGGTCGGACTCGAACTCGACGCCTCCCGGTTCGGCATGGGCACCAGGTCGCGACGCTACGCCGCGGTCGTAGACGACGGTGTGGTGAAATACCTGGGCGTGGAGCCCGCCGGAGAGGTCGGCGTGAGCGGTGCCGAGGCCGTCCTGGAGGAGCTCGGCTGACCCAGCCATCGAAGGTGGGTGCCATCCGCACTCCACCGGCGTAGCCCGGGGGTCTCTTGACCAACCACAAGGTCGACTCTCTCACCGACTCGATCTACGTCACCTTCGACGAGGAGGCATGGGGACGGCTGCGTGCCGACACGCCGAATCCGCTCTCGGAGAGCGAACTGGAACGGTTGCGCGGCATCAACGAGAACGTCTCCCTGGACGAGGTCGCGCAGATCTACCTGCCGATGTCGCGGCTGCTGAATCTCTATGTCGGCGGCACTCAGGACCTCTACCGCGCCAGCACCACCTTCCTCGGCGGCCTGGCGCCCAAGGTGCCCTACATCATCGGGATCGGCGGCAGCGTGGCGGTGGGCAAGAGCACCACCGGCCGCATTCTGCGCGAGCTGCTCGCCCGCTGGCCCAACCATCCCCAGGTCGATCTGGTGACCACCGACGGCTTCCTCCATCCCAACGCGGTACTGGAAGAGCGGGGCCTCATGGAGCGGAAGGGCTTCCCGGAGAGCTTCGACTTGCGCTCCCTCGTCAACTTCGTGCTCCAGGTCAAGTCGGGAGAGCGGAAGGTGCCTCACCCCGTCTATTCCCACCACTCGTACGACATCCTGCCCGGAGTCACCGAGATCGTCGATCAGCCCGACATTCTGATCCTCGAAGGCTTGAACGTGTTGCAGGCCCGCTCCCAGTCGCCCTCGCGCAACAGCCGGCTGATGCTCTCCGACCTGTTCGACTTCTCCATCTTCGTCGATGCCGAGACCGAAGTCGTCGAGCGCTGGTACATCGAGCGCTTCCTGACCTTCCGGGATACCGCCTTCCGCGACCCCGACGCCTACTTCCACCGCTACGCGAGCCTGAGCAAACACGACGCCACGCTGACCGCGCGCGGGATCTGGAAGGCGATCAACGAGCCGAACCTGATCCAGAACATCCTGCCGACCCGCGAGCGGGCCGACCTGATCCTGGAGAAGGCGCCAGACCACGCCGTGCACGGGGTCCGCCTGCGCAAGCTCTAGGCCGCCCTACGGCCGCGCCAGCCAGCTCGGCGTCAAGCGTGCGCCCGTCTCGTCGAGGAGTTCGTCGAGCCGCGCCGAGAGCCGGTCGAAGAGCGCCTTGAGCTCCAGCACCTCATGCGCCCAGTCGTCGCGGGGATTCCGGGAGGCGGTCGCGGCTGCCACCCGGAGCC
>WTGL01000172.1 GCA_011523565.1 Acidobacteriota bacterium
GAACATCTCGGAGAGCATGGAGATCGTCTCCAGGCCGTCGGGCTCCTTGCCGAGTTTCTTCAGCACACCGGCGCCGAGCATGTAGAAGGGCACCGTCGCGCAGGTCAGCAGGACCAGCGTGACCCAGACATCCGTCTGCATGACCTTGATCCAGCCCCGGGCTCGCGTCTCCCACCCCGGCGCATCGCTGCGGCCGATGAAGTTCGGGTAGCCCTTCTCGACGCACCAGTACTGGTAGGCGGAGGTCTCCGCGGAGTTGACGCCCGAGTAGCCGTAGACGGCCATGGCGGCGACGATGAACTCGGGAGGAAAGCTGAAGGTGAAGCCCGACGCGAGCTCGGCCCGCGTGACCGCGAACTCCGTACCCTGCATCAGGATCGCGCACACGAGCGTGGCGCCGGTGAAGATCATGACCAGCGCCAGCATCACCTTCTCCAGGATCCGGTAGGAGCCCGTGGTCAGGACGGCGATGGTGATCACGGCGAGCAGTCCGGCGGCCAGGGTCGACGGCACCTCCGGGACCAGCAGGGTCAGAGCCTGACCGGCGCCGCCGATGATGCCCCCCATTCCCAGCAGTCCGGGAACCAGGGCAATCAGCGTGATCGCGACGGCGAAGCTGACGTGGCCGCGGCCGATCCGGATCCGGAAGGGGAGCCGGTTCATCGCCCGCACGTAGGTGTCGCCCGAAACCAGCGTGTAACGGGCGAGTTCCGCCTGGATCAGGGACTTGATCCAGCAGGAGAGGAGCACCCACCAGAGCAGGACGAAGCCGGCCGCGGCGCCCAGAGCCGAGGTGAGGATCATCTCGCCCGAACCGACGATCGCACCGGAGATGACGATGCTCGGACCGAGATAGCGAAGGCGCTTGCGCCAGCTCGTGGGCGGAGGGGTGGCGCCGCCCTCGCGGACGGTATAGGGATCGCTCCACTGTTCGACGTAAGTCGTTGAAGGCATTGGACTTAGTGCGTCCGTGCTCCTTAGTCGAGAAAGGGCCCAAGGACGACGAAGCGGATGACGAACCCCGCCAGAACCAGCTCGACCAGGAAGATGGCCCAGACTCCGAAGCGGATTCCCCGGCCCGGACGTATGCGGGGGTCCATTCGCTTCTTTTGCAGCCAGAGCACGGCGCCGCTCTGCATCGGCAGCAGCATTCCGATGACCAGTGAACTGATCGTGATCAACAGTCTCGGGTTCTGGATCCACAGGTAGACCGTGAACGCGAAGACCGGAATCACGGTGCAGTAACCGCGGATCCAGGATCTACGCACGGCCAGGTTCTGCCGCTTCAGGTAGCCCAACTCCATGATGTAGTCGGGGATGTAGCGGGCGCCGCCGGCGATCGAGGAGAGCATGGTCGAGAACAGGATGCAGAAGGCGCCGACGCCGAACAGCCACAGCGACCAGGGGCCCAGGGTCTGGGTGAACATGTCCGACAACATGGAGATCGTCTCCAGGCCGTCGGGCTCCTGGCCGAGTTTCTTCAGCACGCCGGCACCCAGGATGTAGAAGGGCAGCGTGGCGCAGGTCAGAAGCGCCAGCGTGACCCAGACGTCGGTCTGCATGACCTTGATCCAGCCCCGGGCGCGCTCCTCCCAGCCAGGTGCGTCGCTGCGGCCGATGAAGTTCGGGTAGCCCTTCTCGACACACCAGTACTGGTATGCCGAGGTTTCCGAGGAGTTGACACCGGTGTAGCCGTAGACGGCCATGGCGGCGACGAGGAACTCGGGCGGGAAGTTGAAGGTGAAACCCGACGCGAGTTCGGCCCGCGTGACGGCGAACTCCGTGCCCTGCATGAGGATCGCGCAGACCAGCGTGGCGCCGGTGAAGATCATCACCAGCGCCAGCATCACGTTTTCCAGGATCTTGTAGGAGCCGGTGATGAGGAGCGCGATCGCCGCCGCGGCAAGGACGCCGGCGGCCAGCGTGGAGGGGATCTCCGGCGCCAGCAGAGTCAGTGCCTGGCCGGCGCCGCCGACGATTCCGCCGAGGCCGAGCAACCCCGGTACCAGGGCGATCAGGGCGATCGCGATCGGGAAACTGACATGCCCGCGGCCGAGCGGAATGCGGCCGGGGAGCCGGTTCATCGCCCGGATGTAGGTATCGCCCGAGACCAGGGTGTAGCGGGCGAACTCCGCCTGGATCAGCGACTTGATCCAGCAGGAGAGAAGTACCCACCAGAGCAGGACGAAGCCAGCGGCGGCGCCCAGAGCCGAAGTGAGGATGATCTCGCCCGAACCGACGATCGAGCCGGAGACGACGACGCTGGGGCCGAGATAGCGCAGCCGGTTGCGCCAGGTGACGGGCGGCGGGGCCGCGCCGCCTTCGCGGACGGTGTAGGGATCGCTCCTCGAGATGGGGGAGTCGTTCATCAGTTGTCGGACGGAAGCGGCGACTCTACACTGGCGCGTCCGGTCTCGGACCGGCTGGTACTCTCAAGACGCCGGGTGTGCCGGCCTGGTCGCCGGCATTCTGCAGGAACGGAGCGCAGGTACGGAGGCCGGATCAGATGAAGCAGCGACGAATAGCATGGATCGCTTTCACCTTGCTGGCTGTCCTGCTCGCGACCGCAGCGTACGCGCACCTCAAGGCGTCGAAGACGAGTCCCGAGGACGGCGCGACGCTCTCCGGTCCAGTGCGCACTCTGCGGGTGTGGTTCAACCAGGAGCCGGACGTGCCGCTGAGCAAGCTCGAACTCGAGGGGCCGGCGGGTCCGATGAAGGTCGAAGGTCTCCACACGATGGGTGAGAAGGACCTGATGGCGCGGGTTTCGGGCCGCATGCCGGACGGCACCTACACCGCTCGCTGGCAGACGGCGGGTGACGACGGTCACGTCCTGACCGGCGAGTGGTCCTTCGCGATCGACCGCGGAAACCGCTGAACCACTTGCGACGGTGCTGGCCATGAGTTGGGAGGTGGCCGGCCGCTGGTCGGTCTACCTTCCCCTGCTCCTGGTCTGCGGCGTCCTCGGCGTACGGCTGCTGGTCGCGGTTCGCGGCGCCGCTCTCTCGGTGCGCGATCCGCGGATTGCGCTGCGGCGTCTGGGGTGGCTCTTCGCGATGCTGCTGCTGGCGGCGGTACTGCTCCGGGCGGGCTTCCAGTCGATCGAAGCCTGGGGGCCGTCTGAGGGACTCTCTTACGAGAATCTCCGAGCCGTGGCTCTGGAGAGCCGTTGGGGCGGTCGGTGGCAGTGGCAGGCGGCGGCCGCCGCCGTGACTGCTCTGGGAAGCCTGGTCTTGCTGAAGTCCCCGGTGGCCGGCGGTTTGATCGCCTCGCTCGGTGTGCTGGGAGTGGCCGCGGGGCTGCCGATGACCGGTCACGCCTACGGGAACCCGCTGGCATGGGTCGCTCAGAGCGTCCACATCCTGGGCGCCGGGTTCTGGATCGGCACTCTGGTCGTCGTGTTCCTGCTGCCGCTGACTCTTTCCGTACCCTCGCGGGCAGAGGTCGCTTCGATGCATCGGTACTGGTTGCGGGCCTTCTGGCCCTTGGCCGTGACGGGCGCCTCGATGCTGGTTCTGAGCGGTGGGCTCCTCGCTTTTCTCTACCTGCCGGCCTGGGAGACGCTGTGGACCGATCCGTACGGCCAGATCCTCCTGGTCAAGGTGGGTCTCAGCCTGTGCGTGCTCTGCTTTGGAGCGGTGAACTACGTGCGGATCCACTTCCGGCCCGACCTGCACACGGATCCGCTACCGAGGACCGTTGCCCTCGAAGTCGTGTTCGCGTTCCTCGTCCTCGCCGCCACGGGCCTGCTGACGAGCACGGCGCAGCCCGATATGCACTGACTACGCGGCGCCTGAAGGTCAGGTCAGAAGTTGATGCGCGTGCTGATGCCGATGGTCCGCGGCGGGTTGGTCAGGTAGCCGACGCGCGCCCGTGTCCCGCGCTCCTGGTCGAGGGCCAGGAAGGCCCGTTCGTCCGTCGCGTTGTTGACGAACAGTGCGACATCCCAGCGCTCGTTCAGAAGGCCGAGGCGCAGATTCAGCAGGTCGTAGGCCGGCAGCTCGGGGTCGAACCGGAAGACGTTTTGGGTCAGTGGACCGCCGATCGGATGGGTCGCGGAGAGGGCGAGAAGGTCGACCATGCCGAACCCCGGGGCGTGGTCGCCGATCTGGGTGAAGCGGGAGCCGACGTGCTGGAAGGCTCCTGTCAGGTAACCGGCCCAGTTGCCGGCCTCCCAGCGGTAGGTCGCGGCGACCGCGGCCTGGAGCTTCGGTACCGTCGGCAGGCGGTTGCCCTTCTCGATGCCGGAGACCACGCTGGTCGTGCCGTCGGCGGCGGTCGAAGTGAGGGTCGATCCGAGTTCGGAGTCGGAGTAGCTGGCGGAGATCGCGTAGTCGAAGGCGCCCGTGGGCTGAGCCGTTAGCTCGAGTTCCAGTCCCGTGCTGCGGGCGCTGGGCACGTTGAAGATCAGGCGCGACGAGCAGGAGCCCGCGGTCACTGTCGTCTGCAGGTCCGAGATGTCCATCGTGAACGCCGCGACATTGAAGGTGCCGCGGCCGCCCATGATCGTGGATTTCGAACCGATCTCGACGTTCCAGAGCTCCTCGTCCTTCCAGGAGTCCCGGCCGCTGAAGGTCGCGAGGTCTTCCGGAGTGCAGACGGGCACGTTCAGTGGATCGTTGATGCCGCCGAGCCGAAAGCCCTTCGACACCTGCGCGTTGAGTTGGGTGTTCTCGCCGGCCTGGAAGCTGGCGATGAAACGGGGCGCGATGCCGTCCGCGCTGGTTTCGCCCTCGGTGGGTCCCGGATCCGCGAACAGGCCGTCGAAGACCTGGCTGCGCGTCTCCTCGTAGTCGTACCAGCGTGCTCCCGCGGTCAGGTCGAGCCGTTCGCCGGCGGTCCAGGTGATCTCGAAGAACGCAGCCGTCTGGTCGAATTCGTAGTTCAGGTCGGAGTAGAACAGCTCGTCGATGACGGCGCCGAAAGCGCCCGCGGTGGGAATGCCGGTCATCGCCTGGAAGCCGGTGACCGGCAGGCTCTGGCCGTAGTCCCGTTCGCTCGTGCCGTAGAAG
>WTGL01000196.1 GCA_011523565.1 Acidobacteriota bacterium
GTCCGCCGGCGTTGGGAAGAGCGGGAGGCGCGGCGTCTGCTCGGCCTGCTGGAGTTGGACATCGATCCCGATGCCCGTTGCTCGGAGTTGTCGCTCGGCGCCCGCCAGGCGGTCGAGATCGCGAAGGCCCTGGCGCTCGAACCCCGGCTGCTCATCCTGGACGAGCCGACGGCGGCGCTGTCGCCACGCGAGGCGCGGGCCTTGCTGCGCCAGGTACGGGGAGTGGCGCGCCGGGGTGCTGCCGCGATCTACATCAGCCACCGGCTGGAGGAGATCGAGGCGGTCGCCGACCGCGTCGCCGTGCTCCGGGACGGCGAACTGGTGCACGGCATCGACCGGCATGAACCTGCCGGCGACGGCGATCGTCGTCTGCCCCTGGACCGTGACGAGTTGATCGAGGCGATGGTCGGCCGCAGTCTGAGCACGGAGTTTCCCCCTCGACTCCCGCAGGCGATCGGTGAGCCGCGGCTCGAAGTACGGAGGCTGTCGGCCGGGCGCCGCGTCCGCGACGTGTCCTTCGACATCCGTCGCGGCGAGGTTCTGGGACTCGCCGGCCTGGTGGGCGCGGGCCGCACCGACGTGGCGCGGATGATCTCCGGCGCGATGCCGTCCGACGGCGGCGAGGTGCGGCTCGACGGCTGGCGGCTCGACCTCCGGTCGCCGCGGCAGGCGATCAGGAGCGGCATCTGCCTGCTGCCTGAGGATCGCAGGGGCCAGGGTCTCGTGCTGAGTCGTGGCGCGCGGGACAACTTCGCGCTTCCCAACCTGGATCGCTTCCGGCGCTGGCGCGGCCTCGTCGATCGCCGACGCGAGGGGCGCGCCTTCAGCCGGTGGAGAGAGCAACTGGACATCCGGTTGTCCAGTCCCGGCCAGCGGGTGGCGACCCTGTCGGGCGGCAACCAGCAGAAGGTCGTGATCGCCAGATGGCTCGAACGCGGCGCCGGGGTCGTTCTCTGCGACGAGCCGACCAGGGGCATCGACGTCGGGGCGCGCTACGAGATCTACGAGTGGATCCGTCGGATCGCGTCGGAAGGCAAGTCGGTGCTCCTGATCAGCTCGGAGCTGGAGGAGGTTCTCGGCATGAGCGACCGCGTGCTGGTCATGCACGAGGGGCGCATCCAGGGCGAGATCCCGGATCCGGCGCGCGCCGATCCGGCGGGTGTATTGCGGATCGCCGCCGGTATCGACCGTTCGGAGGAACCGTTCGTTGCCTGAAGGGGTCGGTGAGTCCGCCGCCGGTCGCTGGCGCCGCAGGTTGCTCGACCTCCTGGGCCGGAACCTCTCGGTCGTCGTGCTGCTCCTCCTCTGCCTGATCTCGAGCGTGGCGACCTGGCGCGAGCAGAACCCGATCACGAGTCGTTCCGGCGGCGCGGTCGCGCGTCAGGTGCTGGAGGTGTGCCAGGCGCCGTGCTCGGTGCTCGTCGTCGTTCGGGACACGGAGGCCGATCGTGTGTTCGCGCAGGCGATTGAACAGGGCCTCGACGCTGCCGGCGCCCGGATCGCCGGCCGCGTGTTCGGCCAGCCGCGCGACGTGCGGCTCGAACTGGAGCGGATCGCCGGGGCCGGTGGTTCCGTCGATGCGATCGCTACCCACCGGATCGCGTCCGAGTGGGGGCCGGTGCGAACCGCCGGCACACCGGTGTTCTCGCCGAGGAGCTACCACTGGCCGACCTTCCTGACTGCCCGCAACCTGCTCAACGTGGTGAACCAGAACGCGGACATCGCGATCATCGCGCTCGGCATGACCCTGGTCATCCTGACCGCGGGCATCGATCTCTCGGTCGGCAGCCTGCTGGCGCTGGCGGGCGTGATCGTGGCGGTGACGGCGCAGGAGTGGTTCGGCGGCGTCGCGGCCTCATCCGCCGGGCTTCTGGCGGCCATGCTCCTGGGTGTCGCGGCCGCGGCGCTGGGCGGCCTCCTCAGCGGGACGATGGTCACCGCGTTCCGGGTACCGCCGTTCGTGGCCACCCTTGGGTTGATGATGCTCGCCCGCGGCCTGGCCCTGATCCTCGCCGTCGGTCATCAGCGGCGCCTGGTGGGTGGCGGCGCCGAAGGGACGCCGGAGGCGGTGCGGGTCGACGCGACGGCCTTCGCCTGGCTCGGCAACGGCGCCCTGCTCGGCGTGCCGAATCCGATCCTGCTCATGCTCGTCCTGTTCGTCGGCGCTCACCTGCTGATGACACGGACCATGTTCGGACGCTACGTCTACGCAGTCGGCGGCAACGTCGAGGCGGCGCGCCTGTCGGGCGTACCGGTGACCGCGGTGCTGCTCGCCGTCTACTGCCTGTGTGGAGCGTTCGCCGGCCTGGCGGGGATCGTCGACGCTTCGCGGTTCGAGGGCGGACGTCCGAACGCGGGCGAACTGTACGAACTGCAGGTGATCGCGGCGGTGGTGGTGGGCGGCGCGAGCCTTGCGGGCGGCCGCGCGCGGATTGCTGGGACGCTGATCGGCGCGATGATCATCGCCGTCATCCAGAACGGCCTGAACATCGCGGGTGTCGCGTCCTACGAGCAGAAGGTCGTGTTCGGTGCCCTGATCCTCGGCGCGGTGCTGCTCGACCGGCTTCAACCGAGACTCACACGGTTCCGACGTACGCCCTTGTAGGAAGAGGGCCTAGCTGCCTATGGGCCACGCCTTCGGACCATGGCTCGGCAGTAAAGTCAGTCTCTTGCCGAGTCCGGTCGTCCCGGGCCTGGTCCGGCCGAAAGCGAGGGTAGAGAGACTCATGGGTGTCCGAACGGTTGCGTGGCTCACGGCCTGCGGGCTTGGGTTACCTCCGGTCAGTTCCAGCGTCTCGGCACAGGTTGGCTTGGCAGCGGCGGGTGGGGTCTCGACCACGAAGAACAGCCAGATCCTCGTCGAGCTCGCACCGGAGGACACCACAGCCCCGAACCTGTTCGACCTGAACGGGATGACGCTCGTCTTCACGCCAGACGGCCAGGGCGGCTACTCGCGATCGGTCCAGCCGCTCGCCTGGGAGGAAGACCTCGGCGAGGAGATCTGCGAGGGCGAGGAGATCGCTCTGGGATTCGCCTTCGAGTTCGGCGGCCGGAGCTGGGACTCGGCGTATGTCAGCAAGCACGGCGCGCTGACGTTCGGGGCCCCGCTTGCCTACTCGTACGACGACGCACAGAACCGCTTCGACACGATGGCCGAGATCGCAGCCAAGTTCGTGACCCACCCCACGATCAGCCCGCTCTTCAAGCCGGGCTACGGTGGGATAACGGGACGGAGGGACCCGCTTGCCAGCCAGTTCGTCGCGCGGCAGCCGAACCGGGTGGTCGTCACCTGGTTCGCATCGGAGCCTCACTTCTATGGTGCCTTTCCCCAGGAGACGGCCGATCGTTTCCAGGCCGCGCTGAGCGCCGATGGGACGGTTCGGCTCCACTACGGCCTAGTCGCCAGCGGCGACGGCATCACTGGCCTGTTCCCCTACGGCGACGGCGTCCCTAGGGGTGACGCCATCGCGGCTATCGCCGACCCCAGGAACCCTGAATTGCCTGGCCATCTGGACCTGCTCGAAGTCGCCGTCTACGAAACGGGAAGCGACGCCGTGATCGTGGAGTTCACCACGCGGGATCCGATCCCGGATCCAGGTGCAGGCACTCGTTTCTCGTACCGGCTCGCTATCGACGCAGACGAGCCGTACTGGCCGAAGGCCTACTACGACCACAGAGACGCCGAGTTCGAGTGGCGTATCGTGTTGCGCGCTGAGGGCGGGCACTACGCCAACGGAGGCGGCATTCTCAAACGCGAGGGCAACCGGATCGCGATGGTTGGCGACATCCCCCAGGACCTTGCCGGCATCCCGATCGGCATCATCGCCCAGGTCGCCTGTTACGACAATCCCGGTTGCGACCCGGCCGACGACTCAGTGACGGCGCAGACCGAGCTGCCGCATACCGAACCGGTGGACCTGTCGCGGTCCGACGACCGGTTCATCGCGCGGCAGAGCGAGGTGTTCCACTACCGGGGCGTTCCCGACACCGTCAAGATCGCCTGTCGGGTGATTGCGAACCTCGATGACGTGTTCGACATGTTCATGTTCCACAACGAGTTCCGCATCGACAGCCAGGAGAACGCGACTCCGTCGGGACGGACCTTTGGTGCGTTGCCGCGGGGGATAGGTGTCGACGACCATCGCGTCCTGCCGGTGCCGTGCGGCGACGGCCGTCTCAAGAAGGCCCTGATGTTGCCGGTTCTCTCGCAGAACCTGACGGAGGACCTTGGAGTCAACTTCCTCACGCACGAGTTCATCCATCTCTGGAGCGCGTACCTCTCGTTCGCGAGGAATGGTCAGAAGGAGACGCTGACGAACGGCTACTACGGTATCCACTGGCGAGGCGACCTTCACAGCCCCGCGGCCTTTCAGCCGGCCGGTCGCACCGAGAGTTCCGTCATGGGCGGATCCGTCTGGCACGACAACGGAGACGGCACGTTCACGCCGAGCGCCAGTTGGAGTGGACTCTCGTGGCTCGACCTCTACGCCATGGGACTGGCAGAGGCCAGCGAAGTGCCCGACGTGTTCATCCTGCGGAATCTCGAGGCCGTCGTTGAGGGCAGCCACAATCCAAGGGGCGAGACGTACCGCGGAGGCGTGTACACCGGCGACAGGGAGACCGTCTCCATCGAACAGGTTCTGGCCGCCGAAGGCCCACGGCGACCCGGCGCAGGCGAGTCGCAGAGAGACTTCAATCTCGGCTTCGTCTATCGGGTGGAGCCCGGACAGGCGCCCTCCGGCGATCTGCTCGATGCCCACGCGAACTTGGTTACGGAGTTCACGGAGAATTGGAGCCGGATAACCGGGGGGCGATCCCGTCTCTTGACTCCGCTGTCGGACGGAACAAGCGAAAGTTCCTGTGTGGCGAGCTCGGAGACTCTCTGCCTGCACGGCGACCGATACGAGGTCCGAGTCGAGTGGCGGGCCGGCGACGGTGCGACGGGCTCAGCCCAGGTGGTTCCGGAAGCGACGGAGGATTC
>WTGL01000066.1 GCA_011523565.1 Acidobacteriota bacterium
GGGGGGGGGGGGGGGGGAGGGGGGGGGGGGGGGGGGGGGGGGGGGGGGGGGGGGTAGGACTGAGGTACGAGGGAGACAGTCCTGTACCCGCGTCAGCGTTCGTGAAACCGGTCCGTACAAGGCTTTGCCGACTGGCCGCGTTCGCGCTGCTGGCCGCGTTCGCGTCTGCCGCCGCTCACGGCCAGCGCCTGTTCCATTACGCCGAGGGCGGCATCGTCATCTCGGCCCAGTCCGCCGGGTCCACCGAGCCAGCGTCGGGGCCTCAGTCGTTCGCTCCCTTCTATGCCGTGGACGCGGTCCGGCACGGCGTCGTCGTCGACAACCTGGAACTGGTTCGGGCCGGAGCGCCGCTTCTCGATCTGGAGACGCCGGACGGCCGGGTGCTCAGGGCGCGCCTCTCCTGGTTCGAGGATCGCGGCGGCGGCAACGCCGTCTGGTCGGGCCGCGTCGTGGGCGCCGCCTACGACACGGTCCTCTTCACCCTCCACGACGGACATCTCCACGGCAGCTACGGCGCGCCGTTCGAGCCGAAGTTCGACCTGCGCGCGGGCGGGGACGGTCTCGGCGTCGTCGTTTCGGGCGCCGACGCGGGCGGCGCCGCCGACCCCCTGCACGATCCGTGGTGCGAGGAGCACGCCGCGCCGCTTCCGGACGCCCCGGAGTGGGTTCTCGCCGCGCCGGACCCCGTGCCGTCGACCGACGGCGTGGCGATCTCCCAGGCCGCCGTTGTCGCGGGCGCCGCGGCGCCGCCGCCGGAGCGCGTGGTCCTTGGCCAGACGGCGAAGACGATCACGCTCTCCGTCAGTCCGGCCTCGGTCGCGGAGAACGCGTCCGCCGCCGCCACGATCGCGGTGACCGCCACGGTGGCCTCCGCCGACGTCTACGCGACGGACCAGACGATCGCCGTCAGCGTCGGCGGCGGAACCGTCATCGACGGCGTGGCGACGCCCGGAACGGACTTCGCCGCCGTGCCGGACTTCACGCTGACGCTGGCGGCGAACGCGACGACCGGCACTGCCATGTTCTCCCTCGACCCGACGGACGACATGACGGCCGAGCCCCACGAGACGGTGGCGGTCAGCGGCGCGCTGGCCGGTGCCAACGTCGTCCCGGCCGAGGTGTGGATCACGGACGACGATCAGCACGTGATCGACCTGATGATCGTGTACACGCCCCAGGTGGCCACCTGGATGCAAGGGCTCACGGCGATCGATCCGTCGGTCACGATCCAGAGCGAGACGGCCGGGCTGGCCGACTACGTCAACATGGTGTGGCGGAACGGCGCGTTTCCCGCCCAGGTCCGGTTGGTCCACGTCGCGCCGGTTCCGCAGGGAGTGATCGACAACCGCGGCGAGGGGCGCTTCGACTACCTCTTCGCGATGCGGACGGACCCCGACCTGCTGCGGCTGCGGGACGAGCACGACGCCGACCTGGTCTACCTGTGGGCGCGGGAGGCCACGGGTCCCCGCCTTCCGTGCGGCCTGGCGTTCACGCGGTCCAAGGTCCACACGACGGTGACGATGGCGCCGTCCGGCGTCGGTATCTTCAACTTCATCTGCGAGATTTCGGGCGAGCCGACGTCCCGGTCCATCCTGGCCCACGAGATCGGCCACAACCTGGGCGCGCTGCACGAGCCGGCGAACCACAGCCCGGACCCGCGGCTGCCGATCTACCCCTACGCCTTCGGGCACACGCACATCTGGGGCGGCGCCGCCGATCTGAACGTCGCCACGATCATGAGCTACGGCACGCCTCGTGTTTGCACGGCGACGAGGTTCGGCTTCTGCGTCAATTGGGCCTCCACCTTCACCCGTGAGCCGTTCTACTCGACGGTGCGACTCCAGTTGACGCGGCGCTCGGACGACGACTGGAACGCGAACTTTCCGCTTCCCGCTCCCTTGCCGCTCGGCATCGCGGGCGCGCGGGAGAATGAGCGGGCGATCAAGCACCTGCTCGAGTCGACCTCGGCGTTCAGCGAGTACATGCTCGCCGCGCCGCCGGCCAACCTGACCGGCGCGGCGACGCCGAGCGGCGCCACGGTGGACGTCGCGCTGACCTGGGACGACGTCTCCTCGCGGGAGGCGGGCTACAAGGTGCAGTACCGCGTCTTCGGCGACGGCGCCTGGCAGGAAGGCGCCGCGTTGGTCGCGGGCGTCGAGGCGGCTACGCTGACCGGTCTGGCGCCGGCCACCCGCTACGTGTTCCGGGTCGCCGCGCCGAACGCCAACGGCCTCACCAGCTACAGCTACGAATGGGCGGTGCGCACCCCCGGGACCGGGCCGCCGAACGCGCCCGGCGCCTTGCGGGCGGAGACGCAGGGCCCGACGCTGTTCCCGGAACCCTGGGACGTCAGGCTGACCTGGAGCGACTGGTCGGAAACGGAGACCGGCTTCGTCGTCCAGTACCGCCTCCTGGGCGCCAGCGACTGGACCGACGGCCCGACCGTCGCGGCCGACGCGTCGGCAGCCACCGTGGACGACCTCCTGGCGGACGAGGACTACGAGTTCCGGGTCGGCGCGAGGAACAGCCACGGCACGGCGTGGAGCCGCGTCGTCCGGCAGAGGACCGACCTCCCGGACGCGCCCGACGCGCCGTCCGATCTCGCCGGCGTCCGCATCAGCTCGGCGGCCGCGCGGCTTATCTGGACGGACAACTCGTATGAGGACGAAGTGGGCGAGACGGCGTTCGAGATCCACACCCGGCCCTCCGGGGGAGGGGACTGGACGATCGCCTCCTCCGTCGCTCCGGACACCGAGATGGCCGTCGTGGCCGGTCTTCCCGAAGGCGCGCGGCTGGACTTCCGGGTGGCATCGGTGGGGCCGGGCGGGTCCGGGTTCAGCAACGAGCTCTCCATCGACCTGGCGGTCGAGCCTCCGGGCGTGCCGGCCATCGAGGGATGGCTCGACCGGGACCGGCTGAACGACATCGTCACGCGGTTCTCGATCTCGGTCGACCCGTCGAACGGCGCGGAGGTCTACGTGGCGACCTTCCGGTCGGGGCAGTGGCGCCGCTACACGCCGGGCCGCGTCGAGAACGACAACATCAGCCCGTATCGGGCCGAGGCGGTGAACGGCGGCGGCCGGCGCGTCAGCGAGCAGATCGAGCTCGGCGTCGGCAGGATCAACCCGCGGCCTCCGCCCTCGGCGCCGTCGGGGCTCGCCGCGGCCAGCGCCGGTCCGACCAGCGTCCGTTTGACCTGGACGGACACCGCCGCCGACGAGCTCTGGTACCGGGTCTCGGCGAGCAGGAGCGGCGGTCCGGCCGTCGTTTACGGCGTCTATCCGGCGAACACGGAGGAGGCGACCCTGGTCGGCCTGCAGCCGGGCCGCCACGAGCTCTTCGTCACCCTGGCGAACCAGCACTACGAGATCACTCCCCGGACGACGTCCTTCGACCTTCCGGTCCCCGATCCGGCGCCTCCGACAGCCGCCTCCGGCCTTGCCGCGAGCTTCGGCTCGACGGCGACCGAAGTCGATCTGTCGTGGACCGACAACTCCACGGACGAGGACGGTTTCCGCGTCGGCGTTCGGTCGGACGACGGAACGTGGTCGTTCACCGACGCGCCGGCGGACGCGACCTCGGCCACGGTCACCGGCCTGACTCCGAACACGCTGTACCACTTCCGGGTGCTCGCTTACTCGGCGGACGGCAGCTTCGACGGCAACCTGGTCACCTTCGACCTGCACCCGCAACCCCGGGCGGCGACCGGGCTGACCGCGAGGGCGGAGGGATCGACGACCGCGGTCCTCGAATGGGAGGACAACGCCCGGAACGAGACGGGCTATCGGGTCGAGGCGAGGCAGGGGTCGGGACCCTGGGGGACGGTAGGGAGCTCTCTCCCGGCCAACACGACGACGCACACCGTGACCGGCCGAACCGCCAGCACGGCCTACGGGTTCCGGGTGGTCGCCGTCAACGGGGCGGGCGAGGCGACGAGCGCGCAGGCCGACGTGACCATGCCGCCGGCGGCGCCGTCGAACCTCCAGGCGGCGCCGGCCGGCCCGACCTCCGCCACGCTGACCTGGACCGACGAGTCGTCGGACGAGACCGGCTTCCGCGCGGAGTACCGGGGCAGCGGCGAGACGGGCTGGACCCCGTGGGCGCCGGACACGGCGACCGGCGCCACCGGCGTGACGGTGTCGGCGCTGTCCCCGAACACGAACTACGAGTTCCGGGTGCTGGCCGTGCATGGGGACAACGGCCTCTCGTCCCCGTCCAACGTGGCGACGGTGACGAACTTCCCGCGCCTGCCGGAACCGGCCTCGGACCTGGCCGCGACCTTCCTCGGCTCCCACTCCTGCCGGGTCGACTGGAAGGATCGGTCGAACGACGAGACGGGCTTCATGGTGCAGTACCGGCTGTTCGGCCGGGAGGAGTGGGTCGACGGGCCGAGTGCTCTGGCCGGCGCCGAGAGCGCCACGGTGACGGGGCTGCTGGCGAACCGGACCTACCGCTTCCGCGTGCTCGCCGCGAACGCGAACGGGGCGCGGCCGAGCTACCAGATCGAGAAGACGTCGCCGCCGCCGCCGCCCGACGAGCTCACCTTCACGGTGGACTTCCCGACGGTGAACAAGGTGTTCCTGCGCTGGCGAATCGAGTTCGAGGACTTCACCCACATCAAGATCGAGAACCGCATCGGCAACCACCCGTGGTTCAGTCTGGGCTCGGTCGGGAGGCTGTCTTTCGGCCGCCCGAGAACGTCGCAGTCGATCGTCGACCTGACGCCCGGCGAACACAACGACTTCCGCATCCGGCTGATCAACGCGAACGGCGAATCGAGCCCGAGCAACATCGTCTCGTACACCACGCCAAGCGGACCGGCGGCGCCTTCGGGCCTGGCCGCGTCGGCGACGGGTTCGACCACGGTCGACCTGTCCTGGACGGACAACTCGGACAACGAAGGCGGCTTCGACGTGGAGTACAAGGTGTCGGCGGACAGCGCCTGGACGGTCGCCGGGGCGGTCGCGGCGGATGTCGTGACCGCCGCGGCCCGGGGGCTTGTGGCGAGCACCGCGTTCGACTTCCGGGTCACGGCCACGAACGCGCAGGGGTCCGCTTCGAGCGACGCCGTTTCGCTCACCATGCCGCCGCCGGCGCCGACCGGGCTTGTGGCGACCGCGACCTCGGCGACCGCCGCCGCTCTGGCCTGGACGGACAACTCGTCCGACGAGACCGGTTTCAAGGTGCAGTGGAGCAGGGGCAGCGCCTGGAACAACGTGTCCACCACCTCCGCGGACGCGACCACGTCCAACATCGCCGGCCTGCAGTCGGGCCAGGGCTACGAGTTCCGCGTCATCGCGACGAACGCGAACGGCGACTCGACGCCCAGCAACGTGGCGAGCGTCGGTCCGCCGCTCTCTCCGCCGGCACCGACCGGGCTCATGGCGACCGCGGCTGGTTCGACGGCCGCGAGGCTGTCCTGGACCGACGCCTCGACCAACGAGACCGCGTTCGACGTGGCCTGGCGCACCGGCGGCGGCGCCTGGACGGCCGCGTCGTCGACCGCCGCCGACGTTACGGCCGCGACGGTGACGGGGCTCACCCCGGGCGCCGCCTACGAGTTCCAGGTGACGGCGCGGAACGCGAACGGGTCGAACGTGACCTCCGCCGTTTCGCTCACCATGCCGCCCGCGGCGCCGACGGGGCTGGCGGCCGCGGCGACCTCGGCGAGCGCCGTCAACCTCACCTGGACCGACGCCTCCGCGGGTGAGTCGGACTTCCTCGTCGAGTACCGGCGGGCGGCGGACGCGGCCTGGACCGCCTGGGGGACCCGGCCGGCGGCGGACGCGGTTTCGGCGGCCGTGACCGGCCTTGCCGCCGGCACGGTTCACGAGTTCCGGGTGTTCGCGAGTCACCAGTCGAACGGGCTCTCCTCGCCCAGCAACGTGGCGACGACGACGACCTTCGGAACCCGTTCGCCGACCGCGCTGAGCGCCGGCGCCACCGACTCGACGAACCTCAGCTTCACCTGGCGGGACGAGTCGACCGACGAGACGGGCTTCGGTGTCGAGCGCCAAGTCGGAAACGGACCCTGGGCCGAGGTGCTCGCCCTGGCGCCGAACGTCGAGGCGGCGACGCTGGGCGGATTCTCCGCGAGCACGGCTTACGGCTTTCGGGTCAGCGCCAAGGGCCCGTCTGGAACCTCCCGTAGCGATCCGGTGTCCCTCACCATGCCGCCGCCGCCGCCGACCGGGCTCGGGGCGTCCGCGACTTCGACGAGCGCGGTGAACCTGTCCTGGACCGACGCCTCCGACGACGAGACGAGCTTCATCGTGGAGTACCGGCCGACGTCCGCGGCCGAGTACGCTCGCATGGGCCTCCCGGCCGGCGCCTGGCTCAGGTGGCCGACGGAACTGCCGGCGGGAAGCGATTCCCACGTGGTCTCCAACTCCGGGTTGGATCCGAGGTACCGGTTGAGGGCGGGCCAGGACTACCGCTTCCAGGTGTTCGCCAAGCACTCGACGAACGGCGTGTCCTCGCCCAGCAACGAAGCGGAGGTCAGCATGCTCGGCGCTCCGGCGGCGCCGTCCGGCCTCACCGTCACCGCCCGGGGTTCGACGCAGGTGAGGCTCAAGTGGAAGGACAACTCGGGCAACGACGAGGACAACTTCAAGGTCGAGTACCGCAGCGGCGCGGTGGACTGGATCGCGGGGCCGATGGTGAGCAGGAACACGCGGTCCGCCACCGTCAAGAACCTTTCGCCGAGCCGCGTCTACGAGTTCCGCGTCAGCGCCGTCAACGCGCACGGCGCGTCGCCCACGCCCGGCGTCACGCTGGTCATGCCGCCGGCGGCGCCCAGGATCGTCGGCGTCGCCAGCGAGAGCGCCTCCAGCGTCAACGTGTTCTGGCAGGACCTGTCGACCGACGAGACGAGCTTCGTCATCGAGTACCGCAAGACCGCCGACCAGGCGTGGACGACGTGGGGCACGGAGGCGCCCGCCAACGCCAGGTCCGCCGTCGTGAGCGGGCTGGACGCCGTGTCGTACCAGTTCCGGGTGTACGCGAAGCACCGACGGAACGGTCTGTCCACGCCCAGCGAGACGGCGACCCTCGACCAGGTGGGCCGCCCCGCGCCGCCGACGGAGCTGACGGCGACGGCGCCGCGGGCGACCCGCGTGGCGCTGACCTGGAAGGACAACTCGGACGACGAGGTCGCCTTCGACGTCGAGCAGCGGACCGGGGACTCCGGCGCCTGGACCAGCGCGGCCACCGTCGGCGCGGACACCGCCTGGGCGACGGTCCGGAACCTGAGCGCGGAAACCGCCTACTCCTTCCGGGTGGGGGCGCGAAATGCGAGCGGAGTGAGCTGGAGCGAACCCGTGTCCGTGACGACGCTCGCCCCGGCGCCGGATCCGCCGTCCGGCGTCACCGCCACCGCCACCGGCTCCACCACCGCGCTCGTCACCTGGATCGACAACTCGGACGACGAGCACCTGTTCCGGGTCCAGCGCCGGACCGGCGCCGGCGACAAGTGGGTCGAGGCGGCTCTGGCGAACCGCGACGAGACGTCGGTCGAGGTGCGGCGGCTTCTGCCCAGCACGACCTACGAGATCCGGGTTCTGGCCGAGAACCCCAGGGGCGGCCTGGCGAGCCCGGCCGTGTCCCTGACCATGCCGCCGGCCGCGCCGACCGACCTCTCGGCGGCCGCCGCGAGCTCCACCAGCGTGACGCTCTCCTGGACGGACGCCTCGTCGGACGCCGCGAGCTTCGTCGCGGAGTACAAGCTGAAGGAGGCCGCCTCCTGGACCGCGTTCGGCACGGAGGCCGCCTCCCCCGCGACCTCGCTCGCGGTCACCGGACTCACGCCGGGGGCGAGCTACGAGTTCCGGGTCTTCGCCAAGAACGCCAACGGCCTCTCCAGCCCCAGCAACGTGGCCGCCATCGACGTTCTGGGCGGCCCTGGCGCGCCGAGCGCCGTCCGCGTAAACGCGGACGGATCGACCGAGGCCGTCGTCAAGTGGACGGACAATTCCTCAAACGAGACCGGCTTCACCGTCCAGGTCAGGAAGCCCCGCGGCGACTGGACCGCCGGAGCCACGGCCGGGGCCAACACGGGGACGGACCGGGTCCGCGCCAGGGTCAGGGGTCTGCTGCCGAGCACGGCCTACGAGTTCCGCGTGCTGGCGAACAACTCGAGCGGTTCCGTGGAGAGCCCGGTCGTCTCGTTGACGATGCCGCCGGCGGCGCCGGTCGGCCTGGTCGCGGCGACCGCCACCTCGACAAGCGTCAACCTGACCTGGACCGACGCCTCGTCGGACGAGACGAGCTTCGTCGTCGAGTATCGCTTCGTCGGCGCCAAGGCATGGACCGTGTTCGGCGCCGAACCGGCGGCGGGAGAGGAGTCGGTCACGGTCGGCGGACTCCAGTCGGGAGTGAGCCACGAGTTCCGCGTGTTCGCGAAGAACGCCAACGGGCTGTCGTCGCCGAGCGGCGTGGCGACAACGGCTTCGGGCGCCGCGCCGGCGGCGCCCTCGGGGGTGACGACGACGCCGGCCGGCTCTACCGTCGTCGTCGTCTCCTGGACCGACAACTCGTCGGACGAGACGGAGTTCGAGGTGCAGTACCGCGGCGGGTCGGGCGCCTGGACGATCGGCCCGCGGCCGGCGGCGAGTGTCACCCGGGCGACGGTCACCGGTCTCGAACCGAGCACCGCCTACGAGTTCCGGGTCCTCGCGCGGAACGCGAGCGGCGAGACGGCCAGCGGGGCGTCGTCGCGGACCACGCCGCCGGCCGCGCCGGGCGCCCCGTCCGCGAACCGGACGAGCGGGACCAGCGTCGCGCTCTCCTGGACCGACCGGTCCTCGGACGAGACGAGCTTCGTGGTCGAGTACAAGGCGCTGAACGCCGCGGCCTGGACGACTCACGCGCCGGAGACGGCGGCCGGGGCCGCGTCCCTCACCGTCTCGGGCCTGGACGCGGCGACGAACTACGCCTTCCGGGTGTTTGCGAAGCACTCGGCGAACGGCCTGTCCACGCCCAGCCAGGTGGTCTCGGTCGGTCCCTTCGGCGCCCCCGCGGCGCCGACGAACCTAGCCGCGGCGATGGCCGCCCGGTCCGCTTCGCTGACCTGGCGGGACAACGCGTCGGACGAAACGGGCTTTCGCGTCGAGTACCGGCTGGCGCGCGCCGGGGCGCCGTGGACCCTATTCACGATGGCGGCGGCGGACGCCTCGATGGCGAGCGTGACCGGGCTCGCGGCGAGCACCGCCCACGAGTTCCGCGTCGGCGCGGCGAACGCCGCCGGCGTGTCGTGGAGTCCCGTCGTCTCCGGGACCACCGCCGCCGGCACGGCGCCCGCCGCGCCCAGGAACCTCTCGTTTACGAAGCAGGGGCTGACGACCCTGAAGCTGACGTGGGAGGACCGGGCCTCGAACGAGACCGCCTACGTCGTGTCGTACGAGCACGAGAATCTCTGGGAAATCGTCTACGCCGTCTACCCCGCGAACGCGGAGACGGCGACGGTGACCGGTCTCGTGGCGGAGACCTACCAGTTCTACGTCCGGGCGAAGAACGAGGTCGGCGAGAGCAGCAAGCTGCGCAGGCAGTTCACGCTCCCCAGGCAGAATCCCAAGCCGCCGAAGAAGGTCGCGAACCTGAAGGCGGAGTTGACCGGCCCCTACACCGTGAAGCTCACCTGGAAGGACAGGGCCGATGACGAGACGGACTACTACGCGGCGATCCGGGAGGACGAGGGCTTCTGGGAGTACGCGAGATCGGCCCCGGACTCCACCAGCGGCTTCTTCCACGGGCTGAAGCCGAACACTCAATACTGGGTTCGCGTGCTGGCGACCCACGCCGAGAACGGCGCTCTCGACTACTACCCCGGCATCGGAACGTCCGCGGACGGAGCGAACTGGGTCGGCTTCGACACCTTCAGGGAGCCGAGAGCCCCGTCCGAGCTGACCGTGACCCCGACCGGGTCGACCTCCGCGACCGTGACCTGGGTCGACGAGTCCGCGGAGGAGACCGGCTTCGCGGTCCAGCTGCGGGGTGAGAAAGCGGACTGGGTGACCCGCGCCGAACCGGCCGCGGACAGCGAGACGGCGAACCTGAGCGGACTGGCGCCGAGCGCCCCGTACCAGTTCCGCGTGCGGACGCTCAAGGGCAAGGAGGCCGCGGACAGCGAGGCCGTGGCGCTCACCATGCCGCCGCCGCCGCCCACCGGTCTCGAGGCCAGCCGGGCGTCGGCGACCAGCGCCGAGCTCACCTGGACCGACGAGTCGAAGGACGAGACGAGCTTCGTCGCCGAGTACAGGACGGTCGCCGACCCGCCCGCGTCGTGGCGCCGGTTCGCCGACGAGGCGGACACGGACGAGACCTCGCTCACCGTCACCGGCCTGACCTCCGGCGCGAACGTCGAGTTCCGCGTGTTCGCGAAGCACGAGATCAACGGACGGTCCTCGCCCAGCGAGGTCGCCGCGCTCGACCAGGTCGGCGCGCCAAGGGCGCCCTCGAACCTGTCGGTCAGGGCCTCGGGCTCGACCAGCGTCGAGGTGACCTGGATCGACAAGTCGTCCAACGAGACCGGCTTCCGCGTGGAGCGAAGACCGGTGAACGGCGTCTGGGCCGCGGACGCCACTCTGGCGGCGAACGCCGCGACGGCCACCGTGACGGGTCTTTCGGCCAGCACGACGTACGAGGTCCGGGTGCTCGCCGTGAACGCGCACGGCTCGACGAGCAGCGCGGTGGTGAGGCTCACGATGCCGCCGGCGGCCCCGACGGGCCTCTTGGCGGCGGAAGCCTCGGCCACCAGCGCCGATCTCTCCTGGACGGACGCGTCCTCGGACGAGACGGCTTTCGTCGCCCAGTACAGGACGACGGGCGCGACCGCGTGGACCACGTTCGGCACGGAGGCGGCGGCGGGCGCGACGTCGATCACCGTGACCGGGCTGACCGCGGGCGAAAGCTACTACTTCCGGGTGCTGGCGAAGCACGGCGTCAACGGGTTGTCCTCGCCCTCGAACGTGGTTTCGGTGGGCGAGATCGGCGCGCCGGACCCGCCGCTGGGGGTGGCGGTTCTGGCGACGGACTCGACCACGGCGGTGGTCACGTGGACGGACGCATCGGACAACGAGACGGGATTCCGCGTGGAGTACCGCGCGACGGGCGCGAGCGCCTGGGCGTCGGGGGCGACGGCCGACGCGGGGGCCGACGGGGCGCGGGTGACGGGTCTGACGCCGAGCACGGCGTACGACTTCCGGGTGCTGTCGCTGACCACGGCGGTTTCCGCGGAGAGTTCGGTGGCGTCGTTGACGATGCCTCCGGCGGCGCCGACCGATCTCACGGTGTTGGAGAAGGACGCCGCCAGCGTGACGCTGACGTGGACGGACAACTCGTCGGACGAGACGGATTTCGGCGTGTACTACAGGAAGGCGTCGGTCGAGCGTTGGGGATACTGGGGCGCGCGTCTCGGGGAAGGCGCGACGTCGGTCACGGTGGGCGCTCTCGAGCCCGGCACGGCGTACCAGTTCCGGGTGCACGCGGAGCACGAGACGAACGGTCTCTCCTCGCCGTCGAACATCGCGTTGGCGACCACCGAGGGCGAGTCGCTGACCGTCTCGGGCCTGTCGGACGCGAGCGTGGCGGAGAACGAGGTCTGGACCTCTCCGGCGCCGTTCACGACCGGTCACGCCGGCTCGCTGGCCTGGACGAGGTCGGGGGCCGACTACGCGGCCTTCGAGATCGACCCCAGGACCGGCGTGTTGACGATGGCCGCCCGCGACCACGAGGCTCCGGCTGACGCCGACGCGGACAACGTCTACGAGGTCACCGTCACCGCCGCCGACGCGGAGAACGCCGTCGGTTCCGTGTCGATCGGGGTCACCGTGACCGACGTCAACGAGGCGCCGTCGTTCGCGTCGTCGGCGACTCTGGAACTGAGCGTGGCCGAGGGGACGTCCGGCGACATCGGCCCTCCGGTGGTCGCCACGGACCCGGAGGGCGCGGCGCTGGTCTACACGCTCGGCGGCGCGGACGCCTCGGCGTTCGAGATCGGTTCGACGGGCCAGCTCTCCGTCGCTTCGGGCACGGTGCTCGACCATGAGACGAAGGCCGCCTACAGCTTCAACGTGGTGGCTACCGAGCCCGGGACGAACCCTCTCACGGCCACCCGCGCCGTCGAGCTTGCCGTGACCGACGTCGACGAGTCGCTGGCGATCTCCGGTCTGGCGAACGCCAGCGTGGAGGAGAACAGCCCCTGGACCTCGCCGACGCCGTCCACCACCGGCCACGCGGGCGCGGTGACCTGGACGAAGACCGGCGCCGACGCGGCGGCCTTCACGATCGACGGCGGCACGGGCGTGCTGACGATGGTCGCGTGCGACCACGAGGACCCGGCGGACGCGGACAGGAACAACGTCTACGAGGTCACGGTCACCGCCACGGACGCGGAAGGCAACAGCGGTTCCGTCTCCATCACGGTGACGGTCACGAACGTGAACGAGGCGCCGTCGTTCGCGTCGGCCATGACCCTGGAACTGAGCGTGGCCGAGGGGACGTCCGGCGACATCGGCCCTCCGGTGGTCGCCACGGACCCGGAGGGCGCGGCGCTGGTCTACACGCTCGGCGGCGCGGACGCCTCGGCGTTCGAGATCGGTTCGACGGGCCAGCTCTCCGTCGCTTCGGGCACGGTGCTCGACCATGAGACGAAGGCCGCCTACAGCTTCAACGTGGTGGCTACCGAGCCCGGGACGAACCCTCTCACGGCCACTCGCGCCGTCGAGCTTGCCGTGACCGACGTCGACGAGTCGCTGACCGTTTCGGGCCTGTCGGACGCGAGCGTGGCGGAGAACAGCCCCTGGACCTCGCCGGCGCCGTCCGCCACCGGCCACGTCGGCGCGGTGACGTGGTCGAAGTCGGGCGCCGACGCCGCGGCTTTCGCGATCGACGGCGCGACCGGCGCGCTGACGATGGACGCCCGCGACCACGAGGCGCCGGCGGACGCCGACGCGGACAACGTCTACGAGGTCACCGTTACCGCCACCGACGCGGAGAACGCCGTCGGCGCCGTGTCGATCGCGGTCACGGTCACCAACGTGAACGAGGCGCCGGTGTTCGCGTCGTCGGCGACGCTGGAGCTGAGCGTGCCCGAGGGCACGACCGGCGCCATCGGCTCGGTCGCCGCGACGGACCCGGAGGGCGCGTCGCTCGTCTACTCGCTCGACGGCGCGGACGCGGCGGCGTTCGCGGTCAGCTCCGCCGGTCGGATCTCCCTCGCTCCGGGCGCGGTCCTCGATTACGAGCAGAAGTCGAGCTACGGCTTCGACGTCGTCGTTTCGGACGGCGAGACGCCGCCGCTCACCGCCACCCGCGCCGTCGCGCTCGCCGTCACGAACGTGAACGAGGCACCGACGTTCGCTTCCTCGGCGACTCTGGCGCTGAGCGTGCCGGAGGGCACCGCCGGCGCCTTCGCCTCGGTCAGCGCCACGGACCTGGATGGCGCGACGCTCGTCTACTCCCTCACCGGCACGGACGCCGCGGCGTTCGCGGTCAGCTCCGCCGGTCGGATCTCCACCGCCCCGGACACGGTCCTCGACCACGGGCAGAAGTCGAGTTACGGCTTCAACGTCGTCGCTTTGGACGCCGGAACGCCGCCCCTGACGGCCACGCGCGCCGTCACGCTTGCGGTGACGGCCGTACCGATCGGCGCGCCTGCCCCGGCCACCTGGGTCGCGGCCCTGGCCACGGACTCGACCACCGTGGTGGTCACCTGGAGGGACGCATCGGACAACGAGACGGGTTTCCGCGTGGAGTACCGGACGACGGGCACGACCGCCTGGCAGTCGGGCGCGACGGCCGACCCCGGCGCCGACGGGGCGCGGGTGACGGGCCTGGCCCCGAGCACGGCGTACGACTTCCGGGTGCTCGCCGTGAACGCGCACGGCTCGATCGGCAACGCGGTGATGTCGTTGACGATGCCTCCGGCGGCTCCGACGGATCTCGAGGTGCTGGAGGTGGACGCGACCAGCGTGACGCTGGCGTGGACGGACAACTCGTCGGACGAGACCGGCTTCGGCGTGTACGCCAGGAAGGCTTCCGCCGAGCGTTGGGGGTACTGGACGGGAGGAGTCTCGGAGATCGGGCCGAGCAGGCGGTCGATGACGGTGAGCGCTCTCGAGCCCGGCACGGCGTACCAGTTCCGGGTGCACGCGGAGCACGAGACGAACGGTCTCTCCTCGCCGTCGAACGTCGTGTCGGCAACCACCGACGCCGAGTGACGGGAAGCACGGCGCGCTACACTTCGCCATCCATGAAGCGTCTCACCCTGTCCTTCGCCCTCGCGCTCTTCGCCGCCGGCCTCGGAGCGCTGGCCGCCCCGGTCGAGGCCCAGTCGCCGCCGCGCACCGAGTGGGGAGACCCGGACCTCCGCGGTTTGTGGACCAACGGGACCGTCACTCCGCTGGAACGTCCCGACGAGCTCGGGGACCGCACCCACCTCACCGAGGAGGAGGCCGAGGCGATGCGGGGAACCGGCCTTCAGGCGATCCTGGACCGGGTCGCCAACACCGACGAGGCGATCACGACCGGCGAGCTCAACGAGATCTTCCTCGAGCCCAGGGACCGAGGTCGTGCGAAGCCGCCGCACGTCGCTGGTCGTCGACCCGCCGGACGGGAAGATCCCGTACCTGCCGGAAGGCCGTCGGAGACGGATGGCGGACCAGCTTCACTTCCTCAGCATCGGCATCGAGTTCGATTCGCACGAGAATCTCCACGTGGCGACCCGCTGCCTGTGGCACGGCGACTTCTACACCCCGGGGAACCTCTATCTCCAGTACCACCGAATCGTTCAGACCCCCGATCACCTGGCGATCCTGAGCGAGGGCGGAGCGATTCCGCGGGTCATTCCCCTCGACGGGAGAGAGCAGCTCCCGGAGAGTCTTCGCCAGTGGACGGGCTCGTCCCAGGGGCCGCTGGGAGGGCGACACCCTGGTCGTGGAAACCTCCAACTTCAGCGGCCGCAGCCCCTTCTTCGGCGCCACCGACGGCCTGCGGCTGGTCGAACGGTTCTCCCGCCACGACGAGGACACGATCGATTACTCGGTCACGGTCAGCGACCCGCGCACTTACACGCGGGACTGGACGCTCGAGAACACGCTGCGCTCCACCGAAGGCCCCATGTTCGAGTTCGCCTGCCACGAAGGCAACTACGGGCTGCCCAACATCCTGTCCGGAGCGCGCCATCAGGAGAAGCTCGGTCGCGAGAAGGAGGCCGTCGAGGCGGCGACCGCCTCCGGCGAACCCGACGGCGACTGACAGTTCCCCGCGTCGGCGCGCCGGCCTGCCATCCGTGCGCGCCGCAGCGGTCTCAGGGCTCGGATTCCGGCTCGCGGAGGGGCCTAATCTGCCCGCTACCCCCCGGGAAACGGAACGAACACCCCCCGAAACATAAACTCCAGACGCTGATCGGGCCCGAAGGACCCGTTTCGGCCGCCTTTCGAGGCTCTCAGAGGCCGGAGAAGCGCCGCAAGCAGCGAAAACAGGCAGCCCCCCCTGGCCGGCGGCGCGCTCCGCGCGCCGTTGCCCCTACGTTCAACCGTTTGGCTTGGCTGGCGTCGCACGGGGGCGGGTCTGGGGCGCTTGCGGCGACTCTGGGCCTCTACAGGCCTCGGTCCGTTCACGGCAGCAGTCCCACGTCGCCGGCTCGTTCGCGGACGCGTCGGTAGCGCCGTTCGGCGGCCGCCAGCTTGCGCCGTCCTTCGGCGTCATCGGTCGGCGTCTCCAGGTCCGCGGCGTCCAGGGCCTCGGCGGCGCGTTCGTACAGGCGCGCGCGCTCGGTCGGCGTCAGCAGTCCGCGCTCGATCTTGCCCAGTGCGATCGCCGCGGCGCGGAGGCTCAGGCGGGTCTCGCTCGTGCGACGTACTCGGCTCCGCAGTCCAGGCAGCGGACCAGGTGCTCCGTCGCCGGCAGGATGGGCAGTTGCGCGGCCAGTTGGCCGGCGCAGTCCGGGCAGGCCGTCGCGTCTCGGCGCTCGGGGGCTGGCTCGGGCTCCGCCAGCGGCTCGCGGTCCGCGGGACCAGCGGGCCGGTCTCGGCGCGCTCGCTCGCTCAAATCCGCTCGTTTCCGCTCACGGCGGTCGGGACCGTATCGCAGTCGCCTGCTATCATTCCCTACGACCATCCCCGCGAACACGGAGAGCGACACCAACACCATGTCGACGCCCGGACCATGGTCCCGACCGCGAAATCGCGCCTTAGCGGCGGGCCTGGTCGTAGACTGCCGCGCGGCGCGGCGCTCCTGGTTGGAAGTCCAGTCGCCGCGCCGGGGCCGTCCGGCTCGATTTAGGGGCTACTTCCGGCCGGACCGCTCCACCTCGCTGCCTGGAACGGGGCCAGGGCCTCGCCGGTCCCTGCGGGGCCGGCGTAGCGGCCGGCGGCCGTACTCAGGGGCCTGGAAGGCTCGATCGCGCGCTTAAGGGCCGCTCAAGGCCTCGGACCGTCGCCGGCACGACGACATCCACCCATGACCCCCGACCTCGAACCGACTTCCAGGCACGGTCGACACGCAGCCGCCTACGTCGCCGCGCAGTCCGAAGCCGCGCGCCCGGCCGTCCGCTCCAACCTGCGCAGGGCCGCGACGATCGCCGCCGGGCATCCGGCCGGGCCATAGCGCGCCGCGTCGAACTGCGCAGCGAGCAGGCCAGGATCGGGCGCTTCTCGCCGCACGTGCTGAGACGGACGTTTGCCACGCGGGCGCTCGACCAGGGCGTCGACGTGGCCACCGTCGCCGACCTCATGGGGCACGCCAGCCTCGACACGACCAGGCGATACGACCGGCGCGGAGAACAGGCCAAGAGGGACGCCATGGCGGCCATCGCCGTGCCCTACGCACAGACGGGGGATGGCACGTGACGCCACGCGATGCGCGCTTTGGGAAAACGATGCCGCTCCACCGACTTCCCATCGCCGCCCGCTGAGTCCCTGACTCGGCCGGCGGCCGGCCCCTGCTCGCAAGAAGGGGAAACGGACCCGCTACGACGGCGCTACGGCCCCAAAACGAGGGGGTGTCTAGTCCAACCTACGCGGGGGGTAGTCGCGGGGCCGTAGCGGGCCAGAGATTGGTACAGCGTAACAAGGTTTCCCTCTCTTTGCAGGAGTTTCGGCTTTTCTGCTACGGTCGCCGGCGTCTAGTCCAATCTACGGCCGGGTCGGTCGCGGATGAGCCGCTTGCCGACCAGCCGTAGCCCTACATGGAGGCTACGAAAAATGAGGGAAGCTCTACGGGGCGCGCTGCTCAGCGTGCTGTTCTTCGGACTGTTGACGTTCGGCATGCCTGTGTCAGCAGCGGCGCAGAACACGTCGCCGGATGGAAGTACGAGATGCGACAACAACGGCAACTGCGCGACGGATGCTCTGGTGAACGTCGTCGCAGCACGTTTCCCGTTTATCTTCAACCTCTTGGGGGGCAATCCTCTTGGCGATCTTGGCGGAATCGGTCCGCAGGTCAACATCATCACGCCGGATATCGAGCAGATGATCCACGACTACGCGGAACGTCAGTTGGAGGCGTTGGGGGGGACCGCCCGAAACGTCTGCCAAGCCATCCAAAGCGACGGGGAGACGGCGAACAATCTCAAGATCGCCGGATACGCGCTGGCGGTGATCTTGGCAGTTGCAAGGCTGGCCACCCAGCTAAACCCTTCGCAGAACGAAGACGTGAAGGAGATTCTGGATACGGCGCTTGTAGCGATTGTGGCGGGCGGCGGCATCTACGCCAGTTTGGATCTCATGTGTCGGAACCTTGCGGCGGATGGGCTAATATGAGGCCCGTGTCTCGGCTGTTGACTCTTGCGGCGATTGTGACTGTGTCCCTCCTTGGCGGCGTGTCGCTGTTGCTCGCAGTCGTAACGAGCGCGCATCCGGGGTCGGCGGCCCTGAGCGCCTGCGGGGGGCTTGTTCTAGGTGGTGCGTTCGTGGCTTGGGCGCACTGGATTGGCCGCAAGCGAGCCGCTAGACGGCGGGCGGCTACCGGCCTCCATCAGCAGCAGCTTTGACCGTGGCGGGTCCGTTCCCGTAATCCCGTAGGTTTCTGGCTCGTCGTTCGGTCCGCTCTCGCGGCCTGAGTATCGGGGACAGTCCACCTTTACCACCGTCTCCCGGTTGTCCGGGAGGCGGCGGTTTCTCATTTAGCCTTTGGGGCCCCGGACGGCGATTCCAAGGGGAGTCGACCGATCCACACCCCCTTCACGGCCCCGCAGAGCGAGCGGCCTCACCGCCGCCTGAGATCCGGCAGAACCCGGAATCAGGCGAGCAGACGTAGTAGCGCGTGACGCGGTGAGCGCGACCGTTGCGCTGGCCTGAGCCCGTACATGCGTCGCGTGAGCCGCAGCTCGAGCTCCCGCGATTCTCGCTCCAGGCGGAAGAGGTCTTCCTTGCGTTTAGCACGAGTCGATGTGCGTTGCGGGCCTTGCCCCTGGGGCTACGTTCCCCGGCTTCGGCGGCTCAGGAAAGGGCCGTTCTCGGCGTCTCCTACCTGCTCGGGCCGTAGTCGCGCTCGCGGCCGCGCCCAGGGGACCAGTCGTCTTCGTGGTGGAGCACGCGATCCCGGAGCTGGTTCACCGCCCTTTGAAGGCTTGGACGATTGCGTTCAAGTCGGCTTCGAGCCGCGTGAAGGCGGTGGCCAGCTTCTCGTACTCGGCCAACAAAGTGTCCGTACGAGCGTCCAACTGCTCGACTGAGTCGCCCAGCGCGCTGACGGAGATGCCCAAGAGTTTCCGCTCGTCGGCCCAATCGCGGCGCTCGGCTTCGTGCTGCGCGGCCAAGCGCTCGGAGCGCTCGACCAGCTGCTCCGAGTGCTCGGTGAGCTCGCGCAAGGTGGTCGCCATCCGGCGCTCGATCTCGGTCGCCATCCGTTACTCGACCGGCGGCGTCGCCGGCGGCACCACGGCTACGGTCCGACCGTCGATCCGCCGGTTCAGCATCTCGGCCCCGAGCGGCAGGAGAACGAATCGCTGACCCTCCCGGCTCTGCCTCAACGTCACGCCCCAGGCCTCGGTCTTCAGGGCCGCGGCGTTCGCGGTCAGGCTCTCGATCTGCGCCTCGAGGGCGGCTAGGTCCGTGCGGAGATCGTTCGCTGCCCATCGGGCCAGCGTCCAGACCCCGCTGTAGATCGCCAGGCCCACCAGGGACGCGGCGATCGCCACCGTCAGGCCGTGCTTGCGAAGCGCGGCTGTACGCCGCCGGTAGGACGCTTCGATGAGTTCGAGCTCGGCGTTCGATGACCGCAGCAAGCGCAGAGCGAGCGCTTTGTGACTCTGCTCCGCCTGGGCCGCCATCCGCTCGGACTCGGCCTTCCTCTGTTGCTCGATCCGCTGGAGGTGCGCCGCGTGCGTCGCGGCTTCGCGGGCCTCGCGTTCCCGCAGCCTCGCTTCCAGGGTGGTCGGTGCTTGATCGCTCCGGGGCGGTTGTTCGGCTGCTCTCGGCGGTCCAGTCTCGCTCATACATGGCTCCTTTCAGTCTCCACCGTTCCGCAGTCTGCGGATCGCGGACGGTGACGTAGTGCTGGCCCTGACGGGTGATGTCCAGGCCAGCCTCTTCGAGGGCCGCGACGAGTGTGTCGCGGTCGCGGATCGTGCCCCGAGCGACGGCGCCCTCCAGATGCGCCCGCAGGGCCTCGCGGATGTCTGCTCGCCGGCCGGGGAAGTTCTCCGGCTGAGTCGAGCGGCGGCGGCTCGGA
Organism: Acidobacteriota bacterium; assembly: GCA_011523565.1. Taxonomy (GTDB): domain Bacteria; phylum Acidobacteriota; class Thermoanaerobaculia; order Multivoradales; family Multivoraceae; genus Multivorans. The sequence goes on from WTGL01000066.1 coordinate 19,672, forward strand.
TCATCCGGCCGCGCCCATCCATGCTCCACATTCAGCGACCGCTCCAGCGCACCGAAGTCGCGCTCCCAACCGGGCGGCGCGATGTTGAAGCTCCGCCCCGTCTGCAAATCGCAGCGGGCGGTGAGGATGTGCACGTGCGCACTCTTGGCGTCGCGGTGGAGCACCGCCGACCAGGCGTAACGGTCCGGGTCAATTCCGGCCCACGCGACCGCTTCGAAGCGGTCTAGCGCTTGACTGATCTGCGCGTCGGTGACCTGGTCCTCGGGCGCCCAGGCCAACACCGCCGAACGGTAGCGGTGCTCGAAGTCAAGGGAATCGGCGACCTCACCGACCTGGTACGGATCGCCGCGCAGAACCTCGACCTGGTCACGCTCCTTGCCAACGTGATCGCGGTCCGCGAGCAAGTACGAAGCGGCTGCGGCTGCGCTGCCGGTGCCGTGCTTCGAGAACGAGACGATCACGGCTCCGGCTCCTGGCTCTCGCCCGGGGCCGGCCGCAGCGCGGCCAGGGCCTGCTCGATCGCGCTCAGCTGAGCGAGCACTTCAAGGGCGTCGCCGGCGCGGCGGTGGCGGTTCGCCCAACGCGCGATCTGGTTCAGGTTCGCGCCGATACGACCCACCGCGCGGGCTAGCTCCCGCGCGGCGGCCGAGTCCTCCGCCGTCCAGGTGCGAGTGCGCTGCATCGCACGGCGCAGCAACTCCGACACAGGCAGGCCGGCGCGCTCCGCCTTGCGCTGCCAGGCGGCCCACTCGGACGGCGACAAGCGACACGTCGCGATGCGCGTCCGGCGCTCACGGCGAAGCCGCTTACGGGGGGGGTCCGGGGGGCTTGACCCACCGTCTGGGACCGATTGCATGAAGCCATAGTGTAATACAATCAGTCTGCTTGCTTCTATGTCTGACTCCCCGGTAACCGGGGACACGCGCGCGAACCTGGTCTGGTAGCATCCGACTCGTGACTGCCTTCATCGAAGCCGAGGCCGAGTTCGCCGAGGCGCTTGACCAGGCGATCGACACCGGCCTCTCCGTCCACGTGACGGCCGAAGTCGCCCGGCGATTCGGACTGGACGATCACGGCCCGGACTCGGCCGAAGCAGCCGATGTCCAGGGACGGCCGTGGATCGAGGAAGTCTCAGAACCTGGGACTCCACGGCCGGGGAGTACGATCGGCGGATGACGTTCGACACCCTCGCTGCGGCCCGGACTCTGGAAGACGCCGGCCTGACCTCCAAGCAGGCCGAAGCGGTGACGACGACGATCCGCGTGGCGATCGCCGAAGGCACCGCCACGAAGGAAGACATCATCCGCCTGGAGGCGAGACTCGCGGAGCTCGAGCTCCGGCTCACGCGGCGCATATACGCGCTTGCGATCGCGCAGGCCGGCGCAACGGTCGCGCTGACCGTCACGCTGCTACGTCTGCTCGCCTGATTTCCGAGTTCCGGATCCGGGGCTCCTTGGAGGGGTGAAACGAACGCCAGCGGCGCCGGAGGCGCTGCCGGGATCCGGATCCGGAAGGGGGATCCAGAAGGGGGACGCGCGCGCGCGCGCGAGGAGAAATCCAGCAACGACGGGTGTTTTAGGCGGTCGGCGGCGGTGTAGATTCCGGCGGATGGGTAGGTCCGTTCCGGCGGATGGGTAGGTCCGTTCCGGTGCGGATTTCCGGCGGATGGGTAGGTCGGACTTGGCTAATCCAGGTCGCGCCGCCGCGGCCGGTAAATCCGCGGGTCGCGTTCATCATGCCGCAGCTCGATCACGCCATCGCGCGTCAGGTCCATGAACGCGCGCTCGGTCGCTTTGTCGCGGTCGTATCGAACCTTGCTCTCGTTGCGACCGGTGACGTCCTGACCGAAGATCAGACGGCGGCGCTCGGCCGGCCCAAATCCGGGCAACGGGACTGGCGCGTTCGCGCCTTCGGGGGTGTAGGGCTGTAGGCCGCGGCGAAGCTTGCGGTCCCATTGCTCGACCAGGGCGAGATAGAGCCGATAGGCGGGTGCCGAATGAAGGCCAAGGCGGCGGAGGGTGTCTCGGTGGAACCGGGCGCCGGCGCCGGCGCCGGCGACGGCAGGCAACTGGACGTAGAGCCTCACGGGGTCGTCCATGCCGGCGCCCAGGTCCGGCGACAACTGGAACCAGAGCGGCCGCCAGCGGAACCGCCCGTCGCTCAGGACGCCGAAGGCGCTGATGCGATCGATGCCGCGGACAAGTTTCGGAAGGTCGCGGCCGCGCTGCCAACCGTTCGGCCATACGGCCCGCACAAGGTCCCGGACGGTCAGCTCGATCTCGGCCAGAACGCCGCGGCGGGCCGCAGGTGGAGCCCAGGCCAGGGCCTCGACGAACAGCCGCAGCTCGACGGGTACGCCGCGGCCCTGGGCCATGTAGTTCCCGCCGAGGCGGTCGAAGACGCGGAGCCAGGCTGCGGGCGCGATCACGTCGCGATCCGTCGCCGACATGTTCGGGAGGGTCAGCTGACGCTGTTGCGTCGGCAGAATCGGCAACCGAGCGCGATCCTCGGGGGCCTCGACGATGCGGACGCGGGGCGCGGGCGGGATCATGCCCTGGGCGCGGCGATCCGCGCCCAGGGCCTCACGGACGGCCGCGAGCAGCGATAGCGGCTTGTCGTCGTGTCCCGTCTCGGTGGAGGGGAGCCGGGAGGCTAGGCGGAGCGCGCGATCCTGGATCGTCCGTTCCGCTTCGGGCGTCGCCGCTGCGGCGTCCGGGAGCCAGTCGCCCGCGACGTACATCAGCAGTCCGATCAGCTCGCGGGTGTCCGCGCTCGAAGTGGCGTCCTCAGCGAGCAGACGGCCGACCAGGGCCGGGTGTCGAGCCAGCATCGCGGCGGCCTGCGCGCGGTGCTTCTCGGCCCAGCTGGCGGCCGCACGGCTTCGAGCCGCGGCGTACCTGAGCGGCGTCGTGGATTGGGCCGGGGTCTCTGACCGCGTAGAAGGGTCCGCCTGCCTCGCCTCCTGGCGGTCCTGCGCCGGGGCCTGCTGGCTAGGGGGCTCAGTCCGTTTTCGGCACTTGCGGCGCTTCTGCGGCCTCTGAGAGCCTCGGGAGGAGGCCGAAACGGCCGCTTTCCGGGGGCGATCGTCGTCTGGAGCACTCGTTTCGGGGCCTGTTCGCTCCGTTTCCCCGGGGGTCCCGCGCAGATCAAGCCTCTTCGGGAGCCGGAATTCGACTCCTGCGGCCTCGATCACCTCGCGGGCGATGCCTTCGAGGAGGTCGTTGGGAGCGTCGATGCAGCCATCCGCGTCGATGCAACGGAGGATCGCCCTGGCCGAATCGTCGGTGAGTGTGCCGTCGGCAACGGCGGCGTGAACCGCGTCGGCGGGGTCAGTTGCCATACCGTTCGAGTAAAAAGTCTGCGGCTTCTTCCCCGAGAGACTGGAGGGAGCGGTCATGTGCAACTGCCGCGATCTTCAAGCGGCGGTGACGATCGGAATCCAGGTAAACGACCCACCCGCGAGTGCCGCGGCGCGATGGCGGCCTCTGAGTCTTCGGCGGAGTGGTGCCGGCCTGCATGGCCTCGGCGAAGGTGTGGGGTGTGGTCATCGTGCCTCCTGTAGCCAAGTGTAGAGAGCAGCGACCTCGGCGGCCGCCGGTGAGTTTGGTTCGAACTCTTGAGCGGATTGGCCGCGCACGAAGGCTTTGGCGTGAGCGACCCGTTGGCCGAGCACCACGGGGCACAACTCGGCAGTGAGTTGGTGCACCGCAGCGGTAGCTTCGGCCGTCCACGAACCGCGGGCTGGGCAGCGGTTCAAGAGCACGACGGCGCGAGTGCCGGCGACGACTTCGAGTGTTGGCGGCAGCGCAAGCAAGTCGGGCATCGAAGGCTGACATGGCACGAGCACCAGGTCGGCGTGCTTGGCTGCTTCGGCGGCGCCGGCACGTTCCCGTGGCGGCGTGTCGATGAGTGTAAGGCTCGTCCCGTTCTTCTTGGCGGCGCCGAGGGTCGATCGAAGGCTCGGTGGGTGAGCTGGGATCACCTCAGGCGGTTGGCCCCCCCGGAGCCGTGACCAGGCGGCTGCCGATCCTTGCTGGTCAAGGTCAACCAGCGCCACCTGGGCGCCGGCTCGTTGGTGCGCCACAGCGAGAGCCGCGGCGATCGTCGTCTTGCCGACGCCGCCTTTCTGTGCGATGAGCGCTAGCGTGAGCATGATTGGATACTAGCATATTGCCATGCTCTAATGCGAGTGCTCAGGTCTGGTAGCTAAGAGGATCCGATACGGTTGCCCCCGGCTGACCTAGGGAACAACCCCGCGTGCGGGCGGAGGCGGAGGAGAAGGGAGCCCGAATTTGAAGAGGATCGCGTTTGCCGTTTGCGTTGCGTTAACACTGGTGGCAACGCCGCTCACGGCGGAACCGTGGCACACGATCACCATCACAGACACTTGGGGCGATCCCGTCATGGAAGCGGCAGTATCGCCCTTCACTCCACCCATTCGGAATCTGCCTGGGGCGTATGAGGGCACCACAGCACGAGTGGTCGTAGAGGGGTGTGGCCGCGTCTATTTGGAGTTCACCAAGACGCCGAATCTGGTGGGGGGCACGACACAAGACGGCTATGACACGCACCATCTTCAGGGGAAGTGGGACGATGTGCCTGTTGCCAGTTTCATGGTCGATCAAACGTGGGGGGAGAACGTGCTCCACTTCTACGCAGACAAGCGCAAGGTCAAGCGCTTAGGGAGCCACAGGAAGTTGTCCGTGGCTCTCAACTGGTACGGAGCGCAAGGCAATGCTGTGTGGGAGTTCTCGCTCGAAGACGCCCGTGACGCTATAGGCCAAGCGAGGGGAACCTGCCGGCGGTAGAACGCCGCCTTTACTTCCCGCCGAAGTACCTCCGTACCGCCCCGCGGCCGGCCTCCTGGGCCTTGGCGTAGCGGACCACCATGCCGGGGTCCTTCCAGCGTCCGGCGATCGCCACGGCCGCGGTGGAGGCTCCTCGCTCGATGAGGGACTGCGCACTGCCGACCCGGCAGCTGTGTCCGGAAGCCCCCTCGACGCCGACCGCGGCGGCCCGCTTGCGCACGATCGCCCGGACTGCGTTCGTGGTCAGCGGCGCGTGTCCGGACACGGCGCCGGACCTGGTGACGCGCCGGAAGGCCGGCCCTTCGTAGGGGCCGCTCGAGGTCCACGCCGCGGCCGCGGCGCAGAGCCAGTTGTCGAGCGCCGTCATCGTCGCCGGCGTGAGGTAGGTGACGGCGCCCTCGGCCTCCTGGTCGGTCTTCGACCTCTGGATGGTGAGGCGGCCGCCGTCCTTCTCGCGGGCGATGTCGCGGGTGTCGATCGCCGCCACCTCGGAGGCTCTGAGCAGCGCGTCGCTCATCGTGCGGAGCAACGCCGCGTCGCGGAGCCCCGCGGTGGTTCCCTCGGCGGCGGCCGCGGCCTTCGCCGGCGTTCCTGCGGACCGCGCCCTTGAGCGCCTGGCGGGCCAGGGGGCCCCGGGGGTCTTCGAGGCCCTGGGCCTTCGCCGCGGCCGCCTGCTTGATCGTCGCCGGCGCTTTCCCGTCCTCCATCAGGTGGGCGACGTAGGCCGCGACGGTGGCATCCGTCGCCGTCCGGCCGTCCAGCCAGGTAGCAAAGCGCATGAGCGCCGCCCGGTAGGCCTTCGCGGTGTTGGGGGCGATCGAGGCTTCGAGGGCGGCGCCGATGCGCTGGACGTCGCCGGCGGAGAGTCCGTCGTCGCCGGCGTGTTCGAGCTGGTTCACGGGGGTTTCCTGCGGGCGCGCCACCTACCACGGGCCGGGTCAGCTCGTGGGGTACCCGGTCATCGAAGGCGGGTCAACTGTGAATAAGTACTTTCGTCAACAGTCGGCACATACAAAGGCTTGCCCCAACCGCCCGACTCCCACTGCTTCGCATGGTCCGGAAGGTCGCCGCGCTCGATGGCAGACTGCCATCTTCTGCACTTGATCTTGGTTCACTGGTCAGCGCCTCCGCGGCATGCGCCAGCGTTTCCGGCGCGGCGGCCGCCCGCCGGACTCCCTGGGCCGTTTGGAGCTTCTCAGGCAGCCAAGGGGTCGAATCCGCAGCCGGCTGTTGCCGGGCCGGTGGACCGCTCCACCGTCTCTGCCACGCCAAAGTCGTTTCCTGCACATGGGCCGCCAGGGTTGCGCCGTCCAGGTCGGCAGGCAACGCGCGGGACTGCGCCGCCAGGGCCGCGCCGTCCTCCAAGTCCACGTCCCACGCTTGCGCCCAGAAGATCGCCCCCGGCGACCTTCTCACCGCTTGGTCCACCGACTCCGCCAACAGAACCTGCGCAACGCCGATGGTCACCTCTTCGCGCAGCGCCGCCAGTCGCCGAACACCAACCGGCAGCGACCGATCGTCCGCATCCTGGCACGGCAGGGAAACGTCAGGCGGAACGATCATCCCGCCGCCTCGGAACAGGTAGCCGCGGCCCTTGTACACTTCTGCCGGCTCGCATGCGACCGGCCGGCCAAGCCAGCCGGGATCGGGCTCAACCTTGCGGCGATCGGCGGACAGCCGATGCATCCGATAGCCGCGGTTCTCCGAGTACTCCCGGCCCACCACGGAGACTTCGCGGCCGTCGTAGGTCGCGGTCTCATCGAAGCTGAGTTCCTCGACGTTGGCAGCGGTGTACTTGCGCACCGAGCACATGCAATCGGGACCGTTCGGCGGGTACAGGCTGCGCCAGATCGGATCGTCGAACCGGAACACCAGGTCGCTCAAACCTTCATGCCCGCGGCAGCCGTGAAAGCAGTGATACGCCCACCAGGGCCGGTTCATCGCGTTCATGACGGCGGACCAGTAGCGCCGCGCGCAAGCGGCAACGACACTCCAAGACTTCCCGCCGAAGTCGTCAGAATCCAGGCGCTTGCGGCCGCGCGGATCGTCGTTCCGATGACGCAGCTTCCGCAGACCGCGATAGGGGCCGAAGTCCGTAGTGATCCTCATGATCGCGCCTCAGTCTCCGTCGAGCCACTCGCCGACGATCACGCCGGGAGGCGATCACCGCGACCAACAGACCGGACAGCCGCAGGCCAGACCGCCGCAGTCGTCTGCGTCATGTAGGCGAGGTAGCTCTTGTCCGAGTCCGTCATCGCGGCGAGCAGGACGCGGTAGAGTGCCGGATGCTTCGCCTCGATCAGGTTCACCCACTTCGCGTCCAGTAAGCGGTCAAGGTCGAGGGAGTCGCTTTCCGTCGCAGAAGTTGACCCCACAGGAAGGCTAGTGTGACGCATGGCTGACCGCCTCCTGAATCGGGAGCGCATCGTGAGAGCCGGTCTCGACACGCTCGCCATCCGTCGCCCGGTTGCGGTAACGATTACTGAGAAACGAAGGCGCATTACCAGGTTGATCCCATGCGGGAAGGATGGGCACGCTGCGCATCGGGCCAGCACCTCTCACACTGAGCGGGATGGAGGAACGCATGACGTCTTGGCAGTTGGTCTTGTCGGTCGAGTTCGAGCAGGAGGGTGATACGTGGGCCGCGTGGTGTTCCGAGCTGGACGTAGCGAGTCAGGGTTCCAGCAAGGCGGAAGCGCTGGAGATGCTCAACGATGCGGTTTCCCTGTTTCTTGCGACCTGCCACGAGATTGGGACCCTCCATCGGGTCCTGGAAGACGGTGGACTGACTCCTTTGAAGCTGCACTCCGAACCGGAAGAGGGGGCCGTCTCGGTGCCGATCGACCTGGTGATTCAACCATGCCGCAGAAGCTGCCGCAGGTTAGCCCGCAAGCGTTCCGGCAAATCTGCGAGCTTGATGGTTGGACGAAGCGGCGTGATTCGGGGCCTCACGAGACCCTGACCAAGCCGGGTTTCAAACGGCCGATCGTGATCCCGAGAGGCCGACGCCCGCTGAGCAGGAGGGTCTTGACCGCCAACATGAGGACGGCGGGTTGGACCCTGGGAGCGGCTGTTCGAGTTACTCGGAATGTGACCACGGGTAAGCGACTGAAGGGACCGAGACAATTGTCCTCGGCACGGTTCACGCCGCGTCCTCCGTTTTGCAGTGCTGTCGGCGGTAAGCGAGCAGGACCGCCAGGCGGTCGCGGTCCGTCTCGATCAGGGCCTCGGCCGGTATGCACCGGGCCTCGGTGAGGACGCCAGGGCGCGGATTCGCCAGCGGTGCCAGGTCGGTCCAGGGCCTTTGCGGCTCGTTCATACAGTCGCGCTCGCTCGGTCGGCGTCAGCAGTCCGCGCTCGATCTTGCCCAGTGCGATCGCCGCGGCGCGGAGGCTCAGGCGGGTCTCGCTCGTGCGACGTACTCGGCTCCGCAGTCCAGGCAGCGGACCAGGTGCTCCGTCGCCGGCAGGATGGACAGTTGCGCGGCCAGTTGGCCGGCGCAGTCCGGGCAGGCCGTCGCGCCGGTCGCGTCTCGGCGCTCGGGGGCTGGCTCGGGTTCCGCCAGCGGCTCGCGGTCCGCGGGACCCGCGGGCCGGTCTCGGCGCGATCGCTCGCTCAAATCCGCTCGTTTCCGCTCACGGCGGTCGGGACCGTATCGCAGTCGCCTGCTATCATTCCCTACGACCATCCCCGCGAACACGGAGAGCGACACCAACACCATGTCGACGCCCGGACCATGGTCCCGACCGCGAAATCGCGCCTTAGCGGCGGGCCTGGTCGTAGACTGCCGCGCGGCGCGGCGCTCCTGGTTGGAAGTCCAGTCGCCGCGCCGGGGCCGTCCGGCTCGATTTAGGGGCTACTTCCGGCCGGACCGCTCCACCTCGCTGCCTGGAACGGGGCCAGGGCCTCGCCGGTCCCTGCGGGGCCGGCGTAGCGGCCGGCGGCCGTACTCAGGGGCCTGGAAGGCTCGATCGCGCGCTTAAGGGCCGCTCAAGGCCTCGGACCGTCGCCGGCACGACGACATCCACCCATGACCCCCGACCTCGAACCGACTTCCAGGCACGGTCGACACGCAGCCGCCTACGTCGCCGCGCAGTCCGAAGCCGCGCGCCCGGCCGTCCGCTCCAACCTGCGCAGGGCCGCGACGATCGCCGCCGGGCATCCGGCAGGCTGGCGGCGCTACCCCTGGCACCGAGCCGACGCAGCCAGCCTCGAAGCCGTGCGCAACGGACTCGCCAGGGACTACAAGCCCGCGACCGCGAACGCCAGCCTCGCCAGCGTGCGCGGAGTGCTCCGCCGCGCCTGGCAGCACGGCGACCTCGACCGCGCCGACCTCGAACGACGCCTCGACGCGCTCAAGACGGTCAAGGGCGGCTCCGCCCCCGGCCGGGCGCTCGACATGGGCCAGGTGGCGCGGCTGTTCGGCGCCGTCGCCGACGGCACGCCGGCGGGCGTCCGGGACGCGGCGCTCCTCGCCCTGCTCTACGGCGTGGGCTTGCGGCGCGCCGAGGCCGCCGCAGCGGACCTCGCCGACCTCGACACCACGGACGCCTCGACCTGGGCGCTCCGGGTCCGCGGCAAGGGCCGCCGCGAGCGGCTCGTCTACATAGGCGACGGCGCGCGGGACGCGCTTAACGCCTGGCTCGAACTGCGCGGAGATGATGAGGGGCCGCTGTTTGCGCCGGTTGACAAGGCCGGCCGGGTCCGGGCCGGCCGCGGCTTAACCGGCCGCGCCATCGCGCGACGCGTGGAGTTGCGCAGCGAGCAGGCCAGGATCGGGCGCTTCTCGCCGCACGTGCTGCGGCGCACGTTTGCGACGCGGGCGCTCGACCAGGGCGTCGACGTGGCCACCGTCGCCGACCTCATGGGGCACGCGAGCCTCGACACCACCAGGCGGTACGACCGACGCGGAGAGCGGGCCAAGAAGGACGCCATGACAGCCATCGCCGTGCCATACGCCCAGACGGGGGAAGGCGAGTGACGCCGCGGGGGCACGCGACGCGGACGCTTGCCGGCGGTGGCGGGCGGCGCTCCGCCTGTTCTCGCCAGCGTAGTCAGACATACCAAGAACGGGCTGTCCCCGTGGCGCTGGGCCACCCCCCGAGCTTGACGGTACCGCTCATAGTGGTACAAAGTCCCTGTACGTGTTGCCCAGCGCGGCGCAACCGGTGAACGACACGGGAGCGGACCACAATGATCAGGGAAACCACCTATACCGGGGCGCGCCGGAATCTCGCTACGCTCA
>WTGL01000265.1 GCA_011523565.1 Acidobacteriota bacterium
CAGCATCGACCTCTCCGGCGACTGGATGGACTGGACCGAGTCCGAACCGGTCGAAGTGCTCCGGCCCGAGCGCGACTGGGAAGGCGCCAACGCGCCGCTCGAGCCGTCTGTTCGCAGCACCGCCTACGGACACGTCAACCAGGTGCGCGATCCCGCGATCTACGAGGAGGACGGCCGCGTCTTCCTCCTCTACGCCGTGGCCGGCGAGAGCGGCATCGCGATCGCCGAAGTGTTCCTCGAGTGATTGGACCGCACACGGGGTTCAACCACTGGGTTCGCCGGCCCTCTGGCCGGCATCCGGATCCGTTCCGGCTCTTCGCAATCGCTATTGCACTCGCCGCTGCGCTTTCCGGCTGCGCCCCCGGCAAACCCTCCATCGACGGCACCGGCACGATCACGATCGCCGGCGCCACCCTGATCGACGGCACCGGCGCACCGCCGATCGAGGACGCCGTCGTCATCGTCCGCGGCGACCGGATCGAGCATGCCGGCTCGCCGGCGCCGCGCATCTTCACCGCCGGGGTCGGCTTCACGCACCCCGAGGGCTTCCCGCCGGGCAAGCTGGGTCCGGCCACCGAAGAGGAAGCTCGCGAGATGGTGCGCGAACTCGCTGCCGAGGAAGTCGACCTGATCAAGATGTGGGTCGACACGTTCCTCGACACTCGGCCGAAGATCGAGCCGGAGATCCGCGCCGCCATCGCCGACGAAGCCGCGCAGCACGGCATCCCGGTTGCCGCGCACGTCTTCTTCGAGAACGACGTCTGGCAGCTGGTCGACGCTGGGGTCCGCTTCTTCGTCCACGGCGTCCGCGACCAGGAGGTCGACGACGAGTTCGTCGCCATGGTGCAAGAGAAGGGGCTCTCGTTCGCGCCCGCGCTCGGTCAGGCCAAGACCTTCTGGTGGGTCGCCGAGCACCCGGAACTGCTCGACGACGAGGAGTTCCGGGCCGGCCTTCAACCAGCCCTGCTCGAGCGGCTGCTCGATCCCGAGAACCGCGCCGCCATGCTGGAGAGCGAGTCGACCGCCAAACGCCGCGTCGCCTACGACTACGTGACGAAGTTCGTCCGCCGCATGAACGAAGCCGGCGTCACGGTCACCGTCGGCTCTGACAGCGGCGCCGGCAACATCGCGTACGGCTGGGGCACGCACCATGAGCTGGAAACGCTCGTCGAGGATGCCGGCTTGACGCCGCTTGAGACCCTGGCGGCGGCCGGCGCCGCCGCGGCCGCTGAACTCACCGAGGAACCAGACTTCGGCTCGATCGCCGAGGGAATGGCGGCGGACCTGGTTCTGCTCTCCGCCGACCCCCTGGCGGACATCTGCAACACACGGCAGGTCGACCGCGTGATGCAGGCGGGCGTGTGGCTCGAACGCGGGTTGCCGGAGTTCCCCCTGCGCGAGTAGGGCACGGCTGCAGCTGAGGATGGGCAACGGGAAGTCTGACGCGTCTCCGGGATGTTGGGTGATCGTAGGCCTTTCTCTCGCCGCATCGGGGGTTGCGGCCTGGCTCGACGTCAATCGCTTTGTCGGTGTCTTGATCGTCCTCGTCGTCGGGGCCGTGGTGGTGGGGCTCGTCGCCGCGTCGCGAGCTTCCGAACCCGCAGAGCCGCACGCCTCCGCAGGCGTTGATGGGAGTCCCGACGACTCGTCTGATTTGTTCTTCAGGGCGGTCTTCCTGGTCATGGGTCACTTGGCGAAGGCTGACGGCGCGGTGACGCACGACGAGATACGTTTCGCGATCGGAGTCATGGACCGGTTTGGGCTCGCCGAACCTGCACGCGAACAGGCAAGAAACCTGTTTCGGGAGGGGGCTTCGCCGCACTTCGAAATCCACCAGGTCCTGGCGCGTGTGCGACTGGGGATCGAGGAGCCGGAACTGAAAGTTGCGCTAGTCGGTATTGCCGTGCGGGCCGCGGTGGTCGACGGGGTGCTTCACGCTCGCGAGCGGGAGCTTCTGGAACAGGTGTGTGGGTGGCTCGGTCTGTCGGAGGCCCACCTCGAAGCCCTCATCGCGGAGGCTCGCAGTGACTGGCATGCATACAGCGGCAATGGCGATCCGGAGGAACCTCGTGGCCGAGGCGGACAGTGCCATGGTGAGGAAGAACAGGCCGTGACGGCGGATGCCTATCGGCTTCTTCAGGTCGATTCCACGTCGTCGGATGCGGAAATCAAGCAGGCTTGGCGGAAGTTGATGACCGAGTATCACCCCGACAGGCTCGCTGCGAAGGGGCTGCCAGAGGACATGATGCAGTACGCGACCGACCGAACGCGAATGCTGACCGAGGCGTGGGAGCACCTGAAGAGGGTCCGCGGAATCTGACTGTCGAGGCCTCCGACCGGGGGCCAGGACCTGCTTCAAGAAGTCCGGCCGCGCAGGCGCCGGCCAGCCGGTGTCTGGCTCGAAACGCGGGTTGCGGGAGTTCCCGCAACCGACGGATTAGCCGGAACCTGCACTTGGAGCTATAGGATCCGCACCATGACCGACGCAACCGACTACTCCAAAGAGTACAGCGAGGGGTCTTTCTGGAAGAAGCTGGGCGGCTTTGCCGTACGGGCGGGGAAGGAGGTCGTCGAAAAGGCGCTCACGCTGTACTACTGCCTGTTGGATCCGGATACGCCGAAGAGGGCGAAGGCAACGATCATCGGCGCGCTGGGCTACTTCATCGCACCTCTCGACGCGATCACCGACCTGATTCCAGTCGTTGGATTCTCCGATGACCTGGGTGTCCTGGTCTTGGCTCTCGCAATGGTGGCGACACACATCAAGCCGGAGCACCGCGAGAAGGCGCGGGAGACGCTCAAGACATGGTTCGGTTCCGCAGCCGGGGAAGAGGACAAGGAGCCGCACGGCGACTCGTCACTCGTTTGAGCCTTACTTGAGCAGAGGCCGATTCGGAACGACTCCGCGCAGGAAGTCGTCGACGGGTAAGCAGAGAACATCGTCGACCAGGAGACGGTTGGCGCCGCGGTAGAGCAGAGCGGCCTGAGCTTCCGGGTAGTCGGCCAGGAAGGCCCGGAGCGCACGCAGGTCGCTCCGGTGAGCGGTTTGGGAGTTCTTGACCTCGAAGGCCCAGAAGCCGGCCTCTCCGTAGAGCACGAAGTCGATCTCTGAACCGCCTCGCGTGCGCCAGAAGAACAGCTTGGAGGTCCCTTCCGAGTAGGCGGCCCAGGCGCGGAGATGCTGCGCCACAAGACCTTCGAGGGCGGGGCCCTCCGTTTCGGCTCGACTGTCCAGCGGTCCGGTTGGGCGGAGCGCTCGAAAGACCCCGGCGTCGAAGAGGTAGAGCTTGTCGTGGACGACTGTCTTGCGGCGCGCCCGCCGGCGAAACACGGGAAGGCGGAAGGCCAGGAGCAGATCCTCCAGGATGGCAACGTAGCCGGAGGCGGTGCGGCGCGGCACTTCGCACTCCCTGGCGACGGAGGCTACGTTGAGCTGGGCACCGTGCGAGAAGCTGACGGCTTCGAGGAAGCGGGCGAAAGCCCCGACATCGCGAACGATGCCCTCGGCCTGGACTTCCTGCTCCAGGTAGAGCCCAGCATACGCCTCGAGCATCTCTTCGGAATCCGGCGCGCGGGTCACGAGGGGCAAGAGTCCGATGGCGAGTGCTCGGTCCAGGGAGAAGTCCGGCGTCTCCGCGGCCATGAAGGGATGCATCGTCCGGTAGAAGGCTCTGCCCCCCAGGAGATCGACGCCCCCTCGGCGGAGCTTCCTCGCACTTGATCCGGTGAGCGCAAATCTCCGCGTGTCCGGCGACTCCAGAACGGAGTGGACCACCGTGAGAAGCTCGGGCACGCGCTGGACTTCGTCGATGACCACGTCGCCGCGATCCGGTTCTGCGTCGATCATCTGGCGCAGGCGTTCCGGGCGAGCCCGGAGAGCCCGGTAGAGAGCCGGGTCGAGAAGATCCAGATAGAGGGCGTCCGGAAGCTGGGCCTGCAGCCAGGTCGACTTACCCGTCCCCCGAGGCCCGAAGAGGAAGAAACTCTGCTCCGGTAGTCTGCAGAAGCGCGGGACTATTGCCGATTTGCGTCGCAAAACGGCAATAGTCTAGCCGATACGAGACTCCTGAGCGCTCTCACCTGCCCCAGATACCGCCAACCGCCAGCCCAGGAGACCCATGTAGACGATGCCGCTGGCGGACATCAACCCGAACACTGGAGCGAGTGAGAGTTCCAGCGTGTTCGAATGCCATGCGGCGATGAACAGCGCCAGCGACCCCAGGGCCAGCACCGCGACGATGCCGTTCAGCACCGGCGGCAGGCGCAGCGGTTCCGGTCGGGAGATGAGACCGAAGGCCAGAACCGCCATCCCGGCGTAACCGGCGACGCTGCCCGTGAAGTGCAGGCCCCATACCGTGCGCTGCATCCCGAGCGCCGACTCCAGCCATTGCGCCGACTGCTCCGGGTCGGGCCCCAGCGCCGCCTCGCCCATGCCGATCAGCATGTAGTCGAAGCCTCGCATCACCATCTGCAGGGCCGCGCCGGCGGCCATCCCTAGCAGGCCAAGCCGCGGCACGGGGGCGGTGTACCTCCGCAACGTCACGATGCCGTTCAGCATGAGGAGGGCCCCCAGGACGAGGACGACCGCCACGGTGTAGGACAGAGTGGCGTTGCGCGCCATCGCCAGCGTCAGGTCCCCGAGGCTGGTGCTGGGGACGGTGTCCACCATGCCGCGGCCGGGTGAGAGGGCGTAGCCAACAGCCACCGCCACCGTTCCAAACAGCAGCGAATAGCCGCCAAGTCTCGCTTCGGTCACATGGGTCATGCGGAGGTCCTTTCCGTGTAGGCGGCCCTTGCCGATGTGCGCCGGTCCGGAGTCGGTTACCGGCACTCCGCCGACATCACCTCCGACTCGATGATCACGCCGCAGATGTGGCTCGTGTACTCGAACGGGTCGCCGTCGAAGAGGGCGAGGTCGGCG
>WTGL01000266.1:0-465 GCA_011523565.1 Acidobacteriota bacterium
CGCCTTCGAGCTCGTGAACGCCTGGATGAAGAAGGCCTCCGGCTTCGAGCCGCTCGCGCCGCAGCGGTTCCCGGCGCTCGACATCGAGATCGATCCGGGGCTCTACGCCGGCGTTTACGAGGACGTCGCCGCCGAGCACACGATCACTGAGCGCGACGGCCGCCTGAGCGTCAGCTCACGCGCCAAGGTCGCTTTCTACGACACGACTTCGACCGACCCGACACCGGCCTTCCCGCTCGACCCGGTAGGCGAGCATTCGTTCGTCGTCTCCCTGCCGGAGGCGATCGCGGCCACCGCGCCGCAGACTCTTCTGTCGTTCGTCAATCCGCAGGACGACGGCCGGATGCGGCATGTGTCGACGGGTGGGCGGCTCTACTTGAGGCGAAGCGGATAGTGACAGGTCACTCCCGAAAAACGCCGGAAGTCGTGATCCGCGGTGTGAATCTCGCCTCGGTGGGTTCGAGC
>WTGL01000266.1:475-4468 GCA_011523565.1 Acidobacteriota bacterium
CACGTGGTCCTCGCCTGGCAGCAGGAGGCGCGTGACGGGGTGGGCGATCCACTCGTTCACCAGGTCGCCGGCGGTGTCGAGTGAGAGCGGCTCCCGGAAGACGCGACGGTTCGTGCTGACGCGCAGGAAGGCGAAGAGAACAGGCTGACAGAGTCCGACCGGTACCGAGCCGCTCAGACAATCGGTCCACCACTTCGCCGCCGGCGCGTGGAACGGGCTCGTTGAGTCGACGGAGTACAGGAGGAGGTTCGCGTCGGGGACAATCACCTCGGCTCGTCCCTGTCCGGCGTGAGCCGGCGGGTTGTTTCAAGAAACGCCTCCGCGTCGAGATCCGCCTCGAGCGAGGACAGCTTGCCGAGGTCGTACCCGGGCCTGAGGTCCATGGGGAAGCTCCGCTGGACGAACGGCGGACGCTCCGGATCGCCGGCAACTCCCGCCAGGCCCTGTCGGACCGCGTCGTTCAGGGCTTGCTTGAATGTCTGTCCCCGTTGCCGCATCGCCTCGCGCAGCAGAGACTCGGTGTCCGCGTCCAGCGTGACGGTCGTTCGCATGGAGGCATCATGATGTTCTTAGATAGTGCTGTCAAGGCACAACGTGCGGGTCTGCTAAGAAGAAGCGGAGGCTTGCACGATGTACGTCGTCAGACCGGCCACCGCAGCCGACGTTCCGCAGATGACGGCGCTCTACAACCACTACGTCGAGCACAGCTCCGTCACCTTCGACGTCGAGCCCTGGACCGTCGAACGGCGTCAGGAGTGGTTCGACCGTTTCGAGGCGACGGGGCCGCACCGCGTGCTGGTCGCCGAAGAGGGCGGCCGCGTCGTTGGCTTCGCCTGGAGCGGCCCGTGGCGGTCCCGTCCTGCCTACGCCACGAGCGTCGAAACGAGTGTCTACTGCCTGGACGGCGAGACGGGGCGCGGCATCGGCACCGCCCTCTACAGGGAGCTCCTGGCGATTCTCGAAGCCGAGTCTCTTCGGCGCGCCTTCGCGGTGATCACGCTGCCGAACGAAGCCTCGGAGCGGCTGCACCGTCGCTTCGGTTACAGCCAGGTCGGCGTGTTGTCGGAGGCGGGTCGAAAGTTCGGCCGCTTCTGGGACGTTTCGATCTGGCAGCGGGCGCTGGAGTCCTAACCCAGCAGAGCGGCGGCCTGGTCCCGGACCAGCCCGCGTACGCGGTCGAACGCGTCGCTGCGGCCGAGTTCCGGACGCGCTTCAAGCCATCCGAGGAGAGCCAGCGCTCGCATCAGCAGGAAGGCGGGCAGCAGCTCCAGCGCCTCGTCGCTCAGGGGCCGCTCCGACCGGTACCCGGCGACGAGCGCGTCGCGGACCATCTCGAAGTGCGGGTTCGACTGGTAGTGGAACAGGGCGACGGCCAGTTCGTACAGGTGCCAGCCGAACCCGGCATCGTCGAAGTCGATGACCTGCAGGCCGTTTTCCGTCTTCAGGATGTTGCCGGGATGGAGGTCGCCGTGGATCAGGCTGTAGTTGCCCGCATCCTGGCCGAAGTCCAGAAAGAGCTTCCGCAGATGCTCGCGAGCTTGTGAAGTGAGCCGGCGGTCCGATTCGTCGAGACCGGAGACCTCCCAGAAGCGGCCCCAGAACGGTGCTTTGCCCAGGAACCCGTCGACGTCGAAGGAGTGTCTCGTGAAGTGCGGCGGCAACTCCCAGGAGGCGGCCTGGTTGTGGATGCGTGCCGCGATACGGCCCAGGTCGTCGAAGGATCGGGCCAGGAGCTCGGGGCTCGCTTCGTCGACGAGGTCCGAGAGGACCTCGCCGTCCACCCACTCGGAGACGCCGGCGAGGCGGGACTCCTTCGCTCCTACCGGCACCTCGACGTAGCGCCGGCCGTCCAGCGCCCGAACCGGCACCGGCGCGCCGACGCCGGCGACGTTCAGGGCCGCGGTCCAGTGCTGCTCGGAGATCAGCTCCGCCAGATCGTGGTAGCCGGGGCGATGGAGGCGCAGGACGAAACTCGCGCCGCCCTCCGAATCCGCGCGGAAGACGACGTTCTCCTGGTGCGCGACCAGTTCCAGGCGCGCGGGGGATTCGTCCCACTCCCGCCAGGCGGCCATCGCCGCCCGGTGGAACTCCGCTTCGCGGGACTCAGCCCTTGTGGCCGAGTTCACGAAGCGTCTCCCCGAACGCGTCCAGGAAGGCGTCCGCATGCTCGCGCCCGAAGCAGAGCGGCGGCCGGATCTTCAGCACGTTGCGCAGCGCGCCGGCGTTGCTGGTCAAGAAACCCTTGCCCTTCAGCCGGTTCACGACGGCGACGACGCCTTCCACGTCGGCGGTCTTCGCCTTCCGGTCGCTCACCCACTCGACGCCGAGGAACAGCCCGTGGCCGCGGACCTCCGCCATCGGTTCGCAGGTCTCCTGGAAGGCTTCCAGACCGCGACGGAGATGGGCGCCCGTCTCGACGACGTTCCGGCGCAGGCCGTCCGACTCGATGACGTCGAGCACCGCCGATCCTACGGCGGCCTGGAGGGGGCTGGAGGCGAACGTATTGAAGTACCGCGAGCGCCGGCGGAACGTGTCGACAAGGTCCTTTGACGCGACCACTGCGGAGATCGGCATTCCGTTGCCGATGGGCTTCCCCATCGTCACGATGTCGGGGACGAAGCCCATCTTCTCGTAGCCCCACCAGCGGCCCGTCCGGCAGAAGCCGGCCTGGACCTCGTCGGCGATGAACAGCCCTCCGGCCTCGTGTACGACCTCGACGGCACGCGCCATGAAGCCCTCCGGGATGTTCGGCAGCCCTTCGTTGGCGAGGATCGGGCAGACGAGCATGCCGGCGAGGGCGATGCCGTTGCAGGCGAAGTCGTCGATCGCCCGGCGCATCTCGTCCAGGCACAGATCCGTCAGTTCCTTGCCGGAAACGCCCGGGCGCAGGGGGCGGTAGGTCTGCGGAAACGGGATGCTCCGAAACTCGCTCTCGGCCGGGAGGTTCCGCGCGAAGGTCAGCCGACCGACTTCCGTGCTGTTGCCGTGGTACGCCGAATCCGTGCAGAGGATGCCCCGGTTTCCGGTAGCCGCGCGCGCCATCAGGAGTGCGACTTCGTTCGCCTCCGTGCCGGTACAGGCGAAGACCGCGCTGGTCAGCGACTCGTGGTGGCGGTCGAGCAGCTTCTCCGCATAGTCCAGCACGCCTGGGTGCAGATAGCGGCTGTGCACGTTCAGCGTCCCCGCCTGCCTCGCCATCGCCTCGACGACCCGCGGATGCGCGTGGCCCACGCAGGGCACGTTGTTGTACATGTCGACGAACCGGCGGCCGCCCTCGTCGAAGAGGTAGACGCCCTCGCCGCGGACGATCGTCAGGGGTTCTTCGTAGAAGAGAGGGGCGCCGGCGCCGAGGAGCGCGTCTCGCCGAGCGATCAGATCGGCCACGGTTGTTTCGACTTTACGCCAACATCGTTGCTTGGCAGGGCGCCCTCGCGATGCCGGCGGCCGCCGCGACGCCGAGCGCGATGCGGGCGCGCGGGCTCATCGAGACTGCCTCGAGAGCTCGCGTTCGGTCGCAGGGGAAACGGGTCCCTCGAGAACGGCCGCCATCGCGTCCAGCAGCGTCTCGAAGAACAGCTCGGCATCGGGTCCGTCGAAGCTGCCGCCGGAAAGCGCGCGCTGGGCAAGCGCCAGCGCCGCCATCCGGTGCATCAGGTCGAAGCGCCGGTCCGCCAGCGCCCTGGGGATCCGAAGCTGCGCGCGGATGCGCTTCGCCACCTTGCCCACTCCCGCGCCCGTGTAGCGGATCGCGCCCTCGCGGAGCTCCTCGCCGGGCAGGAAGACGAGTTGCCCGACGACCTTCAGGAAGAGCGCGAACTCCGGATCGCGTCGGGCGATCCGCACCGGAGGCATCACCGCCACCTCGCACAGGCGGCGCACGTCCTGAACCCCGCCGGCTTCATCCAGCTCGTGCAGCATGCGCTCCCGCTCTTCCCCGATCTGCGCGCCGCGCTTGACGTACATGGCGTCGATGAGCCCCTCGCGGCCGCCGAA
>WTGL01000266.1:4478-4921 GCA_011523565.1 Acidobacteriota bacterium
ACTGCAGGGCCGATTCGTTGCGTTGGCCCGCTTCGCGCAGGATGGCGCGGGTGGAGGTCGGGCCGACGCCCTGCTCGGCGAACAGCTTCTCGGCGGCGCGCAGGAGCTTCTCTCGCGTGCTAATGACTTCCATCAGGACTAATGATAGACATTAGCAGACGAGGTTCAGAGCGATGAGACCCGGGTTCATCATCAGCCGACGAAAGAGGCACCGTGCAGACCGGCGAGTCCTGGCGGCGACGCTCGCGGCGGTCGCGGCCCTTCAGGCGTCGGCGTCGACGGCAGCGGAATCCGAGGCCCCGGCCACACCCCGGCCGAACGTCGTCGTCGTGGTCGCGGACGACGTCGGCTTCACGGACCTGGGCGCGTACGGCAGCGAGATTCGCACCCCCCACATCGACGCGATCGCCTCGCGCGGCGTCCTCTTCACGAACTTCCACGCC
>WTGL01000040.1:0-532 GCA_011523565.1 Acidobacteriota bacterium
GGTGATGTCGGCGATGTGGTACGCCTCCATTCCGGGCGTCACCGCCATCCCCTCCAACCCCGGCATCCGCTTCATGACCAGGCCGCCGGCCGGCGCGGTAACCGTCAGGGTCCGGAAGATCTCGCCCGTCTCCTCGAGCCGCGCGATCTGCTCCGGGGAGATGTCCCAGAACGCGAGCCGGGCCCGCGCCGCGTCAACCAGGGCCTCGGCCCGCAGCCGGGCGTCGTCGGGCGCGTCCCGGAAACGGCCCGCGTACCGGATCGCCGAGAGGAGTTCCTGCTCCGTCTGCACGAGTTCGGGCGAGTAGACCTCGAACAGTCCCGCGCCCTCGGCCACTGGCTCGCCCACGTAGTTGACATGGACCTTCTCCACCCAGCCGTCGTACTTCGTCGTCACGGTCACCATCCGTTCCTGGTCGTACTCCAGATAGCCGACCGTCCGGATCTCGTGGCGCAGGTCGCGCCGCGTGGCCGTTTCGGTGCGGACGTTCATGTTCTGGATCACCGCCGGGTCGATCGCGACCGTCGTGCCG
>WTGL01000040.1:542-1655 GCA_011523565.1 Acidobacteriota bacterium
CATCTCGTCCTTCGCCGGCACGGGCGAGGTGATCGTCGGGTCCATCGGATTCCGATAGAAGAGAACCTCCCGTTCGCCGGTGGCGGACACGTCTCCCCCGCCCGGGGCGGAGGCGGTCATCGGCCCCGCGTGGTAGCCGACGGTGCGTTGCAGCCAGGAATCGACCGGATGCACGCCCAGGGGATCGAAGAACAGGAGGAAGAAGGCGGCGAAGCTCCCGAGGACCCAGGCCGCGCCACGCAGCCAGGCCCCAAGCCGCCCGCCGAATCCGCTCGCGTTGTCCGTCATCTTTCCGCACCTCCCCTCTCCGCGGCAACCGGCAGCGGTCTGCCGACCGCCCCTTCCAGTTCCGCGAGACCGATCAGATAGTCGGCCCTCGCCCGGTCCGTCGCCGTCTGCGCCTCGAACAGGACGTGCTCGGCGTCGAACAGGTCGAGCGTGTTGAGCGAGCCGGCGATGTACCCCGCCTCGGCCGACTCCAGTGCCTCCTCCGCCTGCACGACCAGCAGGTCCTCCAGCAGCCGCAGCCGCCTCCAGGCCAGCGGCAGGCGCTGGGTCAGGTCGCCAACCTCCGTCTCGACGACCAGTTCCGCGGCGCGGCGCTCATCGACCGCCTGGGAACGCAGGTCGAGCGCTTCCTGTACCGCCGCCGCCCGGCTACGCCGGCGCAGCGGCAGCGTGATGCCGCCGCGTACACCCAAGACGTCGTTGCCGTTGCCGGCCGGGGCCAGCAGGCGGGCGGCCTCGTCGCCGCGCGGGGTCACCAGCGTGTACGTCACGCCGACGTTGAAGTCGGGCTTCGAGGCCATCCGGGCCAGGCTCTCAAGCGTCTCGGTCCGGTCGAGTCCGGCCTCCGCCGCGCGCAGCTCCGGCCGCGACGATCGCGCCAAAGCCGCGAGGTTCCCGCTCTCGAGCGCCGCTTCCTCGATCGCCACCGGGAAGGAACCTCTCGTGACCGGCGTGGCGGCAGGGCGGTCCCGCAGCGAATTGAGCCGTGCGCGCAGGGCGGCCCCACCGAGGTCCAGGTCGACGAGAGCCTGCTCGGCGCGCGTGATCTCCGCCTGCAGCTTGAGCACGGCCTGAGTCGATCCCACACCGGTGGCGTACCGGGAC
>WTGL01000040.1:1665-3255 GCA_011523565.1 Acidobacteriota bacterium
GAGGTGCTCCAGGAAGGTCTCGGCCGTCGTCCTCGAACGGTCGAGGAACGCCAGCTCGTGGTAGAGCCGCCTGACCTCCGTGACCAGCCGCAGCCGATCCGCCTGCACGCCGTACTCCAGGGCAACCGCCCCGTGAATCGCCGCTTCCTCCCTCAGATCGAGCTTGGCCAGCCACGGCAGCGGCTGGCTGTAGCCGAGCATGAGCCGCTGCGGCCCGACCCGTGTTTCCGGCGGGGCGAGAAAGGCGGTGGCCTCCGCCGTCGGATCCGGTAGCGACGCCACCTGCGGCGCCTTCTGCGCCGCCGCCCGCGCCTTGGCGAAGCCGGCGCGCAGGCCCGGATTCCGCTCCAGCGCGTCCTCGACGAGCGTGCGCAGCGCTTCGTCAGCGATCCCCTGGGCGACGCGGTCCGCCGGCGCCCGACCCGAAACCGCTTGGCCTGTCTCGGCCATCGATGTTCCTGCCCAGGCGACCGTCAGCAGGACGGCGGCGAGCAGGCAAGGCTTGTGTCGAACCATCTGATTCCTCCGCGGAAACGTGTTCTCCGCGGCCACCCGCTTCAGGGGACGACCGCTCCGACTCGCTTCAGCGGAGGATCAGAGCAACAGGGCCGAGTACAGCCTGTAGCGCGGGACAGCGGGCGGCGGGTCTCCGTTGCAGGCGAGCACCGTGGCCTCGAGGCCGTCACTGGCGGGCGCCGCGCAGAGGCTCGCGGCAAGGCCGGGCGGTTCGATATCGCCGGCGGAGCCGGAGAGGATCCCTTCGGCCGGAGGATCGACGGACTCGGCGCTGCAACAGCCCGTCATCACCATCTCGGCGTGCCCGCAGGATGCCGCTTCGTGAGACTCCTGCATGGTGCAGGGGTCCTCGACACCGACGAGCGCGGCGCACACACCCGCTACCGGCGCTGCCAGAACGGCAAGCGCCAGAAACGAACCCGCGATCCTCAAGACGGTGCGCATCGCCACTATTGTACGCCCTTCTCTTGGTTCCTGCCTGAGATACTCGGCCACGCCGATCACAACACACCGTTCCCGTCCCCGATTCCGGAGGTCCCGATGATTCCCTCTCACGCCTTGGCCAGCCCCGCCCTGACGCGCCGCAGCTTCCTGCAGACCGCCGGCGCCCTGGCCGGCGCGCTGGCGTTGCCCGGCCTTGCCCGCGGCGCCGAGGTCCGGCCGGCCCCCGGGATGCCGGCGCCGCGCTTCGTCGACACGAACGGCATCCGCATGGCGGTCTACGAGCAGGGAACCGGCATCCCCGTCGTGCTCTGCCACGGCTTTCCCGAACTGGCCTTCTCCTGGCGCTTCCAGCTTCCGGCGCTCGCCGAGGCGGGGTTCCGCGCCATCGCGCCCGATCAGCGCGGCTACGGCCTGACCGACCGACCGGAGGACGTGACGGAGTACAGCCTGAGGTATCTCTGCGACGACATGGCCGGGATGCTCGACACGCTCGACATCGACAAGGCCGTCTTCGTCGGGCACGACTGGGGCGGCGGGGTCGTTTGGATGATGGCGCGGCTGCACCCGGACCGCTGTCTCGGCATCGTCGGCGTGAACACGCCGGGAGGGCGGCCTCCCGGCACGCCGGGC
>WTGL01000040.1:3265-4724 GCA_011523565.1 Acidobacteriota bacterium
TCCTCCGCCGACGGCATGGAGGACTTCATCGACGACTTCGAGAAGTACACGGTCGTGGACTGCGGCCACTGGACGCAGCAGGAGAAGCCGGAAGAGACGAACCGGGTGCTGATCGACTGGCTGCGCCGGAAGATCGCGAAGACCGCGTAGCGCCTGCCAGGGAGATCGGCTGGAGCGGCTACTCGCTGAGCCGCTCCCAGACCAGCGAGTCCTGCACCATGCTTCCGTCGACCGTTCTGGCGGGCGGCACGAGGGTCAGCGTTCGATCGCCGAACTCGAAGAAACGCCGCGCGTCGGTGTTCATACAGCTCGGGTACCAGCAGCCCGAGCGGTGGTGGACGACGAAGCCGTCGTCAGCGTGGATCGTGTACGGACCGAAGTAGCTGATATAGCTGCGAATCGCGGCTGCGGCCTCTTCGGGCGTGGGACGTCCGTCGGCGAACGGCTGGCGGTCGGGTCGCACCAGGTGGACGGCCATGTGCCCGGAGGCGGTGTAGATGATGAAACCGTCCACCCAGGTCCGCTCCACGGGGAGCTCCTCTCCGGCATCGTCCCGCCGCTCCAGCCGGTCGAAGTGCCAGAAGCCCGCGAAGCGCCGGTGTTCCCCGGTGAGTTCGGAGAGTTCCGGGAGCTTCCGCCAAGTCAGGCGGACCGTACCGCCGTCGGCACCGGCGGGCGGTTGAAGCGTCAGCGTGTCATCCGCGAACTCGTAGTTGCGCACGTAGTCCGCCCCCGCGCCGTTCGGGTTCATGCTCGCCCGCAGGTGGTGGGTGACGGCACCCGCCTCGTCATCCACCGAGAAGGTCCCGAAGTAGGCCGTGTACGACCTGTAGGCCGCGAGACCGTCCTCCGGCGTGGCTGGACGTCCGGTGGCCGGCTGACGCTCCGCCCCCTGGATGACGACCCCCATGTAGCCCGCCGGGTCGTACATGATGAAGCCGGTCGACGACTCGTTGCGCGACAGTTCCTCGCCTTCGGCCGAGTAGCGGACGATCGAAGCGAGTTCCCATGCGCCGTGGAAGGGAGCGCCGGGATCGCCGGCCGGCGGCGCGGCCGCCGCCGGAACCTCGTCCGCTGTCGGACCGGCGCAGCCGGAGAGCAAGAGGACCACGCCGACGATGACGCCGTGACTCGAACGCATGATCAGAATCCTACCGATTCGGTGGCGCCGGCATCCGGGAACTGCCAGCTCGGCGGCGGCTCGAACCCTTCCATGCCCACGCCGAAGGACCCCACCGGGTTCGGCGGTTGCAGGGCACGGAACTCCCGGGCCTTTTCGAGGAGACGCGCGGCCACGTCCGGACGGTCCGCGGCCAGATTCCGTTCTTCGAAGGGATCCTCCTCGATCCGGTACAGGAGTTGCTCGGACACCGCCGCCGATCCCGGCCGGTCGAGCGGCGGGCCGATGACGACGAGCTTCCAGGCGCCCGAAATCACCGAGACCTGCTCCCGCTCCGGG
>WTGL01000204.1:0-4589 GCA_011523565.1 Acidobacteriota bacterium
ATCGGCGCGGCGATCGCGGAGCGCTTCGGGTATCGGGTGCCGGTGCTGACCCGAGCGAGTGGAGAGCTTGCCGCGATCGTGCGGGAGAACCCGTTCTTGCGGGCCGGAGCCGACACCGGGAAGCTGCACGTAGGGTTCCTGGCGGAGCAGCCGGAAGCTGCGGCCGTCGACTCACTCGATCGCGACCGCTCGCCTCCGGACGAGTTCGCCGTGCTGGGTCGGGAGGTTTACTTCCACTGCCCCTTAGGGCTCGCGCGCACGAAGTTCACCACCCAGTACTTCGAATCGAAGCTGTCGACGACGATGACCATGCGGAACTGGAGAACCGTGTTGAGGCTCCGTGAGATGACCGTCGGCCTTGGCGGCGGTAGGTGAGTCCGGGGCCCTTTCGCGAGGCCTTGGGCGGACCTCGCTCGGCGGGTCGTCTAGGTCGAGTAGTCGAGATCGGCCGGGTGGCAGTTCCGGTGATCGGGTTCCGGATCGACCGGGAAGCGCTTCGCTGCGATCGTCGTGTGGCCTTGGACGAGCGCCTTGGCGACGCGATGCATCCCGTCCATCACCCGGCCGTCCATGCCCAGGATGATCGGGTGCGCGAGGTCCGTCGCTTCGATGAGCGCCATGTGCTCGACCACGGACCGGACCGTCGGCCGGAAGTGGTCGCGATCGAACCAGTAGACCTGGTCGATCTCGGTGATGTCCGCGAGTGGCACGTCTTCGATGGGCAGGTCGGCGCTCAGTTCGATGAGGCGGTGGACGTCCCAGGCCTTCTGACCGTCCTTGTCGGGCATGAAGTGGTACTGGCGCCGCATTCCCGCAGGCTATCGGGCTCGTGAAGCCCCTCGGATGGTGGCGGCGCTTTCGCTGCTGGTCTCAGAGCAGCGCGGCGATCAGAGCGATCGTCCAGGCCAGCATCCCCTCCACCAGGAGGAATGCCATGGACCCCAGGACAAGAGCGGCGAAGCGCGCGATCAGCCCTGCCCAACCACCGCCGTACACCCGGCGCATCGCCACCGCGAGATAGACGAGCGAGGCGATTGCCACCACGACCATCGCGATCGAACGCGCAAGCCCCGTCACCAGCAGTGGCAGGAGCGTGACCACGACGAGGAAGGTCCCGTAGTGGCAGCCGAAGGCGAGATGCTCCTGCAGGTACCGCCTCCAGTAGAGGAGCTTGAGCAGCACCATGATCGCGAGTGGGCTGAGCAGGTTCAGGATCGGGAAGATGGTGTCCAGGCTGCGGTTGAACCGCGCCTGGAAGAGCGGGTCGTGTAGATCGGCCACCCCCTCCAGGACCTCTTCCAGCGCCGCGACGTTCTCTTCGTCCGCGCCGGCAAGCATCGTCTCGATATCGGAGATGCCGAGCAGGTTCATGGCAGCGAGCACGACGGCACTCGCCGCGACGTAGAGCCGGATCGGCGAGGTGTACGCCAGTCTTCGCCCGGCCACGTATTCGGCGGTCAGGCGTCCCGGTGAGAAGAACAGCCCCGGCAACGTCCGCAGCAGCCGGATGTCGAGCACGGCCATCTGACGGCCGAGGTCGGTCAGCCAGTGGTGGAGGGGCCGGAGCGGGGGGCGGTTCTTCGCGCCGCACCGCGAGCAGAACTTCCCGGCGAGAGGCTCGCCGCACTCATGGCAGAGTGCCTGGAGCAGGTCGCTGGACTGTTCTCGTGTCTCCGCCACTTGCCGCACGATCATGCCAGACACAGGAGACGCCGCCGGGCCCTTGATGCACAGATGCAGTGGCGTTATGCTCTGCACACCATGAGGACGACGATCTCCCTTGAAGACAGGCTCGCCATGCAGGTCCGTCGCGAAGCGTCCCTCCGGGGAGTCAGCGTGAGCCGCTTCATCGCGACGGTGCTGGACGATGCGCTCAAGCGGACGGAGCCGGAGGAGGCGCCGGCGTTTCGGCTGGTGACGGTGGGCGGCGATGGCCCGCGTCCGGGGTTTGACGTTGACCGTCCCCGAGCGTTCGAGGTTGAAGAGGACGAGGCGCACTTCGTGCCTCCGCGTCGCTGACGGATGCCAACGACGTGCTGCTTCCGGACGTCAACGTACTGATCTACGCGCATCGGGAAGACTCGAGTCAGGACCATCCTCAGTACGCAGAGTGGCTTGTTCGGCTGGCGACGGGTGCGGAGCCCTTCGCGCTGTCGGTCCTGGTTCTTGCCGGCTTCCTGCGGATCGTCACCAATGGCCGCATCTTCGCACCGCCGAGTACGCTCGACGAGGCGTTCGCCTTCGTCGGCGAACTGATTGCGAGGCCCAACGCGCGGGTGGTCGGTCCCGGCCCGGATCATCTCGCGATTCTCGAGCGCCTCTGTCGGCAGGCGGATGCGAGGGGAAAGCTGGTAGCGGATGCCCAGCATGCGGCGGTTGCCATGGAGCACGGCTGCACGATCGTCTCGACGGACGCCGACTCCGACCGCTTCGCCGGGCTGCGCTGGTCGCACCCGCTACGCCGGTAGCCGAACGACGTCGGCCGGTGAACACAGGCCGGCCAGGTAGGGGCGCACGGCTACGCTAACGCGGGTCCTGGGTCCCGCGCGAGCCTTGCGAGCAAGTTTCCGGGGTCACGATCGCGATCAAGCCGTCGAAGTCAGAGATCACAGGCAGGTCGGTTTCCGGCACCTTGCCGTAGCGGGAGATGACGATTCCCTTCATGCCGATCTTCTCGGCGGTCGCCACATTCACGGGTCGATCGTCGACGAACGCCAAGTGCTCAGGCCGCATGCCGATCTCTTCCACTGCCACTCGGTAGATGCGCTCGGCGGGTTTGCTGCTTCCGACCACGGCCGAGATGACGAAGGTGTCGAAGTAGCTCCGGAGACCCATGACACGGAACCTCCGGTCGAGGGAGGGCCAGTTGTCGGAGACGACTCCCATGCGGAAGCCGGCGCGCTTGAGCCGTCGGAGTGTCCGCACAGTGTCTCGAAATGGCTCCATGCCCACGTCTTCCTCGAAGGGCCGGAGAATGTCGGTGATGAGTTCCTCGGTCGGGCTTGAGATCCCGAGTGCTCGGAGGATCAGTCGGTAGGCCGTGTGGAACTGGTCGCGTTCGATGTCCTCCGTGACGGCCAGGGCGTGGTGGTCGTTGAGGTATCGGAGGCCGACGCTCAGCGCGTCGTCGAAACGGTCCATGTTCGCATCGGTGACGCCTTGAGCCCGAAAAGCGTCTACGAAGTGCTGTTTGGGAAACCACTCCCCGGCCTTCGGCTTCACGAGCGTGTCGCCGGCGTCGAACAGAATGCCCCGAATCTGTCTCAAGTCACCGGAGCCTGATGATGTTGCCGGTCACCGTCCGGCCGGCGTCGGCGCACAGCCAGACGATGACTTCGGCGACTTCTTGTGGCGTTGCAATGTGGTGATGTTCCAGGTCTCTTGCCATCAGCAATGCGCCGGCTCGAGCGTCGATGTGAAGCTGGCTGTTGATCGTCTCTTCGTTAACGAACTGGCCCTGGCGGCCGACGGCATCGGCGCGGTCCGGTGAGAAGCTGTCTTTTCCGCCAACCGCTCGCATTGTGCACCAGGACTGAAACCGGTCCCAGGCTCCGTTCAGCTTTATCCATCAGCTCAGCCGGGGTCGCGGGGTCTGCCAGGTCGGCTTCAATGGAACAGCAGCGTCTTCCGGTCGCTTGCACGGCCGCGGTGACTACCGACCCATCGGTCGAGCGGGCCCTGTTGAACGCGTTAGCCTTCTCGGGGTCACCTGTCCTGAAGTAGGCGGCGACTACATCGGCACCGCGTTCCGCCAGGGCTACGGCCGTGGCCCTGCCAATTCCGTGGTTGGCGCCGGTAACCAGCGCGACCCTGCCCTGTAGCGTTCTGGATCGACTCATGGCAGTTCCCTGCCGATCTCCAGAACGCGGTCGAGGATCTGCATGACGTCATCCTCGGTGGTGCGGGTGTTCAGCACGCAGAACCTCAATGAGAACCGGTCGCCGAGCCGGGTGGAGGCGATCATCGCGAACCCCGACTGGACGATGCGGTCCTGGATCCGGCGGTTCAGTTCGTCGAGGCTCTCTTCCGAAACGGGTGGCTCCGTGGTAAGGCCCCGGTAGCGAAAACAGACGACGCCCAGACTCGGCGGCGCGAGAAGTTCCAGTTCGTCCTCGCCCGTGACACGATCCGCCGCCTCTGCGGCAATGCCGATGGCCTGGGCGATAGCTTGCCGGTGCGCGGCCAGGCCGTACCGCTGGACCGACAGCCAGACGCGCAGGGCGCGAAATGCGCGGGTGAGTTGCAGCCCGCGGTTGCAGAAGTTCACCTGCTGGGTGCCGAGATCGGTGTCCTGCATGTAGTCGGGCAGGATGCGAAAGGCGGCCTCCAGACGGGTGACGTCGCGTGCCATGAGGCAGCCGGTCTCGAAAGGCTGCATGAGCCACTTGTGCGGGTCGAGCGTCACGCTGTCGGCCAGTTCGAGGCCCTGAAGCAGAGGTCGGACTTCCGGATCGAGGACGGCGAAGCCGCCGTACGCGGCGTCGACGTGATGCCAGAGCCCCTCTGCCCGAGCGATTTCCGCCAGTTCCACCAGGGGATCGATGGCGCCCGTGTTCGTCGTGCCGGCGTTCGCCACGAGGCAGAACGGT
>WTGL01000204.1:4599-28651 GCA_011523565.1 Acidobacteriota bacterium
GAAGGCGAGAAAGCGCGGGTGATCGATCCGCGCTGCGAGCGGCATCACGTCGCGAACCACGGTCTCGAGCAGCGGGTCGAGATCCCTCCCTTCCTCGGGAGGAGGTCCGTCGAGCAACGCCTCGGTGACATCCCGCGGCGCCGTCTGGAACGCCTTGTCGTGCCGGAGTTCGCTCAGGCGCTCGACGATCGCGTCGACCACCCGGTAGCCGGACCGGCGCATCTCCTCCGGATCTTCAAGGATCGACACGTCTTGTCAGACCTTCCTGGCCGCACCGGTCCTGGACCGACTCACAGCGCGGCAGCTATCGTACAGCCCTGAGAACCACAGCCCTTAGCCTCCGCCCAGGGAGACGCCTTCTCCTTCTGGTGTTCGGCCTCTCCATGTTCTCCTCCCTCGTCTACGAGGTTGCCTGGTCGCGCTCGCTGTCGCTGGTTTTCGGGACGACGATCTACGCCTTCACTGCGGTCCTCACGGCGTTCATGGCGGGTCTGGCCCTCGGGGCGTACCGCTTCGGAAGAGTCGCCGATCAGACGAAGAAACCCGTCCTGCTCTTCGCGAAGCTCGAGTTCGCCCTCGCCGCCTGCGGTGTTCTTCTCATCCCTCTTTTCGAGCTCACGTACGAGGTTCGGCTAGCTCTGTTCAGTCAGCTCCAGGGCTCTTCCGCGATGTTGTTCATCATGTTCGGCATCGTCTTCCTTCTTCTCATCGTGCCGACGGGAATCATGGGTGCCACGTTCCCGCTGATGACGAAGATCTACTCCAGGAACTTTGACCGGGACATCTCGGACGTGTACGCGGTGGACACGATTTGCGCTGGCGCCGGCGCCATGGTGGGCGGGTTCCTCTTCTTGCCGTACCTGGGCCTCTCTCAGACGATCGTGCTGGCCGCTGCGCTCAACCTGATGGCCGGCCTCGTGCTCTACCGGGGGCGGGAACGATGAAGCTGAGGGCCCTGCTCCTGAGTGCCTTCTTCTTCTCGGGCTTCGCGGCACTCGTGTACGAGGTCATGTTCACGAAGGGGTTGATTCTCTTCATTGGCGGAACGGTCTACGCCTACAGCCTGATCCTGACGGCCTTCCTGACGGGAATGGGCTTCGGCAGCCTGTTGGCGAAGCGCTTCCAAGAGACGGATCTCGCCACGTTGTTCGCGTACGTTCAGCTCGGGATCGGCGCTTACGGGCTCCTGTTCGTCCCGATCCTGAACAACCTGGATGTCGCGTACCTCGCGATCTACAACATCTCCGGCGGCAACTTCGGCGTCTTCCACTCGCTCCTGCTCCTCCTCGCGTACCTGGTCCTTCTGGTGCCGACCCTGCTCATGGGGATGACGCTTCCAGTCGTGAGCCGGTTGATCGCCCGTGCCGGGAGCATCGGCACGGATGTCGGGAAGCTGTTCTGCGTCAATACCCTGGGAGGGGTTGTCGGCGCCTTTGTCGGAGGTTTCGTGCTGCTGCCGGGCATTGGCCTGGAGCGAGCCATTCTCGTGGCCGTCGCGCTGAACCTTCTCATCTCAGTGGCGGTTTTTCTTGCTGCCGGCAAGAACGGCAGGGTCGCTTACGGCGGCGCCTTTGGCGTCGTGGCTCTTCTTGCGGCGTCTCTGTTCGACGCAAGAGTCGATCCCTACCGCTTCGGCATCTACCATCAGCATGGGAGGTTCGAGACCGGGAGCGAGTATCGACAGGCTCTCGCGCGAGAGCGAGCAGCCGCCCGAATCCCGTTCTCCGATTTCGGGCTGTACGGCTCCGTCGTCGTGAAGGAGGAGGGTCCGGTGAAGGTGCTCATGATCGACGGAAAGGTCGATGCCGGAACAGGCCTGGACGTGCCTACGCAGCTTCTCCTGGGGTACATCCCCGGCCTCATGCACCAGGACCCGAAGGACGTGGCGATCGTCGGCCTTGGCAGCGGGATCACCCTGGCCGCGGTCGAGGGCTTCCCGTCGGTGGAGAGGATCGACGTGCTCGAGCTGAACCCGACGGTTGTCGAGGCGGCGGGGTTGTTCGAGGTCGAGAACCGGAACGCCCTGGCCGATGAGCGGGTGGAACTCACCGTGGGCGACGCGAGGGACGTTCTCTCCACGACGGATCGGACGTACGACGTGATCATTTCCGAGCCTTCCAACCCGTGGATCGACGGCGAGGTCTTCCTCTTCACCAGGGAGTTCTACTCGGTCGTCGCCGAGCGACTCAACGAGGGAGGACTGTTCCTGCAGTGGATCGGCGCCTACGACTTCAATCCGGAGGATCTGAAGGTCTCTCTCCGGACTCTGGAGACCGCCTTCCCCCATGTCCAGGCGTGGGCCGATGCGCGAGGCGTCGATTTCTTCCTGCTGGCCTCGAAGGAGCCCATCGCCAGGGACTACGAGGGGATTGCTGCCGCGATGCGGGAACCGATCATCCGTTCCGACTTCGAGGCGATCTCCGCCCTGTCGAACCGGGCGCCGTTCGAGGGCCCGGACGTCTTCTTCTCGTTCTTCGTGGCGGACGATGAGGCGCTGGACTCCTACGCCGCGGGCGCGCCGGTCAACACGGACAACCGTCCGATCATCGAGTTCAGGACGGCGAGGAACAGGGTGGGGCGCACGACGAGCAGCCTGGGCGCCATTCTCGAGCACACGAGCGGAGGCGGCGCTACGGCGACGGTCTCACCTCCTGTGTCTGATCCCGTCTCGGGCGGTGCCCTGTCGTTCCTGGGTCTTCGCGCGAGTATCGATCTGCCGTTGGCGGAGGTCGAGTACGCCTACGCGTACACCACTCGTGGTGAGGATCCCACCAGCCTCCGTCTGGCGCTCGAAGTGACGAAGCACGTCATCTTCAGCGACGGAGAGAGCCTGCTGGTCATCCGTGGACACCCGCGAGAGACGGAGCCGCCGGTCGAGGAGTTCGCTGACATCGCAGGCTCGCTGGGCTCGGCTGTTCTTGGCACGGTCGAAGTCGAGGGGCAGACTCGCTACCTGACCCGAGGCGAGACGATCTCGGCGATGCTCTGGCACTGCAACCGGCACCTGTACGTGACGTACTTCGAGCATCCGCCGGGAGCATCGACGCCATCGATGTTCGACACTCTGGCGAGTGTCCGTTGCTCTACGACGAACGCGTAGCGCCGCCCGTCGGGCGGGATAGTGCGGAATAGTAGGACGTCGCTGTTCCCGCTGTCCCCTAGAAGCTGAGCCCGACGTTGAACCGGTACTCGGACGGCCTCTGGTACGCGATGTCGCCGCCGCCCCTGCCCGTGGGCAGGCCCGACACCGGATTCACGAACAACTGGGCGTCTCCATTGAGCGCGTTGGCGAGTTCCGCGCCGACCTTGATCTCGTACTTGCCGTTGATCGGCGGGAAGATCCAACTGGCGTTGAGGTTCAACTCCGTCGCGGTGTCAAGCTGCTTGGAACCCTGGGGATTGAGAAACTCGATGACTCGTTCCCTTTGGCCGGACACAGGATGGGAAACGAAGACGTACCGCTGCGACTCCCATAACCGGCCGGTGCGGAAGCGGTAGTGGGCGCTCGTGGTCAGCGTGTGCTTGCCGATCGGCCAGCGCTTGGCAGCGAGGACGTTGAAGATCTCCGGAAACTCCGAGTTGTTGGCGATAGGGAGGTTCCCCTTGTTGCGGGTGTTCACATCGCTACTGCCGTCGGTCCCAAGGCCGCCGATGGCCTGTATGTAGTTTCCGGCAGCCTCGGTGCCCTTCGCATCGCCTGCGTAGAAGTTGGCGCGCAACGTCCAGTTGTTCCGGAAGTTGCGGTTGAGTTCGAGGATGAAACCCTCGTGCTCGCGCGTCAGCGGCAGGCGCGGCGGCACTCCGTGCAGGGAGGACAGCCGGTTGACCTCGGCCTGAGTCCAGTTTGCCAATGCGAAGACCCGCCTTCCGTTCTCGTCGAACTGGATGGTCGTGGCCCAGATGTTGTCGTTCTCGCTCATGTTGTAACTGGCCTTTGCGACCCAGTTGCGGTGGAACTGCCAGTCGACGCCGAGGGTGTACGCGTCTGAGTACTCGGGCTCCAGGTTCCTCGTTGCCTCCCTCCCGGCGCTGGCCACGATGCTGCTGTTCAGGATGTCGTAGGACTGGCTCGCGGGATTCCAGTTGAAGACCTGGCGGGTGTTCGTGCCGTTCGAGCCCTGGTCGAAGTTCTGGGTCAATGACATGTTGAAGAGGTTGAGATAGCGCCCGGC
Organism: Acidobacteriota bacterium; assembly: GCA_011523565.1. Lineage (GTDB taxonomy): Bacteria > Acidobacteriota > Thermoanaerobaculia > Multivoradales > Multivoraceae > Multivorans. Next base: position 8,772 of record WTGL01000204.1, read on the forward strand.
GGTGCCGCGGATCAGGAGCCTGCCGTCGGCGTTCACGTCGTAGACCACACTCAACCTGGGCGCCAGCTCGTCGTAGTCGTTAACCTGGTCCCCGGTGTTGTTCTCCATCGACTGACCCTCGAGCCGCAGTCCAGCGGTAATGACCCACTTGTCTCCGACATCGATGCGGTCCTGGATGAAGAGGGTGTTCAGCTCGCTCTCGCGGCGGAACAGTCCTCCGTCCGGCGGCGCGTAGACCGTGACTGTCTCGGGAGTCGTGAAGCCACCGGGAAGGTCGTAGCCGAAGCCGCGGCCGCTGTACTCTCTCTCGGGCCAGTTGCGGTTGTCGAGGCCCATGACGTGGCGCTCGGCGCCGAGACGAAGCTCGTGGTTCTTGCCGGCGAAGATCGTCGCGTAGGCGTTGATCTGCTGGCGGGGACCGTCCGAGAACCGGCCGGACGGGCCGCCAACAAGGCAGCCGTTGAAGAAGAGCCTGGTTGCGAGGTCGTAGTAACGGAAGTTGTTGCTGGACGGTGTGTGCGGATCTCCGCCCGACGGACTGTCCTTGCGATGGAGACAGTTGTCGGTGCGAGTGTCCGTGCTGTCGCCGACCTTGAGTTCCGTGAAGACCTTCGGGGTGGCGGCCCAGTTCCACAACGCCGTGTTCAACTCGGCCGTCTCCTGGCGCCCGTTCAGGCTGAACAGGTCCCCCGTTCGGTTGCCCCCGCCCTCGCGGTAACCCGGCGTGCGCACGTAGGTCGCGGCGAGCTGATGGTCATCTCCCGGCTGGAAGTTGACCTTGGCGACCGTCGAACTCCCCTTGTAGCTCCAGTCGAAGACGGGGTCCGCGATGACGTCCGGGTTCGAGTTGGTGCTGGCGCCCCGGATCCTGTTGTCGGACAGTTCGGCGTGGGCCGCGAAGAACCAGGCGCGATCGCGGTTGATCGGACCGCCGAGAGCAGTCTCGTAGTTGTTGATGATCTTGTCGGGACCGTTGAGATCGGGGTAGTCCCGGAACTCGCCGACCCACGCCTGGTTCTGGGCAACGTAGTAGAAGTCGCCGTGGAACTCGTTGGTGCCCGACTTGATCACCGTGTTGATCGTCGCCGACTGGGTGCGCCCGTACTCCGCGCCGCGCCCCTGGGTGTGAACCTCCGTCGCGGCGACCTGCGTCGTCGCCATCTTGAACTTGAACACGCCGTAGTTGCTCGTGACCTGGCTGACATCGACGCCGTCGATGTTCACCGTGCCTCCGTCGCGGGGGCCGCCCATGAAGCTGTTGAGCCAGTCCTGCTGCTTGGAGCCGGAGTTGGCCGGCAGGACCGCCAGGCTGTTGACGTGGTGACGCGTGATGAACGTCGTCAACTCGGCCGTCTCCGCGTCGATCCTCGCCGTGGCCCCTGGCTCGTACTTGTTGATCATGGGTGCTTCGGCGACGACCTGGATTTCCTCCGCTTCGCCGCCCCGCAGGGTGAGGTCGACAGCGCGGCGTGCACCGGGATCGAGAGTGACTGCGACTTCGTCGCTCGAACCGAGGCCTTCCAGCTCGGCGCTGAGGGTGAAGACGCCGTCGAGCAGCAGGCTGAAGCGAAACTCCCCGGCCGCGTCGCTGATCGCGTCCCTGGTGTTCTGCTGTCCGGCGAGCGTCACGCTGGCGCCCGGGAGCGGATCTCCCTGGGCGTCGAGCACCCGGCCTTCGATGATTCCCGTGCCCGGACCGTCGGCCCAGAGCGGCAGGGCCGCGCAGGCGACGACGCAGAGCATCCAGATGCTGCGCTTGAGGGCGGCGATCTTCATAGCTCCACCTCCTTGAGTGTCCGACCCGGAGATGGCAAGGGGCCTGGCCCTCTTCAACGGCCGGCTCTGCCCTCGTCTTCGACATCACCTTGCGCGATGATGCTCGTTGGGCAACCGGCCGTCACTCCTCGGGGCGGCTCCAACGTGGTTGGAATGTTCTTCCGACTGTAGCGGAAGTACCGTGTCTCGTCTACTACCATTCTTGACACCCCCGACGAAGGGCGGGCAAGATGGTGGTTCCCACGATGCAGGCATCTATTCGCCTCACGCTGCGCCTGGTCTTCGTCTGTGGGCTGGTGTCCGGCTCCGGCTTGGCCCAGCCGGGTGCGACCGGCGGCGACTGGCGTACCCACGCCGGCGACACTTGGGCCAGCAAGTACTCGCCGCTGGACCAGATCGACGCCGACAACTTCGGCGACCTGGAGATCGCCTGGCGTTGGAAGACGGCGGACACCCATCTCGTCTTGGCGGACGAGAGCGGCGCGTCGCTGGTGCCGTCGCGCGTGGTGTTCGACCGGGTGGCAGAGGAGCAGCCCGACCTTTGGCTGCGGCGTCCGGGGTTCGGCGCGATGACCTCGACGCCGCTTGCGATCGAGGGTGTGCTGTACCTGATCACGAGCGTCGAGCAGGCGGCGGCGATCGACGGGCGCTCCGGAGAGACGATCTGGGTTCACGACCCGCGCACCTACGAGAGCTCCGCGCTTCCGACCAGCAGAGGCCATCGGGGGGCGGCCTACTGGGAAGGAGACGGCGAAGCCCGCATCGTCTGGGGAACCGGCGCCGGCTACCTGATTGCCGTCGACGCCAGGACCGGGGTGCCGGCCGCGGACTTCGGAGACAACGGGCGGGTCGATTTCGTCGCCGATCTGCCGCGCTCGCCCCGCGGCCAGCCCTTCCAGTTGCCGGTCGGCTCGCGGTCGGCGGCGCCGCTCATCGTCGGCGACACGATCGTCCTTGGAACCAATCACACCGACTTCATCATGTCCAGGGAGGCGGTGCCCGGCTTCATCTTCGCCCACGACGTGCGGACCGGGGAGCGGCTGTGGGAGTTTCACATCGTGCCGCAGAGCGCCGACGAGTTCGGAGCCGACACCTGGGAAGACGAGTCGTGGCGCCAAACCGGCAACGGCAACGCGTGGGCCAATCTGAGTGCCGACCCGGAACTCGGCTACGTCTACGTGCCGACCTCGGCCGTTTCCCCGGACCACTATGGCGGCCACCGCCTGGGCGACAACCTGTTCGCCAACAGCATCGTCTGTCTCGACGTCGAGACGGGCGAGCGCGTGTGGCACTACCAGCTCATTCACCACGAAGTCTGGGACTACGACATTCCGACGGCGCCTAATCTGCTCGACATCACCGTCGACGGACGCCGGATCAAGGCGGTGGCCCAGGTCACGAAGCAGGGCTTCGTCTACACGTTCGACCGGGTGACCGGCGAGCCGGTCTGGCCGATCGAAGACCGCCCCGTGCCGACCGACACCGACCTGGAAGGGGAGGTCATGTCTCCCACCCAGCCGTTCCCGACCAGGCCGCCGCCGTTCGCCGTGCAGGGTGCCCGGATCGAGGATCTGGCGGACTTCACTCCCGAGATCCGCCAGATGGCGCTCGAGGCCGTCGGGGGGTTCAGGCTCGGCCCGCTCTACACGCCGCTGTCGCTGCGTGGCACGATCTTCCGGCCGGCGGCGGCCGGCGGCGCGAACTGGTCCGGCGCCGCCGTCGATCCCGAAACCGGCGTGCTGTACGTGCCCACGACGAACGGCCACTCGGTGCTCCGCTTCCGCGACGGACGAGCCACGACCGACCTGCGCTACATCGCCGATCGCACCGATCCGGTCGGCGGGATCATGCGCGGCCGCACGACGCCGTGGGGACCGTTCGAGCCCGTGGCTCGGGGTGCCGCGTTTATTGACGGGGGCAACCCGACCCGGCAGCCGGCGATGCCGCGGGGGCTGCCGCTGTGGAAACCGCCCTACTCGGCGATGGTCGCCATCGACATGACTCGGGGCGAGCACCTGTGGACGACGCCGCTGGGCCGGGGCGCCCGCTATCAGGACCACCCTTTGCTGCGCGATCTCGATCTGCCGCCGCTCGGGGGCGATCACAGCCGCGCCGGTTCGCTGCTGACCAGGACGCTGCTGATCCACGCGCTGAACAGCGGTGGGACCGACGATGGACCACAGCTCGTGGCCTACGACAAGGCCACCGGCGAACCGCTGGCGGGGGTTGATCTACCCGGCCGCGGGCTCGGTTCACCGATGACCTACGAACTTGACGGCCGCCAGTACGTCGCCCTCACCGTCAGCGGCAGGGTGCCGGAACTGGTCGCCTACCGGCTGCCTTCGGAGAGTCGATGACGAAGGCGGCTTCTTCGGCTCTTTTCGCGGCGCTGCTCGTCCTTCCCGGCACGGTTGCCGCCCGTTCGCTCGAGGCCGACGTCGCGCGTCTTCTCGATGTCTCGTGTCTTCGCTGTCACGATGTCGAGACCGAGACGCCGCTCGATCTCGAGAACCTGGGCTACGACCTCGACGATCGGGGGACCTTCCGGAAGTGGGCGCGGGTTTTCGAGCGTCTCGAGGCGGGCGAGATGCCTCCTGCCGGGACGCGGCGACCCCCGAAGCGGGTCGTCGACGCGGCGCTCGATGCGCTGGCGCGAGATCTGGAGACGGCGGACCTGGCGGCTCGAGCCGCCGGACAGACGCCGCCGCGCCGTTTGACCGGGCTTGAGTACGAGTACACCGTCGAGGATCTGCTCCTGATCGAGGAGAACCTGGCCCGCCTCCTCCCGGCCGAGAGTGCCTCCGCCGGGTTCGACACGCTGGCGACGGAGCAGGGGATCTCGCCGCTTCACCTGCGCAGCTACCTGGAAGCGGCAGATCGGGCGCTCGATGCGGCGATCCGGCTTGGCGGGCGTCCGGCGAGCGCGGCACACCTGATCGACTACCCGAGCAATCCAGCCTCGTACCAAATGGTCCGCCAGAGCGTCAGCAAGAAGCTCGACGACGCCGTCGCGATGTTCGTCGATGAGGACCACCACAACACCAGCGGGTCCTTTTCGGCCACAAATCTGAGGAGCGACCGCCACGGCTTCCAGGTCGCGCATTCGGGTCTGTACAGGGTCACCGTCGACGCCTATCCCTACCAGGCATCGACGCCGGTGACGCTCCTTCTCGTTCGTGCCAACCCGAACGGCGACTGGACGTTGCTCGGCGCCTTCGACTTACTGAACGGGGAGTCGGGCGCGTTCGAAGCCACGACCTTCCTCCACCCGACCGACTACGTCTTTCCCGAAGTGGCCGACCTCGACTGGCACACGGAGGTCGATGGCTTCTACGCCCCCATCGAAGACTGGTCGCCAGCGGCCCAGGTCGTGGCTGCGGGGAAGGGCCTGGGCCGGCGGCTGCTCAACAACCGGGTCTATCACCCGATCTTCTACCACCCCACCGAGATCCTCGTGGACGGGGCCGCCACCTACAAGGGCGAGGGCGTGGCGGTCCGGTCGCTCGCCATCGAAGGACCGCTCCTCGATGGGTGGCCGCCGCCGTCGACGCGCCGGCTCTTCGACGGCATCGAGTTCGACTCCGCCGGCGATCTGAAGCTCACGAAGGATCCGTACGAGCACGTCGTGGACGTCGTCTCGCACCTCGTGCCGCTGGCGTTTCGACGGCCGGCCGAGGCGGGTGAGGTGGAGGCGTTCGCAAGCCTGGCCAGGCCTGCGATCGCCGCCGAACGGGAGTTCGTCGACGCCGTCCGGGTTCCGCTGCGCGCTGTCCTGAGCGCGCCGCAGTTTCTCTACCACGATGACCGGCCCGGCGAGCTGGACGACTTCGCCCTGGCGACCCGGCTCTCGTACTTCCTGTGGAAGAGCCTGCCGGACGAGGAACTCTTCGCGGCGGCACGGGAAGGCAGGTTGTCGCAGCCGGAGGTGATGGCCCGGCACGTCGAGAGGATGCTCGACGACGAGAAGGCGCAGCGCTTCATTGGGGACTTCGTCGGCCAGTGGCTGCGGCTCTACGAGATCGAACTGACGAGTCCCGACGAGAGGCTCTATCCGGAGTACGACGACCTGCTGCATCACGCGCTCCAGGAGGAAACCAGGCTGTTCTTTACCGAGCTCGTGAAGAGCGACCTTGGCGTTCGGAACCTGATCGACTCCGACTTCACATTTCTCAATCGCCGCCTGGCGGAGCACTACGGCATCCCCGGAGTGGAGGGGCAGCACATGCGCAAGGTGTCGCTGCCCGACGACAGCGTGCGCGGCGGCGTCCTGACGCAGGCCAGCGTGCTCAAGGTCACCGCCAACGGCACGACGACGTCGCCGGTGTTCCGCGGCAGCTTCGTTCTCTCGAACCTGCTCGGCCGGCCGCCGAACCCGCCACCGCCGAACGCCGGCTCGGTCGAGCCCGACATCCGGGGCGCCACGACGATCCGCGAGATCCTCGCCAAACACCGCCGGGATCCGACTTGCAATGTATGTCACCGCGCCATCGACCCGCCGGGATTCGCCCTGGAGGCCTTCGACCCGACCGGCGGCTTCCGGACGCGCTACCGCTCCAGCGGCGAAGGCGACACGCCGATGGGGACCCTCTACGGTCGCCCCATCCTCGAGTACAAGGACGGGCCGCCCGTGGATTCAGGCGGCGTCACTCCGGAAGGCAGTTCCTTCTCGGGCATCGCCGAGTACAAGCGACTCCTTCTCGCGGACGAGGAGGACCAGGTGGCGCGCCACTTCATCTCGCAACTTGTCGTCTATGCGACCGGCGCCGAGATCGGTTTCGCCGACCGCGACGAACTGTCGCGGCTCGTCGCGGAGAGCCGCGAGGGCGGCTACGGCGTGCGCACGATCATCCACAATGTCACCAAGAGCCCACTCTTCAGGGAGCGGCAACGATGAACCAACCCCTCGACCGACGCACGTTCCTCAGGACATCCGGGGTCGCCCTGGCGCTGCCCCTCCTCGAAGCGATGAGCCCGGCACTGGCCCGGGCGGCGAAGCCTCTGCCCCGGCGGATGGTGACCGTCTGCAACGCACTCGGCCTGCACCCGCCGTCGCTCTTTCCCGCCACTCCGGGCCGGGAGTACGAAACGACCGAGTACCTGGAGCTGCTCCGGGACCACCGGCGCGACTACACCCTGTTCTCGGGGCTCTCGCACCACGACCAGAACGGCCGCCAGGCCCATAGCAGCGAAGTCTCCTGGCTGACCGCGGCCCGCCACCCGGAGCTCGCCGGCTTCCGCAACACGATCTCGGTCGATCAGCTTGCCGCCGGGGAGCTCGGCTACGTCACCCGCTTTCCCTCACTCGTGCTGGGCACCGACACGACGGTTCAGAGGAGCGCCAAGGGGACCCAGAGCCAGTCGTTCACGAGACGGGGCGTCATGGTGCCTTCAGAGACCAGCCCCGCCAATCTCTTCGCCCGGATGTTCCTGGCGGGGGATGCCGACGAGGTCGAGCGGCAGAAGCGGGATCTCGGCGACGGACGCAGCATCCTCGACGGCCTGAACTCGCAGAGAAAGGCGCTCGACCGGCGCGCCAGTGCCGCCGATCGGGGACGGCTGGACTCCTACTTCGAGGCCGTGCGCGCGGCCGAGAAGGGCATCACCGAGGCCCGGGCCTGGCTTGACCGGCCCAAGCCGCGAGTGGACCGGGAGCCCCCCGTCGACGTCCGGGAACGGCGCGACCTCATCGGCCGCGTCCAGTTGCTGATGGATCTCATCCCGCTGATCCTGCAGACCGACACGACCCGCGTCGTCGCCGTGATGATCCAGGAACTGAGGGAAGTGCCGAAGATCCCGGGCGTCTCGGGGACCCACCACAACCTCTCGCACCACGGTCAGGATCCGGAGAAGATCGTGCAACTGAGGAAGGTCGAGACGGAGATCGTCAAGTGCTTCGGCAGCCTTCTCGAGCAGCTCAAGGGATGCGGCGAAGGAGACGGCACGCTGCTCGATCAGACCGCGGTCCTCTTCGGCAGCAACCTCGGCAACGGGAACTCCCACGACACACGCAACCTGCCGATCTTTCTCGCCGGCGGCGGCTTCGACCACGGTCGTTACGTGGCCTACGACGAGAATGACAACGCGCCGCTCTCCAACCTCTACGTCACGATGCTGCAGCACATGGAGCTGGAGGCCGCGTCGTTTGGCCAGAGCACCGGCGCCTTGAGCTGGTAGGGCGACCATTCTCCTACTGCCTTTCCGCCCACTCCTTCTCCAGCTGCCGCGCCCCGCGCATCGTCATTCCCATCGAGTAGTTGCCTTCGTGGCAGGCGTACTCGTAGATGCGCTGGTCGGTGCGCAGCCACGGGAACGAACCGCCCCAGGTCGCCTCGTAGTCGGGATCGTCGACGCTGAACTCGTAGAACAGGCTGCCGTCCTCCTGCGGCGTGAGGCGCTCGACGATGCGCAGCCCCTCGTGCGCCACGCCGACGGGACTTCGGGCGTTCTTGCGTCGCTCGTTCGCGCCCCTTGCCACGCCTCGCCGGCGGAAGTTCGTCGTGTCGACGACCAGGGTGTCGCCCTCCCACCGGCCGATCGATTCGCCGGCGTAGGAGAGCACTTCTTTCGGCGGGTGCTCCGAGCCGAGGCGGACGATGCGTGCCTCGTGCATCAGTTCCGCCAGGATGACGACATGGGTCGTGGTCTGGGTGATGCGGTAGTAGGCGCCGTAGCCCCTTCGCAGGGTCGGGATGGTCGCCTGATCGGAGTAGATGCAGCGCTCCCAGAGGCCGATCAGCTCCGGGTCGTCGAAGATCCGGTGTTCGCCGTTCGTCGCCGGGATGACGCGGCCTCGTATGCCGGTGACTTCGTCCGCCCGCAGCCACCAGGCGCCGTCGGGATTCGGGGGCCCCATGCGATCGGCGATTGTGAATGCCGGCCGCCGCTTCCTTCCCGCCTCGGTCACCGGCGGCATGCGACCGTTCTGCGGGTCGGTGAGAACGGAGTTCCGGTGCCTGCCGTCGACCGTGAAGACGATCGTGCCCATGTCGAGAAGTGAGAGGGCGTTGGCGCCGGTGACCCGGCCGCCGGCGTAGCCGCCATCCGGCGGCGGAGGACGATCGGGGTCACTTGGGAGGCCTTGCTGGGCGGCCCTCGCGGCCGCGGACTCCTCGATCCTCCTGGCGTCATCGGCGCTCATGTAGGGGTCGTCGCCGTATCTCGGATGGCGCTCGAAGGGCGTCAGCGTGTTGACGGTGTACGTGCCGGAGAGATTCGGTTCACCGCCCGGCATTCGCGGAATGTCACTCTCCTCGGCCGGCGCGGCCGCTGCGAGGACGCTCGCGGCGAGCGCCAGAGCGGCCGTGGCGAGCCAGCGGGTCACTGGGATTGGCCGTTGCAACGCTCTCGTTCTTGCGATCACCGGGCGGCGTCTCCCTTCATCCCTCGACCTCGACACGCTGCAGCGCGGCCCTGGTGAGGATCCGCAACTGATCCACGCCCTCGGCGGCGACGTGGACGTCGATGACGATCGTGGTGCCGTCGGCGAGGATCTCCCAGCCATCGGGGTCCGTCTCTCCAACGAGCGTGCCCCGATAAGCCGAGGCGCCGAACTCGGGGTCGGCGAAGGCGAGGAAATCGCTGGCGGCGAGGCTGGCCGAACTCGCGGCGACGCCGAGAATGGGGTCGTCGAACGTGATCTCGACATCGCTGAGGTCGGCTGCGGCGGTGGGAGCGAAGTGCAGCAGGTAACTGTGGACGACGGTGCCCGCTGGCACGGCCGCCCCTTGCGGCGGGTTGTCGGCGTCGTATAAGGCGGGGCTGCCGTCGCTTTCGACAGCCAGGTCATGGTCGAGGGTGGCGAACTGCCGCTCGACGACGAGTTCCGGGCGATCGGCGGAAGTCCGGCGAGCGGCCGACAGGTCTTCGGGGACCGTGTCGTCGCCGATATCGCCGAGAATCGAGAGACCATCCGCCGCGGCGATCCGGGTGTCGTAGTCGCCACCGTCGCGGCTTCGGGCCGCTTCCACTTCGAACCAGTGCGTGATGTCGTCCAGCAACGACTGGAAGACGTTCTGGATCTTCGGTGGCTTCGAAGCGACGTCGGCGCTGGTGGCGACCGGCGTCTCTTCGCGTGGATCCTCGATCAGGTCGTAGAGCGCCCACTCCCGGCCACTGGTTTCGGAGATCAGCTTGTAGCGGCCGTCGACGATCGACCGCTCGCCGCCGACTCTCTGCAGCATGCGCGTACGCCGGCTGTCGCAGTCGGTGTCCTCGTCGTCGCCGCGCTCGAGAGTCGGGTCACCGCAGTCCTCCCACCGGATACGGCCACGGCGCGGCGCCGAGCGATCGCCGAAGAGGACCTCGGTCATCGACTCGCCGTCGAGCGGACGCGCGTCCGGCATCCCGATTCCCCAGATGTCCAGGAGGGTCGGCAGGTAGTCGCTGGTCGTCATCGGCGTCGAGGTCTCGCCGGGGGCGATCCGTCCCGGCCACTCGACGATGCCGGGCACCCGGACTCCGCCCTCCCAGAGGTTGCTCTTGGAACCCCGCAGGCCACCCTTGCCCTCGCTCTCGAACTCCATCCTGACGGAGCCCGACTGCCCGTTGTCGGAGGTGAAGGTCACGAGCGTCTCGCCTTCGATGCCGAGTTCGCGGAGATGCGTCCGCAGGCGGCCGATCTCTCGATCCATCGCCACGATGCTGGAGTAGTAGCGCGCCTCGTACTCGGTCCACTGCGCCTGCTCCTTCGACGTGTAGAACTCGTCGAGCGTCGCCTGGTTGAGGCGGTGCGGGCCGTGCGGTGCATGCAGCCAGACGACGGCGAGGAAGGGGCGCTCCGCCGCGACCGCGTCGTCGATGAAGCCCAGCGTCTCGCGGATGATGATCGCCGAGGCGTCGCCGCGCAGCTCGGGCGAGTCCGGATCCGCGTGCTTGCCGGGTCCGGTGTAGTAGCGGCCGCCGTGGAAGTTGCCCTCGCCGGGGAGCGGCCCCAGGGGATCCTCCTTCATCGGCTCGAAGGTCGGCAGCGCCTGCTCGCTTGCCCAGACGCGGTCGTAGCCGTGGTTCCAGGGCGGTGAGTAGAACTCGCCGCCGTTCCGGTCCCGCAGCGTCTTGGTGAGATCGCCGAGGTGCCACTTGCCGAAGTGTCCGGTCGTGTAGCCCTGGGTCTTTGCGAGCTCCGCCAGCGTCAGTTCGAGGTTGCGAAGGCCGTCGTTGTACGCAAAGTCGACGCTGTTGCGGCGCGGCGCCCGGCCCGTGACGAAGGAGGCCCGTGTCGGGCTGCACACCGAGCCACCCGAGTACATGCGATGGAATTGGAGCCCTGCCTCGGCCATCGACCGCAGGTTGGGCGTCCTGATCTCGGGATGGCCGGGAAAGACGTCTCCGGGTGCGAGTTGCTGCGGGTACTCGACGGCGCCCCATCCCTGATCGTCGCTCATCATCAGAACGACGTTGGGCCGCGCCGGAGGAGGCTCGGGCGCGGCCGGCAGGGCGAAGGCGACGAGTTGAGCGGTCTCCGGGCCGCTGCGCGCGGTTCTCGAAACGACCTTGCCGCCGGCCGGCACGACGATGTACTGGCGGCCCTGGTGCAGGTAGGTCATCGGCACACCGTGCAGGGTGGCCTCCGTCTCCACCTCCGCCAGGAGCTTGCCGGTTGCCTTGTCGTAGGCCTGTAGGTAGCTGCCCCTGGCGGCGCGAGCGTCCCAGCTCGGCCAGTTCGGCACGTAGGTGATCAGCAGGCTCCTGGTGATCAGAAGTCCGCCCTCGCGGTTGCCGCTCGAAGGGCGGCTGCCGAGAGGGCCGAGATCGAGATGGCTGATCGCGGGGTGGTCGGTCGGTCCCTCGCCGAACGGCACCATCCAGGCGTGCTCGCCGGTGTTCAGGTCGATCGCCGTGATGCGCTGGTACGGAGGCTTGAGGAGCGGCAGTCCCTGGGGGCTCCCGACCCGACCGCCGCGGCTGACCCATTTCCACTCGCTGCGCGCGGGGTCCGGCGGCGCGACCGCCACCCCGGTCGGCTGCGTTCGCGACTGAACGTAGAGGACGCCGGTCAACGGATCGAGCGAGGCGCCGGGATGGTTCGCTCCACCCGCCATTCCCGGCACCGCGAGCGTCGCCGTCTTGCCTCCCTCGCCCGCGACGATCGGAGGCGTGAACATCGGTCCCAGGAGAAACTCGTCGGCAATCTCGAGCGCCTCCTCTCGCAGCTCCGGCGTGAAGTCGATCAGATCGTCGATCGTCACACCCTGGAGATCGAAGGCCGCCGGCCTGGTCGGAAAGGGCTGGGTCGGTGCCGTCCACTCCCCGGGCACCGTGGTCTGCGGCACCGGGCGCTCCTCGATCGGCCAGATCGGCTCGCCCGTGACCCGGTCGAAGACGTAGGTGAAGGCCGTCTTGGACACCTGTGCGACGATCTTCCGCAACCGGCCGTCGATCACGACGTCGGCGAGAACGGGGGCGGAGGCGATGTCCCAGTCCCAGATGCCGTGATGAACGGCCTGGAAGTGCCAGACGCGCTCGCCGGTTTCGGCGTCGAGGCAGAGCAGGCTCTCGGCGTAGACGTTCGCGCCGGGCCGGTGGCCGCCCCAGAGATTGCCGGTCGGCGTCGTGGTGGGGATGTAGACGTAGCCGAGTTCCTCGTCGCCGGCCATCGCTCCCCACACGTTGGCGCCGCCAACCCACTTCCAGGAGTCGTCGTGCCACGTCTCGGTGAACTCCTCGCCCTCCTGCGGAATCGTGTGGAAGCGCCACTTCGGCTCGCCGGTACGGACGTCGTAGGCCCGCACGTGGCCGGGCGGAAGGCCCTGCTTCGTCGCCGGGGCATCGGCGATTCGCGAGCCCACGATGAAGGTGTCGCGAATCACGATCCCGGGCGAGCCGGCGCTGATGTCGCGTTGGAAGACCTCCTCGCGGCCCAGCCGGTCATCCGACAGGTCGAGGATGCCGTCTTCTCCGAAGGCGGGGTCGGGGCGTCCCGTCGCGAGATCCAGCGAGATCAGTTGCTTGCCGCTCGTGATGAAGATGATGCGCTCGGCCTCGCCGTCGGTCCAGTACTCGAGGCCTCGGGGAGTGGCGCCGTAGGCTCGCGGGAACTCGTAGCTCTTCGGGTCGTAGAGCCAGAGCTGCTCGCCGGTCTCGGCGTCCAGGGCGGCGATCTGCCAGAGGCTGGTCGCCATGTAGACGCGGCCGCCGATCATGAGCGCCGAGCCCCGGAAGGTCCCCGGTTCCTCCCTCAGGTCGTGATCGGCCGACTTCCAGCGCCAGGCCACCTCGAGCTGCTCGAAGTTCGACGCATCGATCTGGTCGAGAGGCGAGTAGCGGGTGAAGGCGTGGTCGCGGCCGTGATGCCGCCACTCTGCGTTTGCCGGATCTGACTGGGCGAAGGCCCCGGTGGCCGTCGAGGCGGCTGCCAGCACCGCCAGGGCAAGGTGGGTCCGCCGGATCGCGGTGGAGGGTAGACGAACGTTCCTGTTCACTGGGCCCGCTGCAAGGCCGCCTCGGTGAGGATCCGCAACTGATCCATGCCCTCGGCGCCGGCGGCCAGATCGATGAGGATCGTCGTTCCGTCGGCGAGGATCTCCCAGCCGTCGGCGTCCGTCTCGTCGACCAGGGTGCCGCGATCGGCCGAGGCGCCGAAGTCGGGGTTGGCGAAGGCGAGGAAGTCGCTGGCGGCGAGACTTTCCGAACTCGCGGCGACGCCCAGGATGGGGTCGTCGAACGTGATCTCTACGCCATTCAGTTCGCCTGTCGCGGTGGGGGCGAAATGCAGCAGGTAGCTGTGGACGACGGTGCCCGCGGGTACGGTCGCTCCGGGAGGCGGGTTGCCGGCGCCGTAGGCGGCGGAGGCGCCGTCGCTTTCGATCGCCAGGTCCTCGCCGAGGGTGGCGAACTGCCGCTCGACGACCAGCTCCGGACGATCGGGAGACGTTCGGCGAGCAGTCGACAGATCGGCGGGGGCGGTCTCGTCGCCGACGTCGCCGAGAAGATCGACGCCGTCGGCGCCGGCGATGCGCGTGTCGTAGTCGGCGCCCTCGCGGCTGGCCGCGGTGTCCACCTCGTACCAGGTCGTGATCTCGTCGAGAAGCGAGGTGAAGATCGCCCGGATCTCCGGCGGCTTCGAGTCGACGTCGGCGCTGGTGGCGACCGGGGTCTGTTCGCGCGGGTCTTCGAGCAGGTCGAAGAGTTCCCATTCCCGGCCGCTGGTCACCGAGATCAGCTTGTAGCGGTCATCGAGGATGGAGCGTCCGCCGCCCACCCTGGTCAATCCCCGGCCGCCGCGGCCCCGGCCGGCGCTGTCGCAGTCCTCGGGCTCGCCGGCGGCGCGCTCCGGAACGGGATCGTCGCAGTCGTCGAAACGGAGACGGCCCAGGCGCGGGGCCGAGCGATCGCCGAAGAGGACTTCGGACATCGACTCACCGTCGAGCGGTCGCGCGTCGGGCAGGTCGACTTCCCAGATGTCCAGGAGGGTCGGCAGGTAGTCGCTGGTGATCATCGGCGTGGAGGTCTCTCCGGGAGGGATCTGCCCCGGCCACTCGACGATGCCCGGTACCCGGACACCGCCCTCCCAGATGGAGCCCTTGAATCCGCGCAGGCCGGCCTTCGCTTCGTCCCGGTCGTCGAGTCTCACGGACCCCGAAAGCCCGTTGTCGGAAGTGAAGGTCACGAGCGTGTCGCCTTCGATGCCGAGGGTGCGCAGGTGGGCGCGCAGGCGGCCGATCTCCTTGTCCATCGCCGTGATGCCTGAGTAGTAGGCCTTCTCGTAGTCGTTCATCTCCGCCTGCTCTTCGGACGAGTAGAACTCGTCGAGAGTCGCCTGGTCGAGGCGATGGGGGCTGTGCGGCGGATGGAACCAGACGACGGCGAAGAAGGGGCGCTCGGCGGCAACGGCGTCGTCGATGAACCGCATCGTTTCCCGGACCAGGATCGCGGAGGCGTCGCCGGCGAGCGTGGGGGAGTCGATGTCGATGTGCTGCTCGTGGCCGGTCCAGTAGTGCGCCCCGATGTGGTTGCCTTCGCTCGGGAGGGGGCCCGCGGGGTCGTTGCGCATCGGCTCGAAGGTCGGCAGCGCCTGCGGGGACGCCCAGGCGCGCTCGTACCCGTGGTGCCAAGGCGCGGAGTAGAAGTCGCCTCCGCTCCGGCCGAAGCAGCGGCCGCCGCAGCGCGCGAGGTCGTCCGCGTCGGGTTCGGGTGTCCGGTTCAGGTTGCCGAGGTGCCACTTGCCGAAGTGTCCGGTCATGTAGCCCTGCGTCTGGGCCAGTTCGGCGATCGTCAGTTCCAGGTTGCGGAGACCGTCGTTGTAGGCCATGTCGACGTGGTTGCGGCGCGGAGAGCGACCGGTGACGAAGGACGACCGGGTCGGACTGCAGTTCGAACCGTGCGAGTACATCCGGTGAAACTGGAGGCCGGCCGCCGCCATCTCGCGCAACTCGGGCGTCTTGACCTCGCTGTGGCCCGGAAAGACGTCGCCGGGGGCGAGCTGCTGTGGGTACTCGACGTCGCCCCAGCCCTGGTCGTCGCTCATCATGAGAATGATGTTCGGACGTGGCGGACCCGACGACGGTCCGGCCTCGCCCGAGGGAGCGGCGCAACCGCAGGCTACGAGACCGAGGACGAGCGTGCCCGGCCGGTGGGAGAAGGAGCGTGCGACATTCCTGATCATCTCTCGGACCTCCTCATCCCGCCGAGCGCGGTCGTCAGTCCTCCTTCGGCAGGGCGAAGGCCACCAGCTCCGCCGTCGCCGGCTGGATGTTCGCGTTTCTGCCTACGGCTCTGCCGCCCGGTCTGCCGCCTGCCGGAACCACGATGTACTGGCGGCCCTGATGCCGGTAGGTGATGGGCACGCCGTGCAGCGCCGTGTCGGTCTCGACCTGCCCCAGCACTTTGCCGGTGGCCTTGTCGTAGGCGGTGAGGTAGCTGGCGGTCGCCGTCGGGGCGTCCCAGCTCTCCCGCTTGGGGGAGTGGGTGATCAGCAGCGTCCTGGTGACCAGCAGCCCGCCTTCGCGGGTGCCGCTCGACGGACGGCTGCCCAGGGGGCCGAGATCAAGGTGGCGGATCGCGGGGTGATCGGTCGGACCTTCTCCCAGCGGCGCCTGCCAGGCGTGCTCGCCGGTCTTCAGATCGATCGCCGTGATGCGCCGGTAAGGGGGTTTGGTCAGGGGCAGCCCCTGGGGGATCTTGAGTCCTCCCCCTCCTCCCGTCGACTGCTTCACGTAGCGGAACTCGCTGCGCGCGGGGTCCGGCTTCGCCAGCCCCCAGGCGCCGAGCTGGGTCGTCGACTGGACGTAGACGATCCCGGTCAGGGGATCGAACGAGGCGCCCGGATGGTTCGCCCCGCCGCCCGCGCCGGGCGAGACGATCGTGCCGAGCTTGCCCCCCTCGCCGACGACGATGGAGGGCGTGAAGATCGGTCCGGTGACGAACGACTCGATGACCTCGAGGGCCTCCTGGCGCAGCTCCGGCGTGAAGTCCACCAGATCGTCGACGGTCAACCCCTGCAGATCGAACGCCGGCGGCTTCGTCGGAAACGGCTGGGTCGGCGAGAGCATCTCGCCGGGCACCGTGGATGGGGGAACCGGCCGCTCCTCGATCGGCCACAGCGGCTCGCCGGTGACCCGATCGAAGACGTAGAGGAAGGCGGTCTTCGCCGCCATGGCCACGGCCTTGCGCAGCCGGCCTTCGACGACCACGTCGACGATGTTGGGGGCCGAGGCGTTGTCGTAGTCCCAGATGCCGTGGTGCACGGTCTGGAAGTGCCAGACACGCTCACCGGTCTCGACGTCGACGCAGACCAGGCTCTCGCCGTAGACGTTGTCGCCGTGGCGGTCGCCGCCGTAGTAGTCGCTCGACGGTGTCGACGTGGCGAAGTAGACGTAGCCGAGCTCCTCGTCGGCGGCGAGCGGCGCCCACACGTTCGTGTTGCCCATCCACTTCCAGGAGTCGTTCTCCCAGGTCTCGGTGAAGTCGTCGCCTTCCTGCGGAATCGTGTGGAAGCGCCACTTCTGCTCGCCGGTGCGCACGTCGTAGGCGCGCACGTGACCCGGCGGAATGCCCGTCTTCTTCGACGGCACGTCGAAGATCCGCGAGCCGACGATGTACGTGTCGCCGACGACGATCCCGGGCGAGCCGGCGCTGATGTCGCGCAGCCGGATCCCGGGGCGTCCGAGGTCGTCGAGCGCCATGTGGACGAAGCCCTCCTCGCCGAAGTCGGGATCGGGTTGGCCGGTCGCCAGGTCGATCGAGATCAGCAGCTTGCCGGAAGTGGCGAACAGGATGCGCTCCTCCTCGCCGTCCGTCCAGTACTCGATCCCCCGGGGACCCGAGTACGCGGCCCTGGGCGCCTCGTACGCTTCGGAGTCGAACACCCAGATCTCTTCGCCGGTGGCGGCATCGAGTGCCGCAAGCTGCCACAGTGTGGTCATCATGTAGACCCGGCCGCCGATCATGAGCGCCGAGCCGGAGAAGGCGCCGGGCACCTCCCTGACGCGGTGGTCGGCGGACTTCCAGCGCCAGGCCACCTCGAGCTGGGAGAAGTTGTCGCCGTCGATGTCCGCTAGCGGCGAGTAGCGGCTGAAGGCGTGGTCGCGGCCATGGTGCGGCCACTCGACGTCGGGCGTGCCGGATTCGCCGAAGGCGGCGGGGGCTGCCAGGACGGCCGCCACTGCCGCCAGTGCCGCGTATCCAGCCCTCATGGGTTCGGTGGCTCCGACGGGTCGGCCGAGTCTCTCGGCGCGCCGGTGCCGGAAGATCCCAGGAACAGCCTCTCCCCGTTGGTGTAGGTCACCGTGCGTCCCGCGCACTTGTTCGAGCGGTCCTTGGCCTGGAAGCCGTCGACGACGATCTCGGTGCCCGGCATCAGCGAGTCCTTGGTGAAGCCGCGCCGAAACAGGCTCGGGGGACTACCGCTCTCGACCATCCAGATCTCGGTCGAGCCGTCTTCCTTCACGACCTCCATGTGGATCCACGCATGCGGATTGATCCACTCCATCCGGGTCACCTTCCCGGTGAGCTTGACCGGGCGGTCGGCATCGAACTCGGCCGCGAAGGCGTGGTGCCCCATTGCCGGCGCGGCGCCAACGGCGAGGGTGAACGCGACTGCGGCCATGAGGACCTTGGTGGGCATGGCGTTGACCTCCTTCCAGGTCATTCGGGATCTCCGGCCTTCCAGACGCCCTTGCTCAGGTGGCGATACATCAGCTCTTCCGCGAACACCACGCACTTGAAGTCGAGGAGCTGCATGTTCTTCTCGATCCGTCGATAGAGGGGAAAGCTCACCTTCCACGGGCGGGTGTAGGTCTTGGGGTCGGTGATCGTCGCCTCATAGTGGAGATGGTCCGGTCCGGTCGCCGTGTAGCGCTCGAGGACGTGGATCTCCCCGCTGTGGTGATTGCCGGAGCTGTCGAGCCAGGTGTCGGGAACCTGGGCGGAGACATCGATCACCAGGGTCTCTCCCTCCCAGTGCCCGCGGGAGTGTCCCATCCAGTTGTCGCCGGGACTGTCGAAGTCGGGCCGGTTCATGTAGACGATCCGGCTGGCGCTGGCGAACTCGTAGGCGAAGATGACGTTCTCGGGGGTCTGGATGATCTGGAAGGGGAAGGGCATGTAGCTGGCGCGGGGGATGCCGGGCATGAAGCACTTGATCGCCGGGTCCAGCTCCCACCACCGCGCGAGGTTCTCCTGCTGCTTCGCCCTCGCCGCCGGGGTGTACGGGATCTCGCTGCCTTCGACGATGCCCAGGCCCCCCGGCACGGCGCCGAGCGCGCCCAGTTCGACGATCGGGCCGCTGCGGGCGGCGTGGGCCTCGATGTCCCAGTGCGCCGTCGTCAGGGCCTGCCAGATGCCGTTCAGATCCGGCTCGCCGTCACTGGTGCGCGGGGCCAGGTAGTCCTGCGCCTGGACCGGCGCCGCCGCCATCGCGGTAACGACGGCAGCGACCGTGGCGGAAAACCCTGCGTTCCACCTTCGGATTCGCACCTTCCCGCCTCTCATTCGGGGTCCGTTTCGGCGGCCGCGGCGGCCTCCTGCTCGCTGACCCGAGCGCCGCGCAGGATGTTCGCCATGTTGTAGTTGCCCTCGTGGCAGGCGAACTCGAAGAGCGGCTCGTTCCGCTTGCCCATCGGCATCCTCACCGTCCACGGTCTGACCCAGATCGGCGGATCGTCGATCGTCACCTCGTAGAGCATCACCTCGGGCCCGACCCGGGTGAAGCGCTCGGTCACCACCAGCTCTTCCGAGTTGAGGGAGTGGAACCAGGTCTGCGGAGTCCCTCGCTGGTGGGTGCCGGCGTACCCCTTGGGCAGGTAGTTCGCCGTCTCGACGACCAGCGAGTCGCCTTCCCAGCGGCCCCGCGAGTCGCCGAGCCAAAGCCCGATCCGGCGATCGGGATGGGGCGAACCGTCGAGGGGGATGACGCGCGCCTCGTGGTACCACTCCATGACGATGACCACATGGTCCCTGTTCTGGACGAACTTGTAGTACTGGTTGAAGTTCGCGCGAACGGGCGTCCCCAGGGTCACGCAGCGCTCGCCCAGCGAGCGGTCCTTCCAGGTGTCGGCCGGATGCTCCTCCAGGTACTGCTGGAGCGCGTCCCAGTCCTTCTGCGCCTGCTCGGTCAGAGCCGGAATTCCACCTTCCGGCGGGTCGATCACCAGGTCGGACAGTCTGGCGCCGCCGCGGGTGCCGCCGATCTCCACCCACACCCCCCGTAGGTCGGGGTGGCCGTCCACGGTGCGGGGCAGGGTCCAGCCCGCTGGCGTCTCGGGTATCTCCACGGGCCCGCGCGCTCTTCTCTGGGCCGCAACGAGGCCGGGCAGCAGCAGGACCAGCACGACTCCGGCCGCCAAGCGTCGCGAAGACGATCTGCGCATCGAGCAGCCTCCTATGTGGATCTGCCTTTGAGACTATTGGACCTGCCGGCTCCGGTCAAACGCCGTTTGGAACATGGTCGGCGTCAAGACCCCTGATGCACAGCGGATGACCGGTCTTCAGACCTCCGGCACCAACGGCCATACGAGCGGAAGAACCGTCAGAACCACCATCATCACCAGGATCAACAACGGGAATCCGGCCTTCATGAAGTCAACAAACCGGTATCTTCCGAACCCCATCACCAACAGATTGACCGGATGACCCACCGGACTCATGAAGGCGCAGGAACTCGCCACCGC
>WTGL01000005.1:0-457 GCA_011523565.1 Acidobacteriota bacterium
GTGGGCAGGCCCGCCCGGGCTCGTCTTCACCATGCAGATCATGATCTTGCAGCGCGGGTCGCCGGCGCCGGAGATGTAGTACTTCTCTCCCTGGATCAACCACTCGTCGCCGTCGAGGGTGGCCCGCGTGCCGATGTTCTTCGCGTCGGACGAAGCCAGGTTCGGCTCCGTCATGCCGAAGCACGACCGGATCTCGCCGTTGAGCAAGGGCTCCAGCCACTTCTCCTTCTGCTCCGGCGTGCCGACGCGCTCGAGCACCTCCATGTTGCCCGTGTCCGGGGCGCTGCAGTTCATGCACTGGGATGCGAGCGGGTTCTTGCCCAGCACCTGGGCGATATAGGCGTAGTCGAGGTTCTTCAGCCCCTCGCCCGTCTCCGCGTCCGGCAGGAAGAAGTTCCACAGGCCCATCTCCCTGGCCTTCGCCTTGGCGCCGTCGAGCAACTCCAACTGGCCTTCG